>CALVHW010000024.1 GCA_944328905.1 uncultured Clostridia bacterium | reverse complement strand
TGCGTCTGCGAAACATCGGCGGCATCGTCGTGGTGGATTTCATCGATATGAACAGTCACGCCCTCCGCGAGGCGGTGGCTGCCGCTTTGGAAGAGGGGCTCTCGCAAGACAGGGCCAAGTGCAACGTTTCCGCCATGACCGATTTCGGCCTTATGCAGTTCACGCGCAAAAAGTTCAAGAGCGACAACATCGCCATGCTCACGCGCGCCTGCCCGCACTGCAAGGGTTCGGGCGTGATGCTCAGCGACAATTTTATCAGTTTCCGCATCAAGATCGCCATTAAAAACTGTTTCGCGCAGGGGTATGAAAACGCCGTCGTCGAACTGAATGCCGGCATTTTCGCTTACATACTTTCCGGGCGGCGGTTTTCCGACAGCGTAAAGGGGGAATGGCGGGAAAAACGGGTGTACATGATCCCGCACAAAACCTTTCACGAAGAGCATTTCACCGTGCGGGGCGACAACAACACCGTGCTCACCCTGCCCGAAACGGCGCGGCTGCTGTATTGATGCGGCAATGCGCGTTAGAAGTCAATTTTTGGGAGAAAAAAAGCCAAAAACGTGTAGAAAAAGTCAATTTTTTGTGCTAATATAGTAACAAAAAAGCCGCCGCGGCAGGCGGCGGAAGGAGGTTTTCTTTATGAAGATCACGGTTGTTTGCGAACACAATCTGTCCATGGATTCGGAAGAGGGGAAAAAGGCCTATCCCGAGGGGATGGCGGAGTGCATTGCGGCATTCCTGCGCAAAGCGGGCAACGACGTCACGCTCGTGCGCATCGACGGGGAAGGCGCGTCGGCCCTGACCGACGAGATCATTGAAAATACCGAAGTGATGTTCTGGTGGGGGCATTGGTATCACGACGCCGTTGCCGACGATATCGTGCAGAAAGTAGTCGACCGCGCGCACCGCGGCATGGGCATGGTATTTTTGCACTCGGCGCACAAATCCAAGCCGTTCATGCGGCTCACGGGCGCGCCCGGCACCCTCAAATGGCGCGAAGACGGCGAGCACGAGCGCCTGTGGTGCGTAGACATGACGCACCCGATCGCCCGCGGACTGGGCGAATACATCGATATCCCGCAGGAAGAGATGTACGGCGAACCGTTCGGCATTCCCGCGCCCGACGAACTGGTATACATCGGCTGGTTCCGCGGCGGCGAGGTATTGCGCGGCGGCTGCGTGTTCAGGCGCGGCAGCGGCAAGTTCTTTTATTTCAACCCCGGCCACGAAACGTACCCCACTTACAAGATCCCCGCGGTGCAGAAACTGCTCGTGCAGGCAGCGGAATACGTGGCGCCGCAGGTTCCCGTGCTCGACGGATTAGACTGCCCTCATGTAGAGAGTTACAGCGTGAAAGACTGAAAAAAACGCCCGTCCCGCGGGAAACGGAAGTCTGCTTCCGTCTGCCGCGGGGCGGGGCGTTCTTTTTCTTCCGGCGGGAACCGGTTTTGTTCAGTGCCGGCGGAACACTTCCGTGGGCGGCTTGTCGTAATACTTTGAAAAGTTGCGGTAAAAAGTGGTCATCGAATCGAATCCGTTTTCGAACACGAGGGCGGAAAGGTTCGGATCGCTCTCTTTCTGCGCCGCCGATACGACTTTGCGCACGCGCACCATATTGATGTAACTGTTGAGCGTGTCGCCGATGTACGAGTTGAACAGCCGCGAAAAATAATACTTGTTGTAGCCGAATTCCGAGGAAATGGTGTCGAGCGTGATCGGCTCGGCGTAATGGTCGTCGATGTATCCGAGGGCCTGCACGATGATTCCTATATGCGGCGTCGTGGTCACGGGCACGGCAGGGTAATGCATGAGCAGGCTGCCCACGATCATGTTGGTCAGCCCTTTTTTCATCAATTCTTCGGCGGGGCCGTTTTTCGGGGCCAGCGCGTGCATCTTTTCGAAATACGGCCGCACCGTGCGGTTGAATTCTCTGTCTGCAAGGTAGGGCCGCAAAGTCTTTTTTTCGAACAGTTTGGCAAAGTCTTCGGAAAACCGCGGGCCGATGATCATTACATAATCGAAAAAATCTTTGCTCGGTTCCAGTTCGTGCACGCAGCACTTGTGCACGAAGGCGATCTCGTCGCGGCCGGCCACGAACGTTTCGCCGTTGATTGTAAAGCGCGCCGTGCCGTTGCATACATACAGCATTTCGAAACTGCGGTGAAAGTGCGGCAGCGTCGTGCCGCTCAGTCCGATGTGGATTTCCACCACGTCGTTTTTGTCGTGCAGAGCTTCATAATAATAAGAAGTTTTCATAATAAGTCAATAATCGGTAGATATATTTGGAAAAATGAGTAGAAAAGCGCAATTTTCAGTGGTATTATATCATTGACGGAAAATAAAGTCAACACAATGGAGCAAAGTTATGAATCTCGTAATCATCGGTTACGGCGGCATGGGCGGCTATCACGCCCATTGCCTTGCCGAGTATAACAAAACCGACCCCGCATACCCCCTGCGCGCCGTCGGCGTGTACGACATCGATCCCGCCCGCGGAAAGGCGGCGGAAGAGGCGGGCCTGCGCGCCTATGCGAGTGCGGAAGAGGTTTGGGCGGACAAGTCCGTCGGCGCGGTGCTCATCGCCACGCCCAACGATTTCCACCTTCCGTATGTAAAGGCGGCGGCCGCGGCGGGCAAAAACATCATCAGCGAAAAGCCGATCTCGCTCACCTCTGCCATGGCAAACGAAATGTACGACGCGGCGGAAAAGGCGGGCGTGCTTTTCGAAGTGCATCAGAACCGCCGCTGGGACGACGATTATCTCACCGTCAAAAACATCGTCGATACCGGGGCGGTGGGCGACGTGTATTGCATCGAATCGCGCGTGATGGGCGGCAACGGCATCCCCGGCGACTGGCGCAAAAAAGAGGCGCAGGGCGGCGGCATGATGCTCGACTGGGGCGTGCACCTCATCGACCAGATGCTGCTCATGATCGATTCGCCCGTCAAAAGCCTGTACTGCGAATACAGTTACATCTACGGCGAGGAGGTAGACGACGGCTTCAACCTCACCGTCGATTTCGAAAACGGCGTCAAATACCGCGTCGTCGTCGCCACCGACTGTTTCCGCAACCTGCCGCGCTGGCAGGTATACGGCACCGAGGGCACGGCCACCGTGGCCGACTGGGATCTTTCCGGCGGCATGACTCGCGTGCTCGTCAAAAAAGATGCACACGTAAAGGGCATCAAGGCGGGCAACGGCTTTACCCGCACCATGGCCCCGCGCGAGGGCGATTCCGTGCAGCAGCTGCCTCTGCCCGTGGTGCACGCGGAACCGTTCGCGTTCTATAAAAACTTTGCGGCGGCCTGCGCCGGCAAGGCGGAAAAAAGCCATCCGCCGCCCCGAGGTCATCCGCGTGATGCGGCTCATGGAAGCGGCCGCGCGTTCCGCCCGCGAAAACGAGGTCATCAAAACAAAACTGTAAGCGCGTTCCGCGCGACAGGCCGCGCGGAATTTCCGTGTACTAAATCTGCCGCGGTCGCGGCAAAGGGAGGGAGTAAAATGAAGATCAGTGTAGTCAGCGGCATTCTCGGCGGGTACAGCCTCGACGAGAGCCTTCAATACCTTTCGTCGCTGGGCGTCGACGAATTCGAACTGGGCGTGGGCGGGTATCCCGGCAAGGCGCATGCCGACGCGCTCGTTCTGAGCAAAGACAAAAAGGCGCGCGAACAGCTGTTGGATACGTTCAAACGCCACAACATGGGCATTTCCGCGCTGGCGGTGCACGGCAACTGCGTGCATCCCGATAAAGCGGAGGCCGCCCGCTACGAGGCGGATTTCCGCGCCGCGTGCGTGCTCGCCGGGCAGATCGGCATCGACCGCATCGTCACCTTTTCCGGCTGCCCCGGCGCCGATCCTGACGCGAAAACGCCGTCGTGGAACATCTGCGCGTGGCCGCCCGAGTATCCCAAATCGCTGGAATGGCAGTGGAACGAAGTGCTCATCCCGTACTGGAAAGAGGCGGTCAAATTCGCCGCCGATAACGGCGTAAAGCGCATCGCACTGGAAATGCACCCCGGCTTCTGCGTGTACAATCCCCGCACCTGCCTGCGCCTGCGCGACGCCGTGGGCGACCTTATCGGCGCCAACATCGATCCCTCGCACCTGCTGTGGCAGGGCATGGATATCCCCGAAGTCATCCGCGAACTGGGCGCGCACAAGGCCATCTATTATTTCCACGCCAAAGATACGCAGCTCATCGGCCACAACGTCCGCAAAAACGGCGTGCTCGATCCCACGTCGTTCACAAATTTCCCCGAACGTTCCTGGTCTTTCCGCACGCTCGGCTACGGGCACGACGCGGCTCTGTGGAAGCAGATATTCTCCGAACTGTTCATCGCCGGCTACGACGATTCCATTTCCATCGAGCACGAAGACGGCCTCATGGCGCCCAAAGAGGGGCTGGAAAAGGCGATCAGACTGGTGCAGGAGAGCATCATCCGCCAGGGAAACACCAATATGTGGTGGGCATAACCGAAAAAAAGGAGAACGATCATGAAACTGGCAGTACAGTTATACAGCCTGCGCGTGTTTGCCGAAAAGAACGGCGCGGAAGAAACTTTGAAACTGGTCTCCGAAGCGGGGTACGACGGCGTGGAATTTGCCGGCTTTTACGGCAAAACGCCCGCCGAAATGAAAGCGCTGGTTGAAAAATACAATTTGCAGCCTGTTTCCGCGCACATCGGCGCGGCGGCCATCGAAGAGAATTTGCCCTACATCGACGAACTGGGCATAAAGTATGTATTTATACCGTGGGTAGGCACGGATGTTTTCGGCGATGAAAAGAGATATGCCGACCTGCTGCAAATCACGGCGCGGGTAAAATCGCTGCTCGACGCCCGCGGCGTCGTGCTCGGCTATCACAATCACGCGCACGAATTCGAAGGCGGAAACGATTACATGAAAAAATTCGTATCCGATGCGGGCATCACGGCCGAAACGGACGTGTTCTGGCTGCACGTGGGCGGCAAAGATCCCGTTTCGTATATGAAAGGCATGGGCGATAAACTCGCGGCGGTGCACATCAAAGAGGCGGCCGCGGGCGAGGCGGCAAAACTTGCGCAGCCCGTGGTCGGCGAAGGCGTCGTCGATATGCCCGGCGTGTTCGCGCAGGCGAAAGCGCAGGGCGTGGAATGGGCGATTCTCGAAGTGGAGCAGTACCCCTGCGGCGAAAAGGAATACCTCGAAAAGAGCCTGCAAAATATGCGCAGGTTTGCGAAATAAAGGCAACGTACCTGCAAAAACAGTGCAATTCGCCGCGCAAGGCGGCAAAAAATATCAAAAAAAGAGGATGATAACATGGAAAAGAAAGTAAGGATCGGCGTCATCGGCTGCGGCGGCATCGCCAACGGCAAACATATGCCCGCCGAAAAGCGGAACCCCGCCTCGGAAATGGTGGCCTTCTGCGACATCATCGAGGAGCGCGCCGTCAAAGCGCGCGAAGAATACGGCACGCCCGACAGCGCCGTGTACACCGATTACAGGGAACTTCTGAAAGACAAGAGCATCGACGCGGTGCTCGTTCTCACCCCCAACTGCGCGCACTGCGAGATCACGGTGGCGGCGCTCAACGCGGGCAAGCACGTTCTGTGTGAAAAGCCGATGGCGATGAACTACGCCGAGGCGAAAAAGATGCTGGATGCGCGCGATAAGTCGGGCAAGGTGCTCACCATCGGCTACCAGAACCGTTTCCGTCCCGACGCGCTGTACATGAAAGCGCGCGCCGACGAGGATATGTTCGGCGACATTTATTATGCCGAAGCCATCGCCATCCGCCGCCGCGCGGTGCCCACCTGGGGCGTGTTCATCGACCAGGAAAAACAGGGCGGCGGCCCGCTGATCGATATCGGCACGCACGCGCTCGATCTCACGCTGTTCATGATGAACAACTACGAGCCCGCCTACTGCGTCGGCAAAACCTTCCACAAGCTCAATAAGCAGAAGAATACCGGCAACGCCTGGGGCGACTGGGATACCGAAAAATTCACCGCCGAAGACAGCGCGTTCGGCTTCGTCGTCATGAAGAACGGCGCGGTCATCTACCTCAAATCCAGCTGGGCGCTCAACATGGCGGATCCCCGCGAGGCGATCACCACCATCTGCGGCGACAAGGGCGGTGCGGATATGATCAACGGACTGCGCCTCAATACCGTATTGGGCGGCAAACAGGTCATCATCACGCCCGATCTCGGCGGAGCATCCGTCGCGTTTTTCGACGGCGCCGCCGGCGGCGCGCCCGAAGACCTCGAATCGGCCTGCTTTACCAACGCTATTCTCGGCAAGGGCAAGCTGTACGTCACGGCAGATCAGGCCGCGGTCGTTACCCATATTCTCGAAGGCATTTATGAGTCGGATAAGACGGGCAAGCCCTATTATTTCGACTGATGCCGCGGCGGCTTCTGCCCGATCGCCGCGCACAATATGTATTTGTCGGCAAAGATCCTGTCGGAGATATCCGGCGGGATCTTTTTTGCATTTTCCGATGCGGAATGTTCGCAAAAACGTTGAAAAAGCGCGCCTGCCGTGGTAAAATAAATGAAAGCGCGCCGCCGTGCCGGCCGGCAAATGGAGATAAAATAGATAAAAAGCCCGTCGTACCCTTGAACTGCCTGTTTCAGGGCTGTTACAATCCCGCCTACGAGGCGGAGATCGCCAAGGGCAAAGAGCTGTGCCACCGCTACAACCAACTGAGTCCCAACGCCCGCGAAGAACTGGGCGCGCTGTTGCGCCGGCTTTTGGGCAGAGTGGGCAAAGATGCGTACATTACGCCGCCTTTCTGGTGCGATTACGGCTACAACATTTCGGTGGGCGATTATTTTTACGCCAACCATAACCTCGTCATTACCGACGTCGCCGAAGTCACCTTCGGCGACCACGTTTTCATCGCGCCCAACTGCTGTTTCACTACCGCCGAGCACGCGCTCGACGCAGAGCAGAGGCGGGCGGGCATGGAGATCGCCAAACCCATCAAAGTGGGCAGCGACGTGTGGATCGGCGCGGGCAGCACCGTCCTCGCGGGCGCGGAGATCGGCGACGGCGCGGTGATCGGTGCGGGCAGCGTGGTCAAGGGCGTCATCCCGCCCGGCGTAGTCGCCGTGGGCGTTCCGTGCAAAGTTTTGCGCAAGATCACCGAAGAAGATAAATGCCGCTACCCGCTCTGGCAGGGCGAAGGGCATACAGAGTGACTTCGCTCTTCGCAATTTTTGCGGGGAATTTTGGGTGTCGCCGGGCACGTCTGCATACGGCACGGGTGGCGCGGCACAGGCATTGCAGGATGCGGCGCCGGAGGAGCGGAACGTTGATTTTTCGCTCCGCGGCTGCGTTTGCCCGCGAATGTGCGGCCGCAAACCGGGCGCAAGGAACTGCCCGAAAATTGCGCGAAGAAAATTTCGGCAAAATTATTGACATGCCGTTTTTCCGCGGTTATAATGGTACGAAGAGTGCTTTACGCACAAAAAAACGGAGGACAGACGATGACCGAAGAGAGGATATTCCCCTTTTTGTGGATGCGCGAAGGGGATACTGGCTGCATCGAAGAGGAAATACATAAAATTTACGATACGGGCGCGCGGGCGCTGTGCGTCGAATCGCGCCCGCACGAAGGTTTTTGCGGCGAAAGCTGGTGGCGGGATATGGATATCGTCATGCGCACCGCCGAAAAACTGGGCATGAAAGTGTGGCTGCTCGACGATAAAAACTTTCCCACCGGCTACGCAAACGGCATCATCAAACAAAAATATCCGCAGCTGCGGCAGTGGCACATCTGCGAAAACGCCACCGACGTCGCCGGCCCCATGCCGGGCGCCAAAATCCTGCTGTATTCCGACCGCGAGCACGCCAACGAAGAGAGCCTGCTCTGCGCCGTCGCCTTTCCGCGCCGCGGCGACAAAACGGATTGGTCGCGCGGGCAGGACATCACCGCCTGCGCCGAGGGCGATTTTCTCTACTGGGATGTGCCCGCGGGGCTGTGGACGGTGGTGGCAGTGAGCAAAACGCGCGCCGGCAGCGTTCATCCCTCGTACATCGACATGATGGAACCGAAATCGGTCGACGCGCTCATCGAGGCGGTCTACGAGCCGCATTACGAGCATTACGGCGCGCAGTTCGGCAAAACGTTCGCGGGGTTTTTCTCAGACGAGCCGCGCATCGGCAACGGGATGTACGTCAACCCCTTCGATCCTCCCAATGTTTATAACTGCACGCTCGGCATCGAGGGCATGGCCTATCCGTGGAACGATGCTTTTTACGGTGCGCTGGCGCGCCGCGTGGAGGGTTTTGCGCCCTCCATGCTCACAGCGCTGTGGTTCGACATCGGCGAAAAGACGGCGGAGATCCGCGGCGCCTTCATGGAAGAGGTGACCGATGCCTATTCGCGCAATTTCGTGCAGAAACTGGGCGACTGGTGCCGCGCCCGCGGCGTGCTGTACTCGGGGCACATCATCGAGGATATGGGTGCGCACACGCGGCTCGGCTTTTCTGCCGGGCACTATTTCAAGAGTATGCGCGGGGCAGACATCGCCGGCATCGACGTCGTTCTGCACCAGATTCGCCCGGAATTCCCCGAATACACGCACCGCATTTCTCTCGGCGGCGGCTTTTCCGATGCCACCTTTTTCAACTACACGCTGGCAAAACTGGCCTCTTCCGACGCGCACATCGATCCCGCCAAACAGGGCAGGGCGCTGTGCGAGATATTCGGCGCCTACGGCTGGAACGAATCGGTGCGCACCATGAAGTGGCTGGCCGACCATATGCTGGTGCGCGGCGTCAACTATTTTATTCCGCACGCCTTTTCCATGCGGTATCCCGATGCAGACTGCCCGCCCCATTTTTACGGCGAGGGCAATAACCCCGCATACGGCGCCTTCTGCAAACTCACAAGGTATATGCTGGATGTGATCGGCGCGCTCGAAGGAAAAAAACAGGTGATCACGGCGGCGGTATTGTACCATGCAGACGCAGAATGGTCGGGCAAACCGTATATGCCGTGCGACGTCGCCTGCAAGGCGCTCGCGCAGAGCCAGATCGATTTCGACATCGTGCCCGCCTACGCGCTCGGAGAGGAGAGCGGCGGCAAACTGCGCGCGGGGGCGGCGGAATATTCCTGTCTCGTCGTGCCTTCCGGCGCTTGTTTTCCGCATACGTTGCTGCAAAAACTGGGAAAAATCGCTTCCCGCGTGCCGGTATTCTATTTGGGAACGCGCCCGCCGTTTGCGGGGGCGGCCGCGGTACCGCCTGCGCGGCTGGGCAATACGCTGCAAGAGCGCGGCCTGTACGACGTGCGCGCGGAAAAGCGCGCAAAACACCTGCGCGTGCTGCATGCAACGGGCGGCGGCAAACACCTGCTCATGCTGTTCAACGAGGGCGGGGAGAAGATAAAAACCCGCCTCGAAGTGCCGTTTGCGCGTTCGTACCGCGAGTATTTTGCTGAAAACGCGCCGTATCTGGCATTGGAAAACGGCAAACTGCCCGTCGAACTGGAAGCGGGGCACGCGGCGCTGTATTCGCTGTGCGATCTGCCCGGCGAAAGGGCGCAAAAAACAGTTTACGAAACGGTGAGCGAACCGCAAACCTTCCGCCTCTCCGCGCGCGCCGCGGGCGAAGCGGACTTCGCCTTCGTCAAAGAGATCGCCGCGGGAACAGACGTCAACGGCCGCGGCGAAATGCCCGCCTTTTCCGGTGAGCTGCTCTTTGAAACGGCGTTTGCGGGCGGCAGCGCGCTCGGAATCGAATTTTCCGGCGAGTTGTGCGCGGTGTATGTCGACGGCGAGCCGGTGGCGGAGAGCATCGTTTCCCCTTTCCGCACCGAACTGCCGGCGCTGTCTGCGGGGGAGCACAAACTGGAAATTTGCATTTCCAATATGTTGGTTTACCGCAGCCGCGATTTTCTTTCGCGCTATGCGGCCATCCCCAAAACTTCGCTCGACCGCGTTCAGGTATTCAATAAAAAGGCCTGATGTCAGAATAAAAAAGGAGCGGCTCCCCGTTTTTTCGGGGAGCCGCTCCTTTTTTGCGCGGAAAGGAAAAGGCAAAAAATTCCGGTTTCATCAAAAGCCATGCGCACATTTTTTACAGAGAGGAAATACCGCGCGAGTATTGACGTTGCCGGAAAGCTGTGTTATAATGAGAAAGCCGGCGGATATTTTACGCCGCCGAAAAAAGATTGCGGAGGGCGGAAAACGGTGCAGGCAGAAGAGGAATTTTATGCGTTTTTGGAGAAACCGGAAAATTTTCCGATTTCTTTTGTATATGGCGGAAAATCTTACAGGGGATTGCAGGGCTGTCACCTTTTAGGCAAAAAAGAGGGCGAAAAAGGCGAAAAAAGATCGGTATCGCTGGAATACGCGGCGGACGAAACGCTGCACATCCGCCTGGAAACGGCCGTGTATCCCGCACACGGCGCGTACGAGTGGACGGTATATTTTTACAACTGCGGCAAAACCGACAGCGCCGTTTTGGAAAAGGTGAATGCCGCCGATCTGCGCATCAACGGGCAGGGCGCGCGGCTGAAAGGCATTTTGGGCGACCACGAAAACCAGTATCGGCCCTATGACCGCGATCTCGGTGCGGAGAATGTGGAATTCATTTCGCCGAAAGGGCGGGCATCGCACGTTTATTTCCCTTATTTCAATGTACAAACGGAGAGCGGCGGCGCATTGCTCGCGCTCGGCTGGGGCGGCACATGGAACGCCTCGTTCGAATACGACGGGCAGAGCGCGTCCACGCACGTGCTGGCAGGGGGCACGCTCGGCATGCGCACCTATCTCAAACCGGGCGAGTGCGTGCGCACGCCGCTCGTCGCCGTCGTGCGCTATTTCGGCTGCAATGAAGACGCCGCCATGAACGCGTGGCGGCGGTGGTACGTCGCCTTTAATATGCCCAAAGAGGAGGCCGGTTCGCCGCTGCCCGTGCAGCCGCACACGTCTGCCTATCTCGCCTACGATACGGGCAGGCCGAACAGCGACGGCAGTATCTCCGAGTATTACGGCAGCTGGAAACGCTCGCTGGATGCGATCTTCGAACACGATATCCGCATCGATCTGCGTTGGTTCGATGCGGGGTGGTACACGGATCCTTACGGCCGCACGGTGGAGTCGGATTGGTTCGGAACGGTCGGTTCCTGGGAGCTCGATCCCGTAAAATGGCCGCAGAACACCTTCCGCGAAAGCGTGGAATACGCCCGTGCGCACGGCATGAAAACGTTTATATGGTTCGAGCCGGAACACGTTACGCACATCGACGGGCTTGTAAAAAATTACGGCTACAAGGGCGAATGGGCGATTTCAGACGGCAGCGGCAACGGGGTTTATATGAACGATCTCGCCGATCCCGCCTGCCTGGAATGGACGAAAAACCGCATACTGCGCGCCATGGAAACGGCGGGCGCCGATTTTTACCGCGAAGATTTCAATTACGACCCCGCGCCCTATTGGGCGGTGCGCGACGCGCGCCAAGGGGAAAACCGCAGGGGCATTTCCGAAAATTTGTATATGCAGGCGCATTATGCGCTGTGGGATGCCGTCATCGCCTGGGGCGCGCAGAACGGGAAATGTACGTTTATCGACAGTTGTGCTTCGGGCGGCGGGCGCAACGATCTGGAAAGCATGCGCCGCGCGGTGTCCTTTTTGCGCAGCGACAGCGACCGCACCGCGATCTCGCTGCGGCTTGCCATGACGGCCAGCCTCGTGCCGTGGCTGCCGTACACGGGCGTGATCGCCAAAGAATCGGGCGAGGCGCAGGATAACGGTGAGGTCGATCTGTACGTTCTGCGCGCCTCGTACCTGCCGCACATGTGCATCCAGGCGGCCTTTTACCACGACCGCGACCGTATCGACTGGGCGGCGCTGCGGCAGGCGCTCGGGGAATGGAAAGCCGTTTCGCAGTACTTTTTCAAAGATTTTTATATGCTCACGCCTTACCGCGGCACCAAAAACGACGAGGATTGGACGGCGTACATGTACTTCGATGCGGAAAAAAACGAGGGCGTTTTGCAGGCGTTCCGTCCTGCCGGCAGCACAGAGGGCGAATATACGGTGAAGCTGAAAGGGCTCGACGCGCATTCGTTTTATTGCATACGCGATGCCGACGGCGCTGTTCCGGAGCGAAAAGTGCGGGGGAGCGAGCTGCTCGGCGGTCTGCACCTGTATGCCGCGCGGCCGCGCACGGCGCTGCTACTGTATATAAGAGGATGCTGAGCCGGGGGCCGGCCGCGCGCGGCGGGGCCGGGCGGCCGCTGCCGGCGGAAAAAGAACCGCGCCCGAAAATTTTTTCGGGCGCGGTATTTGTTTTATCGTATAAAGTTCAAAAAACAGTACAGCGGCGTGCGGTTTTGTGTTTTTTCGGTAACGTCGAACGTATAAAATTTCAGCCGGCAGACTGCTGCGCAAAGTGCGCCGCACCCACCAGGCCCGCGTCGTTGCCCAGGGAAGCGATCACGATGGGCACGGGCGCGTATTTGGTGCCTCCGTACAGCAGGCGGTTCATTTTGCGGCGCAGCGGTTCGAGCAGCGCGTCGCCCGCGGCGCATACGCCGCCGCCCAGTACGATGGCGTTGGGGCGGAACACGTTGGCAAGGTTCGCCAGCCCTTCCGCCAGCCAGGTCACATACTTTTTGATCACCCGTTCCGCCGTTTTATCACCCGTTTGCAGGGCGTCGAAGGGCGTTTTGCCGTTCACCTGTTCGATGTCCGGGCAAACTTTCCACAGCGCGCTGCCGGGGTTCTTTTTCATCGCTTCTTTCGTCTGGCGGATGAGCGCCGTCGCCGAGGCATAAGCCTCAAAGCAGCCCCTGCGCCCGCAGGTGCACTTTTCGCCGCCCGCGCGTATGACCATGTGCCCGATCTCCGCGCCCGCCGAGCGGTTTCCTTCGAACAGTTTGCCGTCGAGAATGATTCCGCCGCCCACGCCGGTGCCGAGCGTCACGAAAATGCTGCTTTCGTAACCTTTGGCGGCGCCGGCAAAGCTCTCGCCCAGCGCGGCGGCGTTGGCGTCGTTGGTCACAAACACGGGTACGCCGAGCGCTTCGGCCACCGCTCCGCCCAACGGCACGTTTTTCCATTGCAGGTTGTTGGCGTAGATGATCACGCCCTTTTTGCTGTTCACCGTGCCCGGCGAACCGATTCCCGCCGCGCGCAGATCGCTTTCTTCAATGCCCGCGCTCTCCGCCAGCCGCCGCACGAGGGCGGCCATGTCTGCGGCGATCTCCTCATAGGGGCGGTCTTTGCCCGTGGGGATCTGGTCTTTGACGAGAATGTTTCCCTTTTCATCGACGATTCCGCATTTTATGAACGTACCGCCGAGGTCGATTCCGGCATAATATTTCATGATTTTTCTCCCTTTTTTTGTCTTGTTTTCAATGTTCCGCAGTAATCTGCGGCAGATCGGTCAGAATGATCTTCGCTTTTCCTTCCAGTTCGAATTGTTCGCCGCAGGGGACGAAGAAACTGTTCCCCGCCGCAAAGCGTTCGCCGCCGATTTCTCCTTCGCCGTCCAGCACCGTGAGCGCCGTGAATGACGCGCCGTTTTTGCGGGCGCATTTGCCGCTCAGCAGCAGTTCGCGGCAGCGGAAGTATCCGCACTGCGTCAGAATCCGCTCTTTGCCGCCCTCCGTTTCCGCATACGCGCCGCTTCCCGTCGTGTCGCGGAAAGCGGAAAAATCGATCACGTCCATCGCCTTGGCGATGTGCAGGGGGCGGGGCTTGCCGTCCGCGCCGAGCCTGCCGTAATCGTATACGCGATAGGTGACGTTGCTGCTCTGCTGCACTTCGCAGATCACGCATCCCGCGCAGATCGCGTGCACCGTGCCCGCGTTGATCAGATAGCAGTCGCCCGCCCGCACGGGGATAAAGTTAAGACATTTTTCCACGCTGCCGTCCTCGACCATACGCGCAAAATCATCGCGCGCTATGTCGTTTTTAAAGCCGCAGTAAATGCCCGCGCCCTCGTCCGCCTGCACGCTGTACCACATTTCCGTCTTGCCGTTGTCGCCTTCCACGCGCCGCGCGTAATCGTCGCCGGGGTGTACCTGTACGGAAAGATTCTGCGCCGCGTCGATGAGTTTGATGAGCACGGGCAGGGGGGCGCCCTGCGGGCAAACGGCCTGCGGGTGCTCCGCCAGATACTGCGCCAGCGTGCCGCCGCCGGCAATGCCGCTCGGCCCGTCCGGGTGAACGGAAACCTCCCAGCTCTCGCTTACCTTTTTGCCGCCGTTGCCCTTGCCGTACATCTTTTCCAGTTTGTGCCCGCCCCAAATGTAATCTTTGAATGCGGGGATCAGCCTGAACATGGCAGTGCCTCTCCTTTTTGTACTTTCAAAAATTATAGCACATATCGCCGCGTTTTGCAATCGTTGTGCGCTGTTTTTGCAGGCAAATCGGCAGCGCGGGGCTGCCGTTTCGTAAGGATACCGCCTTTTGTTTTCGTCCGGCTCCGTATCCGTGAATCCGCCGGGGCGAAAGAGCGGGGCGCAATAAAGCGCGCCTTTCCCGCGGCGGAGCAGAAAACGCCCTGCGGCGGCTTTGTGCCGCGGCGGGGCAGAACACCGCGCCTTTTCCGCGGCAGAGCGTTCCGCGGCAGAGCAGAACAATAATTTTTTCAAGCCGTTGACAACGCCTGCCTTTTGCGCTATAATGATAATATAAAAAATTCGGAGGTTTTTTATGGCAAAGCACGGTAAGGGCTATCTGAACATGGGGCTTCCCTGGATTCTCAACATTATTTTGGCGATCATTCCGGTCACGAGTTGGATTTTGGGCGGCATCACGCGCATTTTCCGCGGGCATCTCATCGCGGGTATTTTGCAGTTGCTGCTGATCGGTGAAATTATTTTCTTCTTCTGCGATCTCATCACGGTCATTCTGTCGAAAGACCTGCGCATCTTTGCTTAAAACGGGAAACAGCGCGTTTGTCGGCCCAAAGGTTTGACAAACGCGCTCATTTTTTTTATAATTGTAGCGTAAAACGGCGAGGCGCAGTGGGGAAGTTGCACCGGAATTTGCTCACGGCGCCTTTTTTTGCAACGAGAGAGGAGAGTATTTTATGAACGTGCCCGAAATTTTCGGCGAAAACGTATTTAACCTGAAAGTGATGCAGGAGCGGCTGCCCAAAGAGGCGTTCCGCTCCCTCAAAAAGACCATCGACGAGGGGCGCCTGCTCGACGCGAAGATCGCCGGCATCGTCGCCAACGCCATGAAGGATTGGGCGGTGGAAAAGGGCGCCACGCACTTCACGCACTGGTTCCAGCCGATGACGGGCATCACCGCCGAAAAGCACGATTCCTTCATTTCGCCCACCAAAGACGGGCGCGTCATCATGGAATTTTCCGGCAAAGAACTGGTCGTGGGGGAAACGGACGCCTCGTCTTTCCCCAACGGCGGCATGCGCGCCACCTTCGAGGCGCGCGGCTATACCGCCTGGGATCCCACGTCGTTCGCCTTCATCAAGGACGGCACGCTGTGCATCCCCACGGCGTTCTTTTCGTACAGCGGCGAAGTGCTGGATAAAAAGACGCCGCTGCTCAAAAGCATGGAGGCGCTCAACGCCCAGGCGCTGCGCATCCTGCGCCTGTTCGGCAACCATTCGGTCAAGCGCGTGTATCCCACCGTGGGCGCGGAACAGGAGTATTTTCTCATCGACCGCAAAATGTACGACGCGCGGCGCGACCTCGTGTTCACCGGCCGCACGCTGTTCGGCGCCAAGCCGCCCAAGGGGCAGGAGATGGAAGACCACTACTACGGCCCCATCAAAAAGCGCGTCAGCGATTTCATGCGCGATCTCGACGTGGAGTTGTGGAAATTAGGTATCCTCGCCAAAACCAAGCACAACGAGGTGGCGCCCAGCCAGCACGAACTCGCGCCCATCTTCACCGTCACCAACGTCGCGTCCGATCAGAACCAGCTGATGATGGAAACGATGAAAAAAGTGGCGGGCAAGCACGGTTTGTACTGCCTGCTGCACGAAAAGCCGTTTGCCGGCGTCAACGGCAGCGGCAAGCACAACAACTGGTCTATGAGCACGGATACGGGCACGAACCTGCTCGATCCGGGCAACACGCCCGCCGAAAACGGGCAGTTCATGCTGTTTTTGGTGGCGGTCATCAAGGCGGTGGACGAATACCAGAACCTTCTGCGGCTTTCCGTCGCCAGCGCGGGCAACGACCACCGCCTGGGTGGCAACGAGGCGCCGCCCGCCATCGTGTCTATGTTTATCGGCGACGAACTCGCCGAAATTCTCGACGCGCTGGAAAAGGATAAAACCTATAAAGGCAGGGGCAAAGGCGTCATCAAACTGGGCGTCGAGGCGCTGCCCGAACTGCCCAAAGACACGACCGACCGCAACCGCACCTCTCCCTTCGCCTTTACGGGCAATAAATTCGAGTTCCGTATGCTCGGTTCCGCGTTCTCCATTGCCGGGCCGAACATCATGATCAACACCGCCGTGGCAGACGTTTTGCGCGGTTTTGCCGACGAACTGGAAGGCGCCAAAGACTTCAACGCGGCGCTGCACGACCTCGTGGCGCGCACCATCAAAGAGCACAAGCGCATCATCTTCAACGGCAACAACTACACCGAGGAGTGGACAAAAGAGGCGCACCGCCGCGGGCTTTCCGATCTGCGCAGCTGTGCAGACGCGCTCCCGCATTTTGCCGATCAAAAGAACCTCGAACTGTTTGCGCGCACCAAGGTATTCACCGAGCGCGAGGTGCGTTCGCGCATGGAGATCATGCTCGATAACTACTGCAAAGTGCTCACCATCGAGGCGCTCACCATGATCGAAATGGGCAGAAAACTCATCTATCCCGCCGTCGACGAGTATCTTTCCGAACTGTGCGCGGCGGCATACCGCAAAGAGCAAATGGGGGTATCTTCGGAGTGCGACCGCGCGCTGATCGCCAAACTCAGCGCCGATAACGATGCCCTGTACCGCTGTGCGGCGGAAATCGAAAACCTGCTCGCGCAGTCGAAAGAGGCGGGTGGCGCCGAGCACACGGCGCGCTTCTTTGCCGATAAAATCATCCCCGTCATGCGCGAAATGCGCGCCAATGCCGACGAAATGGAACAGAACACCGCCAAAAAGTACTGGCCGTTCCCTACGTACGGGGATATTTTGTTTAGTGTATCGTGAAAAAAAGTTCTCGAAAATTGTTTTTTAGCGGCAAAAACAATTTTCCGAGATTTGGAGGGCGCTGCCCTCTGCGGCGCGCCTTTTTAGGTGCCCACCACATTTATGCGCGCCGCATTCACCCGCTGAGGTCGCAGGAATGCGACAATTTGGGGGCGCTTTGGCAAAAGCGTGGTTTTGCCACGCGCGAGTAAATTGTTTCAGTTCGCGCGTTTCTCGCGGGGTGGCGCTGCAAAACGCGAGAATTTTACGGTACGTTATGCAAAATTAAGCATTTTTCGAGGTTGCGGATATGGAAATTTTTGCGCGCCTGCGCGAAAAAAACAAAATAATTTCCCGCATTGCCGCCTGGCAGAAAAGTCTGTGGTACCCCGCCGTTTATGCAGCGCTGGGCGTGCTTTCATGCAGTTGCGGGTATGTCGTGTATATTCCCGTCTATTATCTTTTGGCGCTTTCGGCGCTGTTTGCCGCGCTGTTCTGCGAGGATCCGAAAGCGCTGCTCACCCCGCTGCTGCTCTCGTATTTCTGCGCCGGCAGCGACGGCATCCATTCTTACGGCGAAGCCGTGCAGTCGCCCGCGGCGTTCTTTCAGCCGGTGGGGCTTGTGAATATGTATATTGCCGGGGCGATCATCGTCGCCTCCGTCCTTTTCCGCATCATCGCGAGCGGAATTCTCGCCGATGTGTTCCGCAGGCGCGGCCTGCTCACCTTCGGCCTGCTTTGCATGGCGGCGGCTTTTCTTCTCAACGGTGCGTTTTCTTCCGCATGGCAGCCGGTCGATCTTGCCTACGGTGCGCTGATGCTTGCCGGCCTTCTGCTTATCTATTTTCTCGTTCTGCCCATTGCCGACCGTTCGCACGGCCTGCCCGAATACATCTGCCGCCTGTGCCTCATCTGCGGGCTGATGATCTGCGCGCAGTCGTGGATACTCATGGCAAAACTCGCCGCGCAGGGCAAATTCATCGAACTGGACGAGGCGGGCAACTGGACGGGCGGTTTTGTCCGCGATTACCAGGTTCTCGGCTGGGGCGTGAGTACCTATGCGGCGGGCGTGCTCGCCTTTCTCATTCCGCCCACCATGTACCTGGCGTTCCGTTTCCGCCGCGCTCCCGCTTATTTTTGCGCGGCCGCGTTCATGTTCGCAACCATCGTCGCGCTCAACGCGCGCACGTCGATGCTCATCGGCGGCGCCATCGCCATCGTGTGCATCGTGCTGTGCTGCGTTGCGGGGCCGAATAAGGTCGTAAACCGCTATACCACGGCATTTTTCGCG
>CALVHW010000023.1 GCA_944328905.1 uncultured Clostridia bacterium | reverse complement strand
AGGCGTGTGGGCGATAATTTCCGCACGCCGAACACGAAAATGCCCCGTTTTGCCAGTTTATCCAGCGCGCGGAAGGGCGCAATGCCCTCCACTTCGAGCGCGGTGCGAAAGAGCGGCCGCATAACCGAACAGTACCTCCCGCACGCGGAAACCTCCGCGCATTCAATAATTTCAGTCCTCTTCCCCCAGCACCTGCACGCCCGTAACGTTGCCGGTGATCACGAGGTCGCCCCCGCCGTACCGCTCGATGCACAGCCGCTCGCCGTCGGCGCGCACCTGCCCGCGCCGCAGTTGCAGCGTGATGCTTTCCGAAGAAAAGGCGGCGATGCTCTTCACGTTCTCGAAAAAAGCGCAGCGTCCCGCGTACAGCACGACTTTCGCGCCGCCGAAGGCCAGGTCCTCTTCCGGGCCGATCCGCGCGAGCAATTCTTCGAACAGGCGCATCGCAACCTCCTTTGCGAACGCCGCAAAAGCAGCCTTCGCTCTTTCAGTATATGCCGCCCCGCCCCCTTTTATGAAAGTACGCGCCCGCCGCTTGCCTTTCGCGCGGGGATATGCTATACTGTAAACGAATAAATGCCCTGCAAAGGGCGTTTCTTTATCCCCGAAAGGAGCAGCGAATGAACTTCAAACAAACCGTAAAAAGCATTCCGCCCATGCGCTGGGTAACGTACGCCGTCTGCACCATTATGGTATTCGTGATGATCGGAATTACCGTATACCGTTCCGTAACAGATACCCTGACCGAAAACATGGCGATCATGCTCGGAAACATCGCCATATGGCTGGTGCCCTTCGTCGCGCGCCCCATTTTCAAAGACCATGTCGGCGACGGCGTGTATCTCTTTTTTGTCATCTATGTATTCTTCGCCTCCTTTCTCGGCACGATCATGACTTTTTACGAAGACATCTGGTGGTACGACCTGCTCATCCATACGCTGTTCGGCTATGTGGGCTGCATCATCGGTCTGTTTGCCGCCTGCAAACTGTGCGACATCCAAAAGATCAGCCCGGCATTCGCCGTCGTGTTCTGCGTGGCTTTTTCCATGATGCTCGCCGCGCTGTGGGAGATCATGGAATACCTCGGCGACCAATGGATGGGCAACAACGCCCAGGGCAATCCGCACTGGGTAGACGGCATCCTCGTTCGCAACGTGAAAGATACCATGCAGGACATCATCTGCCACACCTGCGGCTCGATCGTGTTCGCGCTGCACTATATAGCGCACGTTCTGAGCAAAAAATCGCTGCTTTTGGACGCGCTGAAAACGGACTTTACCAAGGGCAAAAAACAGCGCCCTGCCCCTGCCGAGGGGCAGGTATGCACCGGGGTGCATACGCCGTCCTCTGACAACACGGCGAAAGAAAAAGTTGGCGAAGCAAACGCCGTGCCGCCTGCTCGCGCACCGCAAAAACCGGACGGCGGCAATGAAAGCGCGCAATGCGGCGCGGCCGGAAACGCAGGCACGGCAAATACGGAGGAATAAACAATGCCCATCTTACAGTACAAGTGCGAAAAATGCGGCAAAAAATTTGAAGAGCTTGTTGCAAAATATGACGACGAAGTACGCTGCCCCGCCTGCGGCGAGCGCGCCGCGCGCGATTGGAGCGGCGAGATGTTTTCCGCGACCGGCAAGCCCTCCAAAAAATGCAGCGGGAACTGCAAGACGTGCGGCGGCTGCCATTGACCGCTGTTTTGCCTCGATAGCGGCGTTGCAGGTCACAAATTTTGCAATCCGATCTTATTACCCTGCTGAAGCAGGAAAAATCATAAAATAATGCCTGCGGCGCGCCCATTTTTCCCAGTATTACTTGACACAGTTGTGCCGATATAGTAAAATAATACATGTACAGGACTTTTGCCGAGTCCGCTCCGGAGCTTCCGGAAAAATTCGTGAAGGGGTAATTGAACATGAACGACACCGAAACAATGACCGCGGAAAACAAAAAGCAGAGCCGCGTTTTCCAGCTGATCTGGTCGCTGAATAAGGGAGAAAATTTATGAAAAAGTTGGCGGCGGTGATTCTCGCTCTCGTTATGGCGGTCTCCCCTTTTGTCTTCTCCGGCTGTCACAAAGAAGTTTTTCTGCCCCTGCCGCCGATCGAAAGCGGCGAGTCGGGCGGCGAAACGGGCGGCGAGACGGGCGGCGAGACGGGCGGCGAGACGGGCGGCGAGACGGGCGGCGAGACAGGCGGCGAGACAGGCGGCGAAACGGGCGGCGAGACAGGCGGCGAGACAGGCGGCGAAACGGGCGGCGAGACAGGCGGCGAAACGGGCGGCGAGACGGGCGGCGAAGACGACGTATTCTATACCGGCACGAACGGACTCAACATACTTCTTTCCGAGAAGGGATACGGACGCGCATGGCTGGATGCTTTGCGGGATGAATTTAAGAGAATGTATCCTTGGATCGATGTGCGCATCTTTTCGGTTTCGGACGACAGCATGATCTTAAGCGAACTGAACGCGATCGGGGACAGCCCGTACGATCTCTTTTTCACCTGTTTGGATCTGAACACGTACGTCGAACGTTCGATCGCGGGCGAACCGCTCTTGGCGGAACTTTCCGACGTGTACGAAAACTTTGCGGCACAAGGCGAAAGCGAAAAGATAATTGACAAGCTCGAACCCGACTTTATTGATGTTTTTCGCAGGCAGGCGAACGGCGATGACGTCTAGCCCTGGACGCAGAGCGTGAACGGCATCGTCTACAACGCAACCTATACGAAAAACATTCTCGGCCCGGTGCAGTTTCCGCGCACGACGGACGAACTTTTCGACATGGCGAAGAAGCTGACAGATAAAGGATATCCCTGCCTTGTCACTTCACCGAACGTGACCTACTTCAATATACTTTACACGACCTGGTGGGCGCAGTACGAAGGGATGGAGCAGATCGTGAACTTCTATTCCGGCCTTGCCCCCGCCGGAACAAACGGCGAAATGGTGCTGAGCCCGGAAATCGCTCTCCAACAGGGCAGGCTGGAAGCTCTGGAAGCGGCGGAACAGATTTTGAGCAGAACAGATGTTCTTCTGTATGATTGGCCCGATGTTCAGGAATATTTCGTGGGGATCGAAGGAGCCATGTACCCCTGCGGGGACTGGTTCTATCCCGAAACGAAAGAAGCGTTCAGCCTGTATCCCGGAATGGATATACAGTTCCGGCGCGTACCCGTCATTTCGGCACTCGGAGAAAAACTGGGCATCACGGATGTGGAACTTAGCCTCGCCGTGGACTACGCAGATCAGATCCTTGCGGGCAAAACGGCGAAAAAGCCTTCCATCTCCCCTGCATCTCTGACCGTCGACGAAGTGCTCGACGCCGTGGTGAAAGCGCGTTCGGTCACGCAGACCGTTTCCTATTCCCATACCGTAGCCGCAAACGCATGGAGCAGCCGCCTCGAACATGCTAAAAACTTTTTGCGGCTGATGGCCTCCGACCGGGGACAGGAAGTTTTCTCGCGCGCCCTGGACGGAACGGCTACGCTCCCATACGGATTCGACATCAGCAAAATCGATTGGTACGCTTCGACACATTCCTTTGCAAAAGACCGCTTCGAGATCGCTCGCGGCGCCAATTATCTCTTCCCCCGCTTTGATCTCCCGCTCGGAAAGTTCCTGCCCGAATTTTCCTGCCTGGGTGCCCAGGCAACCTATGCGCTGCTTATAGATAATCCTATCGATCACATGACGGCACAACAAATAATACAAAATGATTATAAATGTTTTTATTATAAGTGGTCTGAATGGCTTTCTTCTGCCGGACTTTCCTGAAAAGCAAAGTTGATGGCGGCGTTTGCTGCCGATCTCTTGACAGATCGGATATTTTATATTATAATATGAAGCAGTTGTTTTGTAATATATAAATGCGGCCGATCGGCCGAAGGAGAGATCATGAAAAAGAACATAGCCCTTCTACTTACGGCAGGCTTTCTGTTTGCATTCCTTGCATTGGCCGGCTGCGCGCCCGAAGAAAAAGAACCCAACGGCGGAACACAGGATCCCGAACCTCTGACAGAGGCAGAATGGGAGTCGGCTTTCAGCGCGAAAAGTTTTACCAACTATACGATGAGCGGCACGATGGTTCCGGACAGCGGCAAAAGTTCGGAAATCTTTGCGCAGCTTGCGACGGACGGAAACGACGTGCTCATTTACACAAAGGTAGCCATGGATACCGATCCACAGGAAACCTACTACAAAGAAACGGAAGATACCGTGTACCGTTATTCCAAAAACGGAGACATATGGATCTGCGAGGAATCAGACTATTTTAATTCAGAAAACGTCTATATTTACTGCGCGTGGTTAATCGATCAGTTCAGCCTTTTCACCTTTGACGAGAGTACAGGCGATTATACCGCGCCGTCCGTCGAAGCGAATTACGCAGAACTCTCGCAGACGTTCGAAAACTGCCTCGTGCGGTTTGAAAACAAAAAGCTATCGCATCTGGAGTATAAGATTATACCGGATAACGTCACTTTATCGCTGGAATACTCCGATTACGGCACCACATCGGTCACCCTGCCGCAGGTCGGAGCATGACGGACGAAACATCGTATGTCAGGAGGGACATATGCGGCCGCGCGAAAGCGCCGCCCCTCCCGCCGAAAAGACAAAACGGGAAGCGCGGCGGCACACATGTGCCGCCGCCCGTTTTCCGCAAAAAAATTTAATTATCGCTGTTAAATAGTTGCAATACCCCCCCCACCGTGGTATAATATATGTATAAATATCATGGAGGTGAGTTATGAAAAAGACTTTTGCACTGCTCGCGGCTGCGATTCTGACGCTCGGTTTGTTTGTGTTTGCCGCCTGCGACGACACGCCCGAAAACAACAGCCAGACGGGCGGAGAGGGCGAAACGGTAAAAACCGTGACCGCCGAAGAGTGGACGGCCGCGTTCGCTACCGCCAATTTTACCAACAGCACCATTCAAGGCTCTTCCACGATGAGCCAGGGCGAAATTTCGGAAACAAGCACCACCGAGTGGGAAATGGACGGCGACAAGATCAAAGAAACAAACTCGGTTGTCGACGGAGCAAACGGGGCGGACTACATAACTTATTATTACGAAAAGACGGACAACGATTATAATATGTATGTGCAGTCGGAAACGGGCGAATGGACAACGCGCCCCATCGGGCAGGCAACTTCGCCGCTGGAAGACATACTTGAATATTTCAACGTTGCGAAAAACGCCTATACGTCTGTGTCTTTCGACGAACAAAAAGACGGCTATTACGCCTCTACCTATATGACCGAATTGGCGGGCACGAGCACCGTGTTGACCGACCTGCTCGTAAAATTTTCCGATAAAAAGATAACCGGCATATCCTATTCGGCGGTGTCCGACGACATCACCATGGCATTGTCTTTCACCGTTTCCGACTACGGCACCACATCGGTCACCCTGCCGCAAGTCCCCGAGGCGGAAAAAATGACGCAGGAAGAATGGGACAGCGCATTCAGCGAGCAGCTTTTCCAAAACTATTCCCTCCATATGCAGACCATACAGGACGGCGTCTATACCTCCGACGGTCAGGATTGGTACCAGGTCCAGGATTCCGGATATGAAGCCTATACGGACGGCACCAAGGACATACGGCGCCATTGGCTGAAAGTAGACAGCTCTCTGTTCAGCGATTATTTCAGCGACAAAAAGGAAGACGGAACATACGAACTGTATATGCTCAACAGATCGGAAAATCTTTATGAAGTCAGCATCGACGATACTCCGATCCGACCTGACCCCCTGCTGAGCTTGAAAGATCTGTATGCGCAGGCGGCGGTTGTGAGCGAAGACAACTATGTTTTGCAAAACGTAAAAGTTGCCGTTCCCGGCTGGTCGATCGAATACGACAAAGTGACGCTCACTTTCCTCGACGGAAAGATCGTCGGGTTTACGGCGATCCGCGAAGATTTTGACAATTTCGGCAAGACGATCGACGTGACATGCACCGCGACGATCGAGTACACGTCGGAAGAGATCACTTTGCCCACCAACGTCAAAACGTATTAAAAGATGACGGAGGCGCAGTGGCGCGCCGCATTCGACGCGGATGATCTCGTCAATTTCACGTATGAAGCGGAAACCGCGGACGGATATTATTTGACGGAAGTATACACGAACGGTACAACGGAGTTGGTTCACACGATCGTCCCGTTTGGCGAAACCGACTGGGAAACT
Organism: uncultured Clostridia bacterium; assembly: GCA_944328905.1. Classification (GTDB taxonomy): domain Bacteria; phylum Bacillota; class Clostridia; order Christensenellales; family Borkfalkiaceae; genus Borkfalkia. Next base: position 12,423 of record CALVHW010000023.1, on the reverse strand, counting down.
TACCGGGAAACCGTGGGAGACGTGCAATACTTGTATTACAAAAATGAAGACGGGCAGTGGGTAAAAGAGGTGAACACACCTCTCAACTGGATCGATAAAACATTTTTTGAGAGAATGGCGGAACTGTACGACGACGTTGTTTTCAACGAAAAACTGAACTGTTATACGATGGATGATATCCCTTACAGCCTGCAAAAACCCGAAGCGGGCACGATCACCTTTGAAAACGAACACGTATCGGAAATCAAAATGGAAAGTATAACCGTTTGGTATTCAAAATTCGGCACCACGAGCGTTACTCTGCCCACATCGTATACCGACAAAACGGGGGAATAGGAAAAACTTTCTTTGCGCGATTTGTTTCAAACAAGATGAAAAATAGCCGATAAAAAGCGGGCGGCGGCACATCTGTGCCGCCGCCCATATCTTTATTTTTCCGAATTTTCGGCATACGTGCCGCAAAAAAGCGGTCAATTCTCTTTCTTCTCCGATGCCTGCCCCGCACTTTCGCCCAGACTCAACTTGTACAATTTTACGGAATTGCCGATGGTCTTTTCCTTGGCCTGTGCGCCGTATTTATCCACATCGATCGCGTTTTTCGGGCCGTGCGTGAGGCAGAGCGGGCCGTTCAGGCAGCCGCCGTCGCACGCCATGCCCTCGAAAAAGTTTTCGGTGGCGCGGTTGAATTTGAGTTTCATCAGCGCGGCGCGGCACTCGTCGATGCCGTTCATGGCGAGCGGCTTTACGCCCTCGACGCCCATCTCCTTGGCGACCTCCGCAATGCCCTGCGCGATGCCGCCGCTCTTGGCAAAGATCCTGCCGTAGAAGGAAGCGTTGTCCAGCGCGGTGTCTTCCAGAGAGGCGACGTCGACGTCGCGCGCGTCGAAAAACGCCTGCAACTCTTCAAACGACAGCACCGAATCGATGGCGCCCTGCGTTTTGGGCAGTTTGTATTCCAGTTTTTTGCTGGCGCACGGGCCGATAAAGATGACTTTGCCGGTGGGATCGGTGCGCTTGATGAGCATGGCCGCCTCGACCATGGGCGAAACGGAATGCGAAACGTACTTGGCGAGTTCAGGGAAATTCTTTTCCACGAACATCACGAACGACGGGCAGCACGACGTGGTGAGGATACCCTGCTCTTTCCACTCCTCCGCCTCGTGGTACAGCGTGATATCCGCGCCGAGCGCCGCCTCGACCACCTGGTGGAAGCCCAGTTTGTGCATACCCGTTACCACCTGTTCGATGCGGGCATATTTGAACTGGCTGACGATGGAGGGCGCAATGACGGCATACACGCGGTACTTCGTGTTGTTTTCCGACTTTTTGAGGATATCGATGCTCTCCATGATCAGCGACTTATCGACAACGGCGCCGAAGGGGCACTGGTACACGCACGCCCCGCAGGAGATGCACTTATCGTTGTTGATGACGGCTTTTCTGTCCTCCCCCACGGTGATCGCCTTGACCTTGCACGAATTGACGCACGGGCGCTTCTGCGCGATGATGGCGCCGTACGGGCAGGCCTGGGTGCACTTGCCGCACTCGATGCACTTCGACTTATCGACCACCGCTTTGTGGTCGATGATCTGAATGGCGTCTTTCGGGCACACCTCTTTGCAGCGGTGCACGAGGCAGCCGCGGCAGGCGGGCGTGACGAAAATGCCGCCGATAGGGCATTCGTCGCAGGCGATGTCGATGACCTCGACGGCGTTGGGGTTGCCTTTGGTGCCGCCGAGCGCGAGTTTGATGCGCTCCTGCACGATGGCGCGCTCCTTAAAAATGCAGCAGCGCATCGTGGCTTTGGGGCCGGGCGATATCTCTTTGGGGATATCGATGTAAATATTGTCGTAGCAGTGCTCGTATTCGTTGCGGATGAGCGCCTTCAATACGTCGTATTTGAGTTTTTGCACTGCGGTGTCGAATAAGCGTTTGTTATCCATAAAAAACCTTCCTTCGCGCGATTTCTTTCAAAAGAGATGAAAGAAATCGCTTGATATTTAGAGAAAACCCGCGGGCGCGCCCGCTTTGCGGGCTGGCCGCCTGTTTTCTCTCTGCGGCGCATACTTTAAAATGCTCTCAAAATTTGAATGCGCCGCATTCACTCTTTCTGCAAAAGCCGTAAGAATGCGGCAAATTGAGGGCGCTTTCCGCAAAGTGCGATTTGCGGACGCGCAATCAGATTATTTTAGTGTATTTACCGCGCAGGTATTCCGTCTTGGGGTATGGGGCAATCGCCCCATATTAGCCGAATATAATCTGCGCGAGGACGGCTGGAAAGAACCGCAAAGTAATATCGCGCCCTTTATCAGCCTAAAAAAGAAAACTGCGCGAACAGCGATTTTTTACCCGTGATCTCTTTTCACGAATTTTCGTGAACATAATCCACTCGCGCAAGCAAAACCGCGCATAGCGATAACTGCGTTATCGCGCAACTTCGTCAATTTTGCATGAATGCCCGCAAGCGGTCGCTCCGCAAAATTGACTTCGTTAGATGCGCAGCGCAACCCTGTTTGCCGACACTTCGGCTTACGGAAAGGGTGAATGCGCGCGATTAAAATTTTGTAAGCCCTTATAATATCGCGCGCAAAGGGGAAAACCGTTCGGGTTTCCCCTCCAATCTCGGCATTTTGCAGCGCCTTTGCGCGAGAAACGCGAGAACCCCGTCAATCATAATCTATTATTACATTCTTCCCCATTTTTTTGAGGTTGGCGGCCAGGCTCTCCACCAGTTTCAACTTCATCGTGATGTCGATGGGCAACCCCTGGTGCGCCGCGTTGATGCTTTGCCCCACATAAAAATGCACGTCGCTCGCCTCTTCAAAGAGCAACTGCGCCAAAAGCGACGCGCCGTCCTTTTTGGTGAACGTTTTGGGCGTTAAATCGTGTACGTCCACATATTTTTCCGACAATTCCAACAGTCTGCGCATGGTGAGCACGCCCTCGGTGGTGAGGTCGATGCCGTCGATAAACCCGATGGGCGGCACGTCCCTGTCCGGAAAATCGAACGACGCGCGCACGGTGGTGTGCAGGTGCCGCGCCACGATCTGCGAACTCGTACCCCCGCAAACGACCTTTTTCCCCTCGCCCGATAAAAAGCGCGAGATGTAAAAATCGTCTTTGCTCTTATCGACGGGCGGGCCGATCATCAGGCTCACTTTGAGTTTTTCGCGCACCTTCACGGCGGCGACCGTGGTATCGTCGCCCGGCTGGCCGAGGTACAGATCGTTGCACACGCTCGCGAGCAGGCAGGCGACCGCCCGCGCGCTCATCGAGGGCTTCACGTTGCCGTCTAAAAACTCCATCACTTCCGGCCGCTGCCAGCCGAGGTTCAGCGTCTGCCCGATGCCCGCGTGAATGACGCCGTCGCTCATCACGACTACCACGTCGCCCGCGCACAGGTCGAGCACGGTTTTATACACCGTTTTTCCGAGCACGTTCATGGCGGTGCGGTCGAAATCGCGGCACTTGCAATCGCGCACCAAAATGGCCTGCGGGTTATCGAATTCGAACAGATACCCCTTCCCCTCCTCGTTCATGTGGATGACGGAAAAGGTAGAGTACGCCACGCCGCGCACTTTGCACACGGGCAGCGACTGCACGATGGTTTCCACGCACTCCTCGATGGCGATGTTTTCCGAAACCATGGTGCAGAGTATTTTCGAAGTGAGGGTAGAGAGGATGTTCGCCTTTACGCCGCTGCCCATGCCGTCGGCGAGCACCAGCGTGGTATATTCGCCGCACACGGCGCTTTCCACTTTGTCGCCGCACAGTTCTTCGTTCTTTTTATTGAGCGACGTATAGCCGCTTTCCAAACACAATGCCATATTCCGCTCCCCGCGCGGCGGTCAGTTTTCGCCGCCGTCTTGCAGCGTTTTTTTCAGTTTCAGAAGCGCCACTTTGGTCTCCGCCGTCGTTTCTCCCAGCAGCGAGGCGATCTCCTGCGCCACGCGCATCTGCTTTTTGATGACCTCGTCGGTCGTGGCGAGCGTTTCCAGTTTCATCTTGTCGATCTGTTCCTCGCTCTTGGTTTCCTGCGTGATGTCCTTCATCACGCCGTACACGCCGCGGCCGTCTTTGAACACGATGACGGTGAGTTCGATGTAACTGCCCGTCTTTTCGATGTATTCCTTTTTGTTGTAGAGGTTCTTTTTATCGTTTTGCGCCAGCACGAAATCGGTGGGGTTGAAATACTGGAATATTCCCTGCCCCTTCACGTCGCGCTCTTTGATACCCAACAGTTCTTTGGCTTTGCCGTTGATCTCCATGATGTTCAGGTCGTTGTCGAGCATCACGATGCCGTTGGGGCTGGTCTGAATGATCTCGTAACTCATGCTCTCGGCGCGCTCGCGCATATATGGTACGCACATTTCGATGTTGGCGTAGCCGTTGGCGACCGCCCACGCCTTTTCCAGGCAGGTGTCGTAGCCGCAGGCGCCGCAGTTGAGCATATCCTCGGGGCGCGTTTTGCCTGTTTTCGCCAATATCTCCTGCAGCTGGCGGTCGGTGGGCACGAAATCCTCGGTGCGCCTGCGCTCGTGTACGCAGGTAAAATCGATGTCCTCCGCAGGTTCGAACGCCGCCGAGCCGCCCGCCTCGATGTCTTTGCTCACATATTTGCGGATATCCGCGTTGGCTTTGAGCGCGCCCGCTTTGAGCGCGAGCGAGCAGGGGCCGTTGACGCAGGCAGAATCGCAACTGTTCATTTCGATGAACATACCCGAAAGGCTTTCGATGTTTTCCAGCACCTCTTTGCACTTTTCGGCGCCGTCGACCGCGACGAACTCGTAGCCGTCGATGTAATTTTCGAACGATTTGATGATGCCGCGGCTGATGGGATAATACTTGGCGCGGTTGACCTCCCCTTTGCCGCGGGCGGGCAGGCGGGCGATTTCGGAAAGCGCGATGCCCTTGTCCTCGAACATTTTGGCGAGATCCTCGAAGGTGAGCACGCCGTCGACCACGCCGCTCTCGCGCGCCTCGCGCTTTTTGGCGATGCACGGGCCGATGAACACCACTTTGGCTTTTGAGTCGCGCCTGCGGATCATTTTGGCGTGCGCGATCATCGGGGTATCGACGGGCGCGAGGTAAGCGAGCGCCTGCGGGTAATACAACTCGATCATCGTGTTCACGGCGGGGCAGCACGAAGTGATAAAGTTTTTGAACTTGCCGCCTTCGAGCAGTTTTTTATATTGCGCCGTGACCTCGCGCGCGCCGATGCTCGTCTCCTCCGCGTCGGCAAAACCGAGGCGGCCGAGCGCCAGTTTCATCACAGAAAAATCCTGCAGCCCGAAGCTGGACACGAACGACGGCGCCACCGACGCGACCACGTTGCCGCCGCGCAGCAGTTTTTCCACCTCGTCGCGCTCGGTATGCACGCTCTTGGCGTTCTGCGGGCACACCTTGGTGCACCGCCCGCACAGTATGCAGCGGCTCTCGATGATCTTTGCGTGGTGGTCTACGACCTTGATCGCCTTGACCGGGCACTCGCGCAGGCACTTGTAACAGTCCTTGCAGCGGGCGTCCTTGAAATCGAGATAACGGATCATGGCCGTCACCTCACTTTACGAGCGGCAGCACCTGCGTAAGAAACAGTTCTTCGCAGTTGTCCTTGTTCGCCCCGTGCAGCAGCGCCTCGTCGGCGAGCACGGAAACGCCGTTCGTGCAGTTGCCCACGCAGAAGGTGGCCTGCAAGTCGATCTTGTCTTCCACGCCGTACTTTTTGATCAGCCGTTTCATCTCTTCGATCACGTCGTACGAGCCGCGCAGATGGCACGAACTTCCCACACATACTTTTAAAACCATAACATTTACACCCCGATATGATATTGTATAAAGATTTCGGCAATCCGAAAAAAGAAACACTTTCCCGCACGCAGGCGTGCAAAAACCGCGTTTTCGGCGAGCCGCAAGCGCGATTTGAATCGATACTAATTTATCGATGATAGTATCGATGTTATTATAGTATAAAACCGCGTTTTTGTCAATGCCTTTGTACGATGTTCGGGCAGGGATTTTTCGGCAGAATCCCCGCACTTTTCCGCGCCGCCGCAGTCCGCCCGGAAGATGACCGCCGCGCCGCCGCAGTCCGCCCGGAAGATGACCGCCGCGCCGCCGCAGCCGGCGTGCTGTTTTTCCGCCTGTTTCCGAAAGTCTCCCGCATGGCCCCGCCACACAGCACAACAAAAGATAAATTTTCTGAAAAAGAATACTTGACCGTATCTCCCCATGGGTGTATAATGCTTATGACAATACAAATTGTGAGGAGAACCATGAAAAAGAAACTGCTGTTTATTGCAACCCTTCTCCTATCGCTCATTTTAGCGTTCGCGCTGATCGCCTGCGACGGTTTGGGCGAAAACGGAACAGGCACGGGCGAACCGAGTACCGGCCAGGGCGAAACGCCCGGCGAGGAGCCCGGCGGCGAGGAGCCCGGCGGCGAGAACCCCGGCTCGGGCGAAAATCCCGGCACGGGTGAGAACCCCGGCTCGGGCGAAAATCCCGGCGATGGCGGCGATACCGACGATCCGGGCGGCGATACCGACGATCCGGGCGGCGATACCGACGATCCGGGCGGCGATACCGACGATCCGGGCGAGGTCACATATACCGTGACGGCCGAAGATTGGGATATTGCCTTCTCCGCCGCAAAATTGGGCAATACGACGATTGCGATCGAACAGGGCGGAAAGGTTCTCATGAACGTAAACAATATGTTCGATACAGAGCCTGGCATCGTATATTCTGAAACCCACAGCGAAGGAGGAACCAGCCGGCTCTATTACGTTCAATACGAAAACGGCGTTCTTTTATACGGCACAGATCAATCGGGCGAGTGGAACACTCCGCAATTTGCACCCTACCCGATGGAACAGAGCCTCTACTGGCTTGCAGGATTTGTGGGAATATTCGGCGATGCAGTTTACTCTGAAACGGAAAACGCCTATATCGTGGAAAATTTTGATTTTTCGCAATACGGTGCCGTGGGCACGCTGAAAGTGTACTTCGAAAACGGCTTTGTGCAAAAGATCACCGTAGACGCCGGCAACGAAACCCAAAACGTGGTCATCACCTTTGAAAATTACGGCGACACGCAGGTGGAACTCCCCGCAGACCTGCCCGAATACGTGCCGGAAGCGGCGTAAAAGTTTTGGCCGCGGCGGCCTTTGCAGCGCCTTTCAACAACGCCGCCGAACGGCACCGCACAAACCAAACCGCGGCAAACCGAAAGGCACCAACGCGAACAGCGTCCCTGTTCCGCAAACAAAAAAGCCCCTTTGCAGGGGCTTTTTTGTTTGCGTTGGTGAATTATACTATTAAGATTTATTTGAACTATATCTCTGTAAGTGTTGCCCTTAGTCTGACAATTCATCCGCGTTAAGCGTTGGCCTCTTTGCCGCCCGCGGACGTTTTGCGCACGCCGCGGCGGATGAGTTTTACGATCTCGTCGAGCGCGACCACCGAAAGCGCCAGGGCGATGATTTTCAGCCAGTCGAGCGCCTCCATGGGCGCAGTGCCGAACACGCCGCCGCCGAACTGCACAATGAGTACCTGCAAGGCGAACGCGATCACGAACGCCCCGAGCATCAGTTTGTTGCGGTGGATGTTGGGGAAGATGCTCTTATCGCCCAGTTCGCGGCAGTTAAAGGCGTTGAACAGCTGGAACACGACGAACAGCGTGAATACCGACGTGGAGACCTCGGTGTTTTCCAGCCCCAAAAAGTTCCACCCCATCTGCGCCAGGCATACGAGGCACATGAACACGCCGTTTACGGCGATGCGGGCGAGCATCTGCCCCGATACGATGCTCTCGCTGCGGGCGGTGGGTTTGCGCTTCATCAGATCGTCGCGGATGGGTTCCAACCCCAGCGTGAGCGCGGGCGGGCCGTCCATAATGATGTTGATCCACAAAAGATCGAGCGCGGAGAAGGGCGATTCGAACCCTTCCACGAACAGGCCGATCACCGTGCACAAGAACACCGTGAGCACCGACGCCACGTTGACGGTGAGCTGGAACTGAATGAACCGCTTGAAGTTTTCGTAAATGCCCCTGCCCCACTTGACCGTGGTGACGATGGTGGAGAAAGAATCGTTCAGAAGCACGATGTCCGCCGCCTCTTTGGAAACTTCGGTGCCGGAAACGCCCATGGCGATGCCGACATCCGCATTTTTGAGGGCGGGCGCATCGTTGATGCCGTCGCCGGTGACGGCGACCACGCTGCCCTTTTCTTTCAGCGTTTTCACGACGCGCATTTTAAGGAGCGGCGTGCTGCGCGCGATCACGCGCACTTTGGGCAAAATCTCTTCGAACTCGCCATCGGGCAGGCTTTCGAGGTACGACGCCTCCACGGCAATGTGTTCCTCGTCTAAAATGCCCAGTTCGTCGGCAATGGCGGTGGCGGTAACGATGTTGTCGCCGGTGAGCATTTTTACCTCGATGCCCGCCGTTTTGCACGACTGCACCGCCGCGTACACCTCTTTGCGCAGGGGGTCGGCGATGCCCACAAAACCGTCGAACGTCATGCCGTTTTCCGCATCCTCGCGGGAGGAAGGGCGCTCGGCCACGTCTTTATGCGCGAACGCCAGCACGCGGCGGGCGCGCTTTTGCAGTTTTACGATTTCCCCTTCGATCTCCTCGCGCTGTTCCCTGCCGATGCCCGTGCAGAGGGAAAGAATCTTTTCGGGACTGCCCTTCGTGTAGACGATGTAGCCGTTTTCCGCACGCACGCACGAGGTCATGTTTTTGGTATCCGACGAGAAGGGGAACAGGTCGGTAATTTCCGCCTCTTCGCGCCGGCTGCGGTAATCGACGCCGCATTTGCCCGCCGCCACCAAAAGCGCGCCCTCGGTGGGATTGCCCACGAACCGCACGCTTTCGCCCTCGTAATAGAGGTCTGCGGTGCTGTTGATGCAGTAGTTTTTCAGCATGGCGGCATCGCACTGTTTTTCCGGTTCGACGTACGCGCCGTGCGCCCAAACGTCTACGACCGTCATGCGGTTTTCGGTGAGCGTGCCCGTCTTGTCCGAACAAATCACGTTGATGCAGCCGATGGTCTCGCAGGCGACCATCTTTTTGACGAGCGCGTTCTGCCGCGCCATGCGCGCGATGTTGATGGAGAGCGAGATCGCCACGATGGTGGGCAGGCCCTCCGGCACCGCCGCGACCATCAGCACGATGCTGGAAATGAACACGCCGGAAATGCTTTCGAACGTCGGCTGCCCGAGGGCGAGGATGTACACGAGTTGGATGAGGAAAATCAGCCCCGCGCACACCGCGCCGATGACGGTGATCGTCTTGCCAAGCCTGCCCATCTTTTCCTGCAAGGGGGTCTGCCCGCTCTCGCCGCCCTGAATCTCGCGGGCGATGAGGCCGAACTGCGTGGAATCGCCCACGCCCGTGACCACCATTTTGCCCGTACCGCCGGTGATGAACGTGCCCGAATACACCATGTTCGCGCGCTCGGCGACGGGCGTGTTTTCGGGGAATACGGCGGCCGTGTTTTTCTGCACGGGCGCCGATTCGCCGGTGAGCGACGATTCGTCGGCATACAGGTCGGTGCATTCGAGCAGGCGTCCGTCCGCCGCCACCTTGTTGCCCGTTTCCAAAAAAACGATGTCGCCGGCGACCAGTTCGTGCTGCGGCACATACTGCACCACGCCGCCGCGCACAACCTTTATTTCCACACCCTCTTTGATCTTGTTCAGTTCTTCGAACGCCTTGGCGCTCCTGCCTTCCATCACGACGGTGAGAACGACCGAAATGAGCACGGCCACGAGGATGCCCACGCACTCCGCCCAGTCGAAATGTTCGCCCTGCGTGACGTTTACGATGTTCACGGCGATGGTGATCGCCCACGCAAACAGCAGCAGAATGAGCATCGGCTCGGTCGACGCCTCCCAGATGCGGCGCAGAAGCGACTTGCGCTTTGCCTTGGTGAATTCGTTTCTGCCGTATTTTTCACCGTTTTCGCGCATCTGCGCGTCGGAAAGCCCCGCGTGCGCGTCCGAATGAAAGGCTTCGAGCGCGTCCCGCGCATTTTTCGTGTAAAACTCCATGTATGACCTCCGATATGTAATTCCGCATAAAAAAACCATATATGCGCGCAGGCATATATGGCACGGAACCGGGCAGAGTACGGGCCATATATGCGACGGGCGCGATATATGGGTCTTGCCGTGTTTCAGGCGGAGCCCTGAGCCTTTCGGCACGGGATGAAGAACTCCGCCGCGCCTTTTGCGCCGGCTACTCCCCCACGAGATATTTTTCTTACTTTATTTATTATAATCGGCAAACGTGCGTTTGTCAAACGAAAAAACGCCAAAAGAAAAACAAAATTTGCGCCCCGCCGAAACTTTGCGCGCCCGCCGCCGTCCGCTCTCCATCATCCGCCCGCCGGCGTTACACGGGCGCCGCCGTTGCAAGCCGCCGGCCATTGCCGCCTTTCTCCGCGCTGCCGCGGCAAACCGTGCGCGGCTCTCCGGCCCCATGCCGCGGCAAACCTTGCGCAAAAAAACTTCTCCTGCCGCAAAGCACGCACAAACGCCAGGCGCGCCGCCCGAAAACCGGGCGGCGCGCCGCTCTGTCTGTTTTTTTACGTTTTTCGCAATATCCGCGGCAAATCACGCCGCCGGCCGCGCCCGCCGGTTTATCCGCACAAAAATCAATTTCCGGTCAATCGCCCGCCGCCAAAAAGCCGCGTGCTTCCAAAAGGCGGCCGATCTCGTCGAGCACCGCCTCGCTGTCGGCGGAGATCGTATGGTAATGATAATCGCCGGTGATGTTTTTCAGCGGCACGGAAACTCCGCTCTCCAATTTTTTGATAAACTCGTCGACGTCGCGCCGGGAGGAAATGCCCATGGGCGCCACGATCTTGCCGTACACCTTGTGCCACACGAACACGTCTTCCACCCTGCCGCCCGCATCGACGATGAGGTACAGTTCTTCGCGCGTTTCGCCGTCGCTGTGGCGCGCCTTGAACACCCGCTGCGCCCGCGCGCGCGGCAAAATGTAGCCGCGGTTGGTGGCAACGATCTCCTTTCCCTCCGCGCGCAGCAGCGCCACGTCCTGCACGATGACCTGGCGCGAAACGCCGAATTTTTCCGCCAGCGCGCCCGCCGTGCAAGGCTGCTGCCCTATGTTTTGCAGGATCTCCCTGCGCCGCTCTTCTCCCTTCATCTTTTTCCCCTCGCCGTCATTTGCCGCCGCCCGTGGGGTGCAGATTTTTCAAAGATACGTCGAGAATGGGCGCGGAATGGGTGAGCGCGCCGCTGGAAACGACGTCCGCGCCGATGTCTTTGAGCCGAGCGATGTTTTCGGCGGTGACGTTGCCGGAAATTTCCACCAGCGCCCGCCCCGCGATGTACCCTACCGCCTCGCGCATCTGCGCGTCCGTCATGTTGTCGAGCATGATGATGTCGGCGCCCGCCGCCACGGCGTCCTTCACCATGTCCATGTTCTCCACTTCCACTTCGATCTTCATGGTGAAGGGCGCATACGCCTTCGCCGCCGCCACAGCCTGCTTTACGCCGCCCGCGGCGCCGATGTGGTTGTCTTTCAACAGCACCGCGTCGGAAAGGTTCCAGCGGTGGTTGCCCGCCCCGCCCACGCGCACGGCATATTTTTCGAATATGCGCATATTGGGCGTGGTTTTGCGCGTATCCACCAGTTTCAGGCCGCTGCCTTCTAGCAGGCGCGCCACCGCCGCCGTATAGGTGGCGATGCCGCTCATGCGCTGCAAATAATTGAGCGCGGTACGCTCGCCCGTGAGGATGGCGCGCATATCGCCGCGCACGACGGCGAGCCGCTGCCCCTTTTGCACGGCGTCGCCGTCTTTGGCGAAAAATTCCACGCGCGTGCCCTCGTCGAGCAGCGCGAACACCCGCGCGAACACGGGCAGCCCCGCCACCACACCGTTTTGCTTGCAGATGAGATCCGCCTCGCCCCCGGTGCGCTCGCGCAGCACGCAGTTGGTGGAAACGTCTTCGCTCGTCACGTCTTCGGCGAGCGCCATGCGGATGAGTTCGTCCGCGCAAATTTTCATGGTGATTTCGTCAATCATAACAGGCCTCCCGTTCCGCCTCATCGCGGACAAGTTTTGCATATTCTGCGCGCAGCGCCTCGCCGTCTTGATAAGCGGAAAGGTCTGCGTGCGGCATTTTTTGTATCACGTCCTCGCGGTTTTGCGCCATCACGGCGGCGGCGCGCCGCGCCCATACCAAACTTTCGAGCAGCGAATTGCTGGCCAAACGGTTTTTGCCGTGCACGCCGTTGCACGCCGTTTCTCCCGCCGCGAACAGCCGTTTCATGCTGGTTTTCGCGTCGAGATCGACCTTGATGCCGCCCATAAAATAGTGCTGGGCGGGCACCACAGGGATCGGCTCGCGGAAGGGGTCGTACCCCTCTTCCAGGCACTGCCCGCAGAT
>CALVHW010000022.1 GCA_944328905.1 uncultured Clostridia bacterium | reverse complement strand
GTCGCACCCGCGCTCTCTGGCGGCGGCCGCCAGGCGCTCGGTGCCGCCCTTTACCCCGTAACGGTGGCCGTGGCAGGCGAAGATGCGCCGCCCCTCCGCGTCGAGAACGAGCTCCTTTTCGCCGCCGTAAAAATCGTTGTTGCCCGCGAGGATGTACGTTTTTTCCGGCCACTGCCGGAAAATGCCCGCCGCGTCCGACGCCATATCGCCCAGATGCACGATGTAATCGCACTCGGCAAGCACCGTTTGTATCTTATCCAGCGGCGCGAGGTTGCGGTGGGTATCCGACAGCACGACGATGGTTTTCAAAGCCCGCGCTCCTGCAATTTCTGCGCGAGCGAGGCGAGCGCCCTGCCGCGGTGCGACACGGCGTTCTTTTCTTCGGGCGCCGCGACGCCGAAACTTTTGCCGAGGTCGTCGCTGAAAAAGAGCGGATCGTAGCCGAAACCGCCGCCGCCCTCCTCTTTTTCCAGAATGCGGCCGTACGTTCTGCCCGACGCAGTGATGCTTTCGCCGTTTTCCAGCACCAGCGCCACGCAGCTTTCGAAGTACGCCGTGCGCTCTTTTTCGGGTACGTTCTTCAATTTTTCCAGCAACAGGCGGTTGTTGGCCGCGTCGTCGCCGTGCCGCCCGCAAAAGCGCGCGCTGTGCACGCCGGGCGCGCCGCCGAGCGCGCCGACGCACAGCCCGGAATCGTCTGCCAATGCCGCGCAGTGCAGCGCCTCGCTGACCGCGCGCGCCTTGATGAGCGCGTTCTCTTCGAAGGTTTCGCCCGTTTCGTCGATGTCTTGGGTAAAGCCCGCTTCCTGCATGGAAACGATTTCGTACCCCTTGAATATCTGCGCGATCTCGCGCAGTTTCGCCTTGTTGCCGCTCGCAACCACGATCCTCATTTTTGTTCTCCTTTTACCCCGTCCAGCGCGGGGTCGTAATATTCGGGCAGATCGATCAGCCCCGCCTGCCTGAACGCGGGGAAATCCGAACGGATAATATGATCGATGTACGTGCCGATCATCTTCGCCGTGAGCAGGTACCCCGCCGGGTTCAGATGCCCGTGCAGGCCGAATTTTTCATAGAACGCCGCATCGTAAACGGGCGCGTATTTGAACAGATCGATCACGTATGTATAGGAAAAAGCCTCCGCGAACGAATGCAGCAGCGCGGCGGCGTCCGCCCTTCTCTTTGCGTTATCGGGGTGATCGTCCCCTGCTTTCGGCATAGACACGAGAAAAAACCGCGCGTACGGCCGCATCGCCTTGTATTTTTGTATGATTTTCGCATAGTATCCCGCGAACGTCGGTCTGTTGTTTTCGGGATGGGAAAAATCGACGTCGGCGAGCGAGCCAATGGGCATGTTGTGCCCGAAAATGTCGTTCACGCCCAGCGCGATGATGTACGCCTGGCAGGCCTTTTCGGGATCCCACATGCCGTTCGCCTCGGCAAAACTCTCGCAGTATTCGCGCGCCGTCATGCCGCCGCGCGAAAAATTGTACACTTTGGCGCCCGTCATGCGCGCGAGGTACTGCCCCCACGAATGTTCGAAAATATCGTGATACCGGCGCGTGCCGTCCGCGGCGAGCGTTTCGAACTCGCCCGAAGAGAGGCTGTCGCCCACGCAGGCGATGCGGCGGAAAATCGCCGTATAGCCGCCGTCCGGCAGCAGTTCCGCGAGCGGATTGTCCTTGATCGTATCGATGTTCATGTTCTTTTTCTCCCCGTTTGATGTATTTCGCCGGTTGCGTGCCGGAACGTTCACGGCAGCATATAACCGGCCGCGGTGTAAATTTTGTACCATTCTTCGCGCGAGAGGCGGATGTCGCCGCCCGCCGCGATGTCTAAAAGGTGCGCGGGGTTCGCCGTGCCCGTGATCACCTGCGTTTTGGCGGGGTGCCGCAGTATCCACGCCGCCGCCACGGCCGCCTTGCTCACGCCGTAGTTTGCACCGATTTCCGCCAGTACGTCGTTGAGTTTTTGATACTTTGCATCATCCAGAAACACCCCTTCGAAAAAGCCGTAGCGGAAGGGCGACCACGCCTGCACCGCGATATCGTGCAGGCGGCAGTATTCGAGGACGTAGCCGTCGCGCGCGACGGCGCCGGGCGTGGTCATGTTCAATTCCACATTGCACGAGATCATGCCCGCGTGCGCCGCCGAAAATTGCAACTGGTTCGCAGCGATCGGCTGCCTGACCGCCGTTTTGAGCAGATCGATCTGGCAGGGCGCCATGTTGGAAACGCCGAACGCGCGCACTTTGCCCGCCCGCTCCAGTTTATCGAACGCGGCGGCGACCTCTTCCGGCTCGAACAGCACGTCCGGCCGGTGCAAAAGCAGGCTGTCCACGTAGTCGGTGCGCAGCCTTTTGAGCGAGCCTTCCACCGATTCTATGATGTGCTTTTCGGAAAAATCGTACATCTTCCCCGGCACGATGCCGCACTTCGTCTGAATGAACAGTTTTTTGCGCGGGATCTTCAAATCCACGGCGGCGTTGCCGAACGCCGTTTCGCATTCGCCGCGGCCGTAGATGTCGGCATGGTCGAAAAAGTTCAGTCCCCGCTCGACGGCGGCCGAAATCAGCCGCCGCTGCCCCGCCGAGTCTGCGGCGTTCAGGCGCATACAGCCCACGATGATAGCAGGCACCTCTCTGCCCGCAAAGGAAATGTGTTTCATTTTTTTCTCCGTTTTCTTTGTATTATACACCATTCCCGCGCTTTTTTCAAGAGTTTTGCGCACGGCGCTCCGCGGAAACTGAAAACAGACGCCGCTGCCTGTTTTCCTGCCCGTCCGCAAATTGTTCATATCCTTGACAACCCGGCTGCCTTATGCTATAATGATTCCACTATGGAAAACATCATACTCGACATTCAGGGCCTTACCAAAACGTACGGCAAGACGAAAAAGGCGGTCGACAACCTCACCCTTTCGGTGTGCGCGGGCGACATTTACGGTTTTATCGGCCAGAACGGCGCCGGCAAAACCACCACGCTGCGCTCCGTGGCGGGCATTCTGCCCTTCGACAAAGGCGAAATTTACATCGACGGGCATTCCGTAAAAGCGGAGCCGGTGGCCTGCAAGCAGATCACGGCGTACATACCCGACAACCCCGACTTGTACGAATTTCTCACCGGCGTGCAGTTCCTCAATTTTATGGGCGATATGTTCGGCGTGGAAAAGAACGTGCGCGCGCAACGCATACAGCAGTACGCCGAAATGTTCCGCATCGCGGGCGACCTCGGCTCGCCCATCGGCTCGTATTCGCACGGCATGAAGCAGAAAATAGCGCTCATCGGCGCGCTGCTGCACGAGCCGAAACTCATTCTCCTCGACGAGCCGTTCGTGGGGCTGGACCCCGAGGCGGCCTTCAAACTCAAACAGGTCTTTCATGAACTGTGCGAAAAGGGCAGCGCCATCTTCTTTTCCACACACGTGCTCGACGTGGCGGAAAAACTTTGCAACAAAATCGCCATCATCAAGGGCGGGCGGCTGATCGCCAGCGGCGACACCGAGGCCGTGCGCGGCGACGAGAGCCTGGAAACGGTGTTTTTGGAGGTGCTTGCAGACGATGCGCGCTAAATGGGCACTTCTTCTGAAAATACAGCTGATGGGACTGACGGGCATCGGAAAACTGCGCAAAGATGCCGATCCCGCCGTGCGGCGGCGCGCCATCGGCGGGCTGACGGCGCTGGCGATCGTAGGACTGGTGATCGTATTTTACACGGTGCTCATCGCCCTCTCCTATTGCGAACAGGGCCTGGGCGCGGTACTGCCCTCCTTTACCGTGGCGGTGGCCTCGCTGATCGTGTTCGCGTTCAGCTTTTTCCAGGGCGCGGCGCTGCTGTTCTCGGTAAAAGACCGCGACTTCGTGCTTTCGCTCCCCGTTCCGCGCCGGGATATCCTCGTGGCGCGGCTGCTTTGCTCGTACATCGTGAACCTCGCGTTCGTACTGCTCATCGCCGTACCCGTGACCGTCGTTTACTTTGTATTCGAAGGTTTCGGCCCAGCGGCGCTCGGCACCGTGCTGCTGGCCGTGATCTTTGCGCCCCTGCTGCCGCTCATCGTCGGCGCGGCGCTGGGCACGCTCGTCTCCGCACTGACCGCCGGGATGCGGCACAAAAACCTGTTGCAGAGCATTTTATCCGTCGTGCTGTTCGTGGGCGCGCTGGCGGCGAGTTTTTCGCTCTCCTTTTCGGCGGGGCCTTCGGGCGACATCGATTTTTCCGCCATGTACGACGTGCTGGTGGGCAGCATCTACCCGCCCGCCGTGCTCGCGCAGTGGACGCTGACGGGCGGCAGAGTTTGGGGCGTGTTCGCCTTTGCCGGCATTTCGCTCGCCGCCGCGGTGATCTTTGTGGCGGTCGAGGCAGCGTTTTACGATAAGATCGTGGGTAAACTCATGGCGCACGCCGCCGCGCGCGCCTACCGCAAAACCGACATCAAATCCGCTTCCGTGATGGGCGCACTCATCAAAAAGGAGTTCCGCCGCCTGTTTTCCTGCCCCGGCTATATGCTCAACGGCATCAGCGGCAGCATCCTCATGGCGATCGGCGCCGTCGTGCTGCTGTTTGTAGACCTTTCCGCCGTGCTCCCCGCCGATGCCGCAAGCGATGCGTTTTTAACGGGGATGGCGGCCGGCCTGCTCATCTTCATGATCGGCATTTCCTGCCCCGCCGCCTCGGCGCTGTCTCTGGAAGGGAGTTCGCGCGGGCTGCTCTTCTCCATGCCCGTATCCGCGCAAAAGATACTGCTTGCCAAAGCGGCGCCCACGTTCCTCATCAACGGCGCCGCGGGACTGCTGATCACGGCCGTGTTCTGCATCAAAGCGTCGGCGGGCGCGCTCGGCTGGGTACTCTGCCTGCTCACGGTGATTTTATACGCGGCGTGCTTTGCGCTCGCCGGCACTTATTTCAACAGCAAGTTCCCCAAATACGACTGGACGACGGAAACGCAGGTCGCCAAAAACAGTATGCCCGTGATGATCGTCTGTTTTTCGGCAATGGTGCTCGGCTTTGCCGTGATGGGATTGGGTTTTGCCATCGGCTATTACGCCGCCGCGGCCGCCGACGTTCTCGCCGCCGCGCTCATCGCCGTGTTTCTGGCTCTGCTGAAAAAAGTAAAACTGTACGTTTAGCGTCGCCTTCTCCGCAAAGGCATTGCGCTCTGCCGGCAGTACGGTGCTGCCGATACATATTTCTGCCTGCATTCTGCCAAAAACGGTTGGGCGGGGCGCGGTTTTAACCGCGCCCCGCCCAACCGTTCTTCTTTGCCGGTCAAAGCGGCGCCCGCCCCGGACATCATTTCAAATGGTAAGGCGTGACCTGGTAGACGTAGTAGTTGAGCCAGTTGGTATAAAAGAGGTTTGCCGCACTCGTCCACGTCACATTCACGGCCGTGCACGTTTCGTCGGTAAAATAATTGGCGGGCGGCTTGATGGGCAGGCCTTTGGCGAGGTCGCGCTCGTATTCTTTTTTGAGCGTGTCGCGGTCGTACTCCATGTGACCGGTGAGAAAGATCTTTTTATTGTCTTTCGACTTGGCGATGGAAAGCCCCGTGTAATCGGAATGGCTGAGGCGGATGAGATCCCCCACTTTGTCTACGTCCTCTTCCCAAACGGTGGTGTGGCGGGAATGGGGAACGTTGAACACGTCGTCGATGCCTTTGAGCAGCGGATCGTGCTGTTCGAGAAATTTTTTGTGCGGAAAGATGCCGAACAGTTTTTCGGGCAGCAGGCGCTTTTCGATGCCGTAATAATAGTACAGCGCCGCCTGCGCGCCCCAGCAGATGTAGATGGTGCTCGTAACGTTCCGATCGGCGTAGTCGAAGATCTTTTTCAGTTCGTTCCAGTACTTGACTTCTTCGAACGGCAGCGTTTCGACGGGCGCGCCGGTGATGATCATGCCGTCGAAATGCCTGTTCTTGATGTCGTCGAAACTCTTATAAAACCGGTCGAGGTGGGCGGCCGCGGTGTTCTTGCTCTTGTACGATTTCGTGTAGATGAGCGTGACGTTCACTTGCAGCGGCGAGTTGGACAAAAGGCGCATGAACTGCGTTTCCGTTTCCACCTTGGTGGGCATGAGGTTCAGAATGGCGATTTCCAGCGGGCGGATATCCTGCGAATAGGCGCGCTCGCTGTTCATTACGAAAATATTTTCCTCTTTGAGTACCGAATAAGCAGGAATATCCTGCGGGATCACGATGGGCATGGCTGTTTTCTCCTTTTGTACCGAACTTGTGTTGTTGCATTTGCTTTGCGCCGGCGGGAACGAAACAGATAATTTTTCCGTCCGTTTCCCCTATGATGCGCAGCGTTTCGCCGCCGCGCTTTTTGAAAAGCGCGGCGCAAAATCTTATATACGTTATGCTCAAACGTGCGCCAGAGCCTGCTCGAGGTCGGCGATGATGTCTTCCGGGTTTTCGATGCCGACGGAAAGGCGCACGAGGTTTTCGGGCACGCCCGCCTCGACGAGTTCCTCTTTGGTAAGTTGGCGGTGCGTGGTGGATGCGGGATGCAAAACGCAGCTGCGCACATCGGCGACGTGCGTTTCCTGCGTGATGAGTTTGAGCGCCTCCATGAACCTGGCCGCCTGCGAAACGTCGCCCTTGATGCCGAAGCTGAGCATACCGCCCGTGCCTTCGGGCAGGTATTTTTGGGCGACGGCGTGGTACTTATTACCCGGCAGCGAGGCGTGCCATACCCAGTCGATCTTGGGATGTTTTGCAAGGTACGCCGCCACTTTTTGGGCGTTGGAAGAATGGCGCTCCATGCGCAGGGCGAGCGTGTCGCAGCCCAGCCAACTGAGGAAGGCGTTCTGCGGGCTCATCATGGCGCCCATGTCGCGCATCATCTGCGCGCGGCACTTGGTGGCGAACTGCGCCGCAGGGAGATCGGCATACACGAGGCCGTGGTAGCTCTCGTCCGGCTCGTTGAACGGGGCGTAGCGGGGATTGTTCTTAAAGCAGAAGTTGCCGCCGTCGACGATGACGCCGCCGAGCGCCGCCGCGTGGCCGTCGAGATACTTCGAAGAGGAATGGATGACGATGTTCGCGCCCCACTCGAACGGGCGGCACAGGATGGGCGTGGCGAGCGTGTTGTCTACCACGAACAGCACGCCGTGCTTTTGGGCGATGGCCGCGATCTTGCCGAAATCGAGAATTTTGATGGAGGGGTTGGCCACCGTTTCGGTGAAGATGAATTTGGTCTTATCGTCGATGAGTTTTTCGATCTCCTCCGCGGGCGCGTCGGGATCGAAAAAGCGGGTGTAGATGCCCAGTTTGGGCAGCGTGACGGCAAAGAGGTTGAACGTGCCGCCGTAGATGGCCGAGGACGAAACGATGTTGTCGCCGCAGCCGCAGAGGGTGAACGCCATGAGCGTGGACGCCGCCATGCCCGACGAGCAGCCGATCGCCGCGACGCCGCCTTCCAGTTCGGCGACCTTGCCCTCGAACGCCGCCACCGTGGGGTTGGCGAGGCGGGTGTAGAAATAGCCGTCCGCTTTCAGGTCGAACAGGTCGGCCATGTCCTGCGTCTTTTCGTAAAAATAAGTGGTGCTCTGCGAAATGGGCGGAATGCGGCTTTCGCCCGTTTTGGGGCGGTAGCCCCCCTGCACGCAGATCGTATCTTTTTTGTAAGCCATGTGAGTTTGCCTCCTTGGGAATTTATTCTTTTTATCGCAAACGCAGCGCCCGCGCCGCGTTTTTGTGGTAACGTATTGTTGTTTTTTGAACAAAATGCCCGCCCGCGCAACTTCGGTGCGGCGACTGTTTTCATTGCGAGGCCGCGGCGAACAATGCCCTGCGGCTGTGTTGAGAAAGCGGCCGCAACGACGCCCGGCTGTTGTTTTACGCAAACGACCGCGGCGACCGTTTCGGGCGCCCCGTTCGCGCACCGAGCGCCCGGTTGCGTCAGATATACTCTTTGATGCGGCGGTCGGTTTCGCGCTTCAAGTCTTTTTCTTTGAGGCTCTGCTTTTTGTCGTAGGTGTGTTTGCCGCGGCAGAGCGCCACTTCCACCTTTACGAGCGAGCCGGAAAAATACACTTTGAGCGGCACGAGCGTATAGCCCTTTTCGTTGACTTTGCCGACGATTTTGGAAATTTCCGATTTGTGCAGCAGCAGCCGCCGGTCTCTGCGCGCATCGCGGGTATTGAAGGCGCCACTCTTATCGTACACGGCGATGTGCATATTTTTCAGCGTCACCTCTCCCCGCCGCACAAAGCAGAACGAATCGCTTAAATTGCAGTTGCTCTTGCGGATGGATTTGACTTCGCTGCCTTCGAGCACGATGCCCGCCTCGAATTTTTCTTCGATAAAATATTCAAACCCCGCCGATTTGTTGACCGCGATTATTTTCATACACGCACCCCGTTGCAACGATTTTGCGCCGCCGCGCTGTTTTTCAGTTTGCCTGCTCTTCCGGTTTCAGCAGCGCGTACACGACGCTGTCGAAAAACTCCCCGTTTTTGAAGACGCTCCTGCGCTTTACGCCCTCTTTGCCAAAACCGCATTTTTCCAGAACGCGCTGCGACGCCGTATTCGGCGAAAAAACTTCCGCATAAATGCGCACGATGTCTGTTTCGGCAAAGGTGTAAGCGCAGATGCGGCGCACCGCCTCCGTCATGATTCCCCTGCCCCAATATGCAGGCGCCAGCCAATAGCCGATCTCCGCGCTGCGCCGGTATACATCCCGGCCGCGCGTGACGGAGATTCCGCCCACCGCCGCACCTTCCGAAACGATGGCCCGGAAAATTTCGCAGGGAGTGTTCAGGACGGCGTCGATAAAATTCTTTGCCGCGCCTGCCGTATACGGATAGGGAAAACTGTCGCGCAAAAATCTGCCGATACGCGCGTCGTTCGCGTTTTCGGCGAGCGAGGGAATGTGTGAAACGTCCCACTTTGCCAGTTCGAACTGCATTTTTTATTCTCCTTACAGTATAGCATAAACGCCCGAAAAAAGATAGCGTTTTACGCGTTATCCCCTTTCGCCCGCCCGCGCGATCTGTGCGCGCCTTCCGTCCGCTTGCCGGATTTTTTATCGTTTTCCGCCGGCACGAACAGCACGCGGCGCGTGCCGATATCGCACCCCGCGACCTGCACGCGGAGGGCATCGCCGATCGCATAGGCGTGCCGTCTGCCCTGCAAGAGGTACCTCTCCTCGACAAACGTGTAATCGTCGGGCGGGAGATCCTCGATGCCGATGCGCCCCTCGATCGTGGACGGCAGTTCGGCGAACACCGCGAACGACGTGACGCCCGAAACGACGGCGTCGTACTCCTCGCCGATGTGTTCGCGCATATAGAACACTTCGTACAGCGCGTCGACGTCGCGCTCGGCCTCGTCGGCGCGGCGCTCGCTCTCCGAACAGCTGATGCCCGCGTTTTTGACAAAGCCCGCAAAACTGTGCGCCTCCGCGAGGTCGCCGGCGAGCACGCTCTTGATGATGCGGTGCACGACGAGATCGGGATAGCGGCGGATGGGCGAGGTAAAGTGGCAGTAACAGCGCGACGCCAGCCCGAAGTGCCCCACGTTTTCGTCGCCGTAGCGCGCCTTGCTCATGGAGCGCAGCATCATGCGGTTGACGACGGAGCGCAGCGGGCTGTTTTCCGCTTCGAGCGCGTCGATGATTTTCGAATATTCGCCCGGCCGCACGTTGTCCGGCCGGAACGCGGGAGAAAGCCCCAGTTCGCGCAGGTAGGTGCGGAAGGCCTCGGCGCGCTCCTCGCCCGGTTTTTCGTGCACGCGGTACAAAAAGGGCAGGTCGTATTCCGCCGCGAACTGCGCCGCCGCCTCGTTGGCGAGCAGCATGAACTCTTCGATGATGCGGTGCGACACGGTGCGCGGGTGCTCTTCCACCCCGATCTTCCCATCCTGATAGGTGATGTGCGCCTCGCGCACGTCGAGATCGACGGCGCCCCGCTTTTTGCGGCGGCTATACAGCCTTTCGGCGAGCGCGCGCATCTTTTCCAGCATGGGAACGACGTCGGCATACCTGCCGCGCAGCTTTGCGTCCCCTTCCAGAATCGCCGTGACCTGCGAATAGGTCATGCGGTGCGCCGAGCAGATGACGCCCTCGCAGAACTCGCTGCCGAGAACGGCGCCATCCCCGTCCAGATCGATCAGGCAGGAGAGAACGAGGCGGTCTTCGCCCTCGCTTAGCGAACAGATGCCGTTGGAGAGCGATTCGGGCAGCATGGGCAGGACGCGGTCGGGAAAATAGACGCTGGTGCCGCGCGCGTACGCCTCTTTATCCAGCGCGCCGCCCCGCTTTACGTAGTGCGAAACGTCGGCGATGTGCACGCCCAAATGCAGGCGGCCGTTTGCTTCGGTAAGGGTGACGGCGTCGTCGAAGTCGCGCGAATCGTCGCCGTCGATGGTGATGATGCGTTCGCCGCGGAAATCTCTCCGCCCCGCAGAGCTGCTGTTTGCAACCGCCGCCGCATCGCGGTTTGCAATCGCCGCCGCGACGGGTTTTGCCGCCGCTTTCGCCGCCTCGGCGAGTACCTTTTGCGGAAATTCCGCACGCAGTTCGTGCGCGGCGATGATGCCCTCCTCCTCCGCCATGAGATCGCCGCTTTCGCCGAGGATCTCGCAGATGCGGCCTTCGGGCGCCTTTCCGTCCGGATACGCGTCGATCTCCACGACCGCTTTTTCGCCGGGTGCGACGCGCAGACCGCCGGTGATGCGCACTTCGGGGGCGAAACGCTTGTCGTCCGGTTCGACGATGCCGCCGCGGCGGTCTTTGAAGTATGTGCCCACGACGCGGCGCATACCCCTCTTTATGACGGAATAGACGGCCGCCTCGTCGCCGCGCTCGCCGCCGATGAGTTTTGCATAGACGACGTCGCCGTGCAGCGCGCCGTGCAGAGAACGCGGCGGAAGAAAGAGGTCTTCCCCCTCCTCGCGCAGCAAAAAGGCAAAGCCGCGGCCGCTGCCCTGCACCGTGCCTTTGATAAGCCCCAGCCTTTCGGGAGAAACGTATCTGCCGCGCTCGTCGCGCACGATCTCGCCCTCTTTTTCCATTTGCGAAAGGATGCGCGTGAGCGCCTCGCGCCCGCTGCGGGACGGAATGCCGAGCAGGCGGCCGATCTCCGACGCCTTTTTGAAATCGAAAGCGCCCGTATGAAATTGTTCTCTGATCTCGGTCAAAGCCGGCATAAAGGCTACCTCTTTTCCTTATATTATATACGATGCCGTTGTTTCCGTATTATAGAGCGAAGCGAGCCTGCCGCGGTGCGGGCGCGCCGCGCATTCAAACGCCGCTTTATACGCCGCCGTTTCTGACAGACAAATGCAAAACCGACGGCGAAAATATTTTCGCATCCGCCCTGTACGCAACTTTTTGCGGAATGTTCCGGATATAAATAAAGCGGCCATTCTTACCGAACGACCGCCGTATTTTATCATTGTTTACATACCCCATACCGCTTCGATCTGCAATATGAAGAACACGATGGAAAACAATGTAAGCACGATGAGCGAGATCACCGTCCACCTCTTCATTTTGCTTTCCAGAGAGCGCCCTTTGTTCTTGCCGAAAAAGGTTTCGCTCGAACCGCCGAGAGCGTCGATACCCGTAGAGTTACCGGGCTGGAAGAGCACGATGAGGATGGCTATGATCGCGCTGATCGCCATAGCGACCAACAGGACAAGACATACGACCTGATACGTCGGATAAAAAGCTGCATCCGGTGCAACCAATAAGTTGTGCATGAAAGACATCATGTCGGGCATGGTAAAACACTCCCCTGTTTCGTTTGCACCCGCTCTTTGGCAGGATACTCGAACAGTATAACATAAAGTAAAAGATTTTTCAACTGTTTTTAAAGCTTGAAGCTGAAAATGTTCGCAATTTTTCAAAAAATCGTTCCTGCCCGTGCCCCTGCGAGATACGGGCGCACTGCGGCGGCATGCAATGCGCCGCAGTGCGCCGCGGGGCAGATCAAAGTCCGCGCGTTTTTTATAAAACGGAAAAGCCGCCGCGCGCGATGCGCGCGGCGGCCCTTTGCTTTTGCCGTTTTATGCGGCGGCCTCCGTTTTTGCCGTTTTATGCGGCGGAATCCTGTGCGCCGTAAATGACCGGTTGGTCGTCTACATAGTGCCAATAAGCGTTGCCGTCTGCGGGCGGCTCGCTTTCGCTGTAATAGGCTATGTCCTGCTTGTTGAGTATACCTTCGTTCCCCTGCCCTTTGTTCCAGTCTCCAAAGAAATCTTTCCACTCTTCGGCGTTTCCGGTAAAATACAGGGTTCCCGACACCCAAGGGAACGCAAGCGGCCCTATTGAAGTGATGTCCTTATTCAAAATGATGCTTTCAAAAGTACCGCAGCTCATAAACGCTCTCTGTTTGATCACGGTCACATTGCGCAGGTCGAGCAGTTCGCCGGAGAATCCTTCATTGGCGTGGAACGCATATTCGCCGATGGAAGTGATGCTGTTTGGCAGTGCAATGTCTGTAAGCCCCTTGCCGGCAAAGGCATAGTCGCCGATCGCCGTGACGGTTGCGGGAATGACGGTCGCCTTGCAGCCGAGCACGAGCGTTTTGCCGTCTTTAGAAAGAACGCAGTTTTCCCCCTGCACATAATTTTCAGACTCGGAGCTGACGGTGATCTCCGTGAGCGAGGTGAGCCCGAAAAACGCCAGCGTATTGCCACCGTCATTGTCTGAATAATAAATCAAATCCTTTACATTTTTGCCGATGTGCAGGCTTTCGACGCCGGAACAATCTCTGAACGCTCCATCGCCGATTGTAACGACACCGTCACCCAGATCGATCGACGTGATGCCCGTGCATCCATTAAAGGCAGATTCGCCGATGGAAGTGACCGAATTCGGGATCACAAGTGCGCCCGTGAAGTCGGTTCTGCCCTTGAACACGTTGCTGCCGATAGCGGTAACGCCGTTAGGTATGGCCGTACAATTTTTATCTGCCCAAATCAGTGTAGCACTGCTGCCGTCCGGCGCGTATTCTATCAGGCAATCGCCGATAATTTTATAATATTCGTTGTTTTCATCGATGACAAACGTTTCAACCGACTGTACTGCACCGGAATCAAATTTCTGTAAGTTCTTGCCGATTTCTACCGTATGCAGACCGGAGCAACCCTCAAAAGTTCCGTCCGGAACCACCGTCAGTCCGTTGCCGATCACGGCCGTTTGCAAAGCAATACACCAGTAAAATACCTGATTGCCAAGAGTTTCCACGCTGTCCGGTATTGAAATGCTCTGCAAATTAGAGTTAAACCAAAAAGCCCTGTCTCCGATTGTAAGAAGCTCCTCGGACAAAACAAAATTTGCGACGGAAGATTGTTTGAATGCGCCGGCTCTGATTTCTTTTACCGTATCGGGAAGGATCACTGTATCGACTTGTGCAGAACCCAACACAGGCTTATCCACTAATACGTCAAAACCCGGAATCATCTCACTCTTCACTAATCCCGCGCCGATCGCCTGGACGGTCTGGCCATTTATCTTCGAAGGGATGGTGAGCGTGGAAGGCATTTCTCCCTCCGTGCTGATGCCCACGACGGAGAAAAGCCCGTCGATCGTATCCGTTTCGAACACGATTTTGCTCGGCTGCGTGCCGGTGCCGCCCGCGAAAGTCGCGTCGCCGCTGTACGTTCCGATATTGCCGTCGTTGGTAATGGTAATATTTTCGCCGTTTGCGATGAGGACGGGAATTTCCGCGCCGCTGCGGATATCCAGCTCTATGCTCGCCCCTTCTGCGGGCGATGCGGTAAGCTCGGGCACCGTTACGCCGCTCTCCACCACCAGCCTGCCTTTGTTGATCGTGAGGCTTGTCACCTCGCCGTATTCGTGGTACGAGTCTCCCGCCACGGCCTCTACCGTAATATTGCCCGCCTCGCCGTAATGGTACACCGTGTCGTAAGGAGCGTTCACCGTGAGCGAAGACGCCGCGTTCGTGCGGAAGACGACCGGCTGCGCCGCCGCGGTTTCCGACTCGTTCGTGTACGTGATGTCGAAAGCCTCGTCGTTTTCGCCCACGTCGATGCCGGCCGCCGCCGTAAACGTAAGGCTCGAAAAACTTTCTTTTAAGTAATAACTGAACCCCTTGGCGTTGTTTTCCGCTTTCACCGCGTCTTCGTCGCCGGTGATCTTCCAAAAGTTTCCGCCCTGCGCCGTGCCGCCCTCGGTAATATTGTCTTTGTAGAGGATATTGCCGTTTTTATCCGCCAGCACGAAGCGGTTGGAGTTCTGCTCCCACAGAATGTCGTTGTTTTCGCCCGTGGGGGAAAGTTTATCCACCACATAGCCGCCTTCCTGCGCCTGCGCGAGCGCCTCGCTCATCGTGGCCGCCGGCGCGTCCGCCACCGTCTGCTCCGACGCGAGGATCGTGTTCAGGTTTTTCACCGTTTGCAGATCCGCGCTCTCGTTCGCCTTGTTGATGATGTTGGCGAACGTCGGTATCAGCACCGCCGCCAATATCGCCACCACCGCGATCACGATCACCAGTTCCGTAATCGTAAACGCACGTTTGAGTCTTTTTGCCATCTTTCATTCCTCCCAAATATTTTTGCCGCTAAATGTTCCCGTTTTTGCGTACGCAAAAACGAAAGCCGCGGCTTTCTGCCGTTTTTCGGTGTTTATAACACCCATACTTTTACTTTATTATAATACTCCCGCCGCATTTTGGCAAGTATTTACATGCTTTCACAACAATTTTTTATAATAAAATTTTTGTTCTTCTATATGAAAAAACGCCCTGTCCGCGTTCTCTGCCGCAGTGAAGCAGAGAACGCGGACAGGGCGGACGAAAAAACCGTTACCGCTCGATCAGCGTTTTGCCCGTCATTTCGGCGGGAACGGGAATGCCCATCATATCCAAGAGCGTGGGCGCGAGATCGGCCAGCACGCCGCCCGCGCGCAGTTTTACGTTTTTGAGCGCGTCGCAGACCAGCACGACGGGCACGGGGTTGGTGGTGTGCGCCGTGAACGGCGAACCGTCTTCGGCGATCATCTTGTCGGCATTGCCGTGGTCGGCCGTGAGCAGCGCGCCGCCGCCCATTTCCAGTATCTTTTTCAGCACCCTGTCCACGCAATCGTCGACCGCCGCAACCGCCTTTTCCGCCGCCTCCAAAACGCCGGTATGGCCGACCATGTCGCAGTTGGCGAAGTTGAGGATCATCACGTCGTACTCGCCCGTGGAGAGGTGTTCGATCACTTTATCCGTCACTTCGTAGGCGCTCATTTCCGGCTTTAGGTCGTACGTGGCGACCTTGGGCGAGGGCACGAGCACGCGCTCTTCGTTCTTGTTGGGCGCCTCTACGCCGCCGTTGAAGAAGAAAGTGACGTGCGCGTATTTCTCCGTTTCGGCGATGCGCAGCTGTTTTTTGCCGAGGCCCGCCAGGTATTCGCCCAGCGTGTTTTTCAAACTCTGCGGTTTGAACGCGACGGAAACGTGCGCGAACGTGGCGTCGTACTGCGTAAAGCAGACGTAGTGCGGCGCGAGGTAGCCGCTCTTGCGCTCGAATCCGCTGAAATCGGGTTCGGTGAAGGCGCGCGTGATCTCGCGGGCGCGGTCGGGGCGGAAGTTGAAGAAGATGACGCTGTCGCCCTGTTCGACAAGCGCGACGGGTTTCCCCCCTTCCGTGATGTTGGTGGGCAGGATAAACTCGTCGGTCACGCCCTCTTTATACGATTGTTCGATGGCGGCCGCCGCGTCTTCGGCGTGGATGCCGTCGCCCAGCGTGAGCATATCGTAGGCTTTGGAAACGCGTTCCCAGCGGTTGTCGCGGTCCATCGCGTAGTACCTGCCGCACACGGACGCCACTTTGCCGACGCCGATCTTTTTCATTTCCGCCTGCAAATCGCGCACGAACTGTGCGCCGGAGGTGGGAGATACGTCGCGCCCGTCCATAAAGCAGTGCACGAACACGTCGGAAAGCCCCTCTCTTTTGCACATTTCCAAAAGCGCATAGAGGTGCGTGTTGTGGCTGTGCACGCCGCCGTCGGAACAGAGTCCCCACAGGTGCAGTTTTTTGCCGTTCTTTTTGGCGTCGTGCATGGCGGAGAGCAGCGCCTCGTTTTGGAAAAATTCGCCGTCCTGTATCTCTTTGGTGATTTTGGTGAGTTCCTGGTAGACGATGCGGCCGGCGCCGATGTTGAGGTGGCCGACCTCGGAGTTGCCCATCTGCCCTTCCGGCAGGCCGACGCTCATGCCCGAGGCGCCCAGCTGCGACGAAGGGTATTCTCTTTCATAGCGCGCCACGTTGGGGCTGCCTTCGAGGGCAATGGCGTTGCCCTCCTTTTCGGGATTGATGCCGTAACCGTCCATGATGATGATCGCGTAAGGTTTTTTCATGATAACCGTCCTCGTTTCTTTTATTCGTACAATATTATATAGCAAACCCGCGCGTTTGGCAAGTTTGCGGGCGGCCTGTTGCAAAAAATATACCGCGGAAAACATCGCTTTTTCCGGCGCGGGAACGGCAAAATGCAAAGAATGAACGTAAAATGTGCTAAATCGAATTTTTTTGCGTAATTGCTTGACAAATGTCGAAAATGATGCTATCATATCTTAAAACAAAGTGGGTGAGTATGGTCGTTTGCCGATGCACGGCGCAAAACAGTTTCGCTGCGCCTGCCCCGAATATGCGTTAAACCGGTGTACCCTTAAGACAATCTTAAAATCCATCGCACCGGAGGTATAGAACCATGTTTGCAAAAATACTCAAAACATTGCGCAAAGAAAACGACACAACTCAATGCGAACTCGCCGATAAACTCGGCGTGAAGCAGTCTACCGTGAGCAGCTGGGAGATCGGGCGTTCCCGCCCCACCTTCGAACAGGCCGTAGAGATCGCCAATCTCTTCAACACCACGACCGATTATCTGCTCGGCAGAACGGAAAGCGACAGCAACTTCCTCTACAGCGACAATAAAGTGATGCAGGATTTTTCTGCCGATTTCTGCAAACTTTCCAAGCAGGAACAGCTTTTTATCATCCGTTCCGTCAAAGCGTACGTAGAGAGCAAGTGATTCGGCGCAAAACACATTCCGCCCCGGCGGAGTACTATCCGCTGAATTTTGTTTCCTTTATAAACAGTTTTCAGCGATAATATTCATCGGTGCGTGCAATAAGCGCGCACTTTTTTTATTTTATCGAAACGTTGCGCGGCCGGCGCAAAGCTCCTCTCGCCCCTGCTTCCGGCAAAAAGCCGCTTCCGAACCTTGATTTCCGCATCTTCTTTCGGCGGAACCAAGCGGAAAACACCTGCGGCGGCGCGGCGGTCTGCTCCGCCGCGCCGCCGTTTGTCCGCGCAAAAAATTTTATCTGTTTTATCTGATATTGTGTTGCATTTTTTTACTGTTTGCTCTATACTTTATAATGCAACCACCCTATAAGGAGTATTGACACATGAACATCAGACCCGAGCATCCGCGCCCCGGATTTTACAGAAAAACGTGGCAGAACCTCAACGGCGAGTGGGAGTTTTACAATGACCTTTCCGCCTCCGGAGCCGACCGCGAAATTTACAAAGATGAAAATTTCGGCGCGGCCGCCGCGCAGATCGTTGTACCTTTCTGCCCCGAAAGCAAACTTTCCGGTATCCATTATACCGATTTTATGCCGTCCGTATGGTACGGGCGCGAGATCACCGTTTCCAAAGCGCAGCTGCTCGGACGCATCCTTCTGCACATCGGTGCCTGCGACTACAAAACCACCGTATACATAAACGGCAATAAAGCCTGCGAACATACCGGCGGCTACACCCCCATCGATGCAGACATCACCGCATTTGTCAATGAAGGAAAAAACCGCATCGTGGTTCACGCCGAAGACGATGTGCGTTCGGGCAGGCAGCCGCGCGGCAAACAGAGTTCTCTCTATTATTCTTATGGCTGCGATTATACCCGCACCACGGGCATATGGCAGACGGTCTGGCTGGAATTTGTACCCGAAACGTACCTGAAACAAGTCAAAATCGATGCGACAGACCTCGGCGGCAACGTATTTTTCGACGTTTTTCTCAACCGGTACGCCCCGGGCGCGGAACTGGAAATCGAAATCGGGTTTAAAGGCGAAAAAATAGCCAAAGAATCGTTCGCTCTGTGCGGCACGCGCAGCCGTGTCGCATACAAAGTTTCCCCCGTTCATCTGTGGGCGCCCGGCGAACCGAACCTGTACGACGTAAAATACACGCTCAGCATCAAAGGCAAAGCCGCAGACTCCGTCAGCAGCTATTTCGGCATCCGCAGAATCGACATCGACGGCAAAAAGATCCTCATCAACGGCAAGTCCGTGTTTCAGCGGCTGATTCTCGACCAAAGCTATTATCCCGACGGCATCTACACGGCTCCCGCCGACGAAGACCTCGTGCGCGATATCGAACTTTCCATGCGGGCGGGCTTCAACGGCGCGCGCCTGCACCAGAAGGTATTCGAAGAGCGATTCCTCTACCACGCCGACCGGCTCGGCTACATCGTTTGGGGCGAATACGCGAGCTGGGGCATCGACATCTCCAAAGAGTACGCCCTGCACGCCTACCTTACCGAATGGCTGGAAAGCGTGGAACGCGATTACAACCATCCCTGCATCGTCGGCTGGTGCCCCTGGAACGAAACCTGGGCGGAAAAACAGATCAAAACAAATATTTCCGACATCTATTACGCCACCAAGGCCGCCGATTCCACCCGGCCCGTGATCGACACCAGCGGCGGCTTCCATGTTGTTACCGACGTGTACGACGTGCACGACTACGAACAGGATCCCGGCGTATATGCCGACCGCTACGAAAAACACGCGGCAGGCGAACATTACGCGCGTTTCCCCGGTCTGGAAGCTCCCTACGACGGCAGCATCCCCTATATCGTCAGTGAATACGGCGGCATCAAGTGGGCGGAACGGGAGAGCAAAGACGATGCCAAAACATCCTGGGGTTACGGCGACGCGCCGAAAACGCCCGAAGAATTCTGCGACAGGTATTGCCGCCTGACGGAAGCCCTGCTCGACTGCCCCGCCATTGCGGGATTCTGCTACACGCAGCTTACCGACATCGAGCAGGAACAGAACGGACTGTATTATTACGACCGCAGCGACAAATTTTCGCAAGACATATACGATAAGATACGCTCCTCCACCGCCAAAAAAGCGGCGATCGAAAAATGATCCGTTGATCGGAATCCGTGCAAAAATCGCGTCCTGCGGGCATTTTTATCCTTTTTCTGCCGTTCAGTTTTTCCGAAAAAGAAGCTGCTCTGAGCATAAAAACACGTCCCGCAGGCAGTTTTGTTTATTCTGAATGCAAAAAACTCCCCGCATATGAAATGCGGGGAGTTTTTGTCGTTTTTTCCGAGGAAACAGCCGCCGGTATTGCCGTACAACCGCTCCTGCGCGCCGCGGCGCCGCTTGCCGAACGCCGCCTACGCCCGCGGCACGATCAGTTCCATATCCGAATCGGGATACGAGCAGCACGGGTGGAAGTAGCCGAACTTGGCATCCGCAAGCCTGCGCTTATCCGCCCCCGCCAGCGTAAACTTGCCCGAAACCAGTTTGCTGTGGCAGAACCCGCAGCCGCCTGCGCGGCACTTGGCGGGAACGGACAGCCCCGCGCGCTCCATGGCGGTGAGCACCGTTTCGCGCGAATCGGCGGGCACGGTGTACGTTTCGAACCCGATGTGCACGGTGAGCGTGTACTTTTTCGGCGCAACATCGCGCGCGGCGACGCAGTTCGCCTCCTTTTTGATGCGGCGCAGCGGCAGGCCGAACGCGGCGAG
>CALVHW010000021.1 GCA_944328905.1 uncultured Clostridia bacterium | reverse complement strand
CGTCCAACTTTGCGAGAATGTCGAGGTGGTACGGAACGTCGAACGGCTTTTCTTTGGGTTCGAGGAAGCGCCTGCGCTCCACGTTTTCGGCATCGTCTTTGCCGATGGGCACGTCGTCGGCTATGATGTTGGGAATCGCCATCATATCTTTTTTGAGTGCGGCGGCGATCTCCTCGGTGTCCTTTTCGATCTCGGCGATGCGCTCGTTGTTGGCGACTACTTCCGCCTTGGCGGCATTCGCCTCTTCGGTCTTTTTCTCTTTCATGAGTTTGCCGATCTGCGCGCTGAGCGCGTTGCGCTTAGCGCGGCGCTCGTCGCCCTCCCGCTGCAATTCGCGGCGCTTTGCGTCCAGTTCGAGGACTTCGTCGACCAGCGGAAGTTTTTTATCCTGAAATTTTTTGCGGATATTCTCGCGCACGATATCCGGGTTTGCGCGAAGAAAATTGATGTCGATCATGTTCGCCTCCGATGTTTTCTGTTCCCGTTTATTTTACCCCAAAACGCGGCATTTTGCAATAAAATCCGAGGGGGTGGCCTGAAATTTGAAAATTTTTTATCGGCAGCAAATATTTTCCCTCTGCAAAAACACAAATAAAACGTTTGTAAACTCATATATTTTATGATATAATAATATGAGAGCGCACTTGCTCCGACCAGTGGGTGAAATTCATGAATCAAAAGTCTGACATCGAAAAAGAAACAAATGCGGCTCCCGAAAAGCCTGCGGCAAAAAAGACCGCAGGCAGAAAAGCCGCCGCACCGAAGACAACAAAAAAAACTTCGGCACAAAAGGCAGAGGCGGAAAAACCTGCCCCGCCCGAACGCGTCGAGCAGTATGTGCGGCAGAAACTGGAACAGACAGCCGCAACGGAAAACGAACCGTCCGGCGAAACCGTCGACCTCACAAAAATCAAAAAACAGTTCAAAAAGAAACGCTCCCACGGCGATCTTTCCGCCGAACAGGCAAAGCGGTATTCGCCCGACCTGAACACGGGACTTACCACGGCGCAGGTCAACGAGCGTTTTTCGCAGTTTCTGTTCAACGACACCAACCAAAAATATTCCAAATCGTACGCGAGCATATTCATCGGTAACCTCTGCACTTTCTTCAACCTGCTGTGCGTGCTGGCGGCCGTGGCGCTCGCCTATTCGGGCGCTCCCCTTTCGCAGTACTTTTTTGTGGTGATATTTTCGCTCAACCTCGGTTTCGGCATCGTGGTGGAAATCCGCGCCAAACGCAAGATCGACAAACTGTCGCTTCTGACCGTTCCCACGGCGCAGGTGATACGGAACGGCGGGCAGACGGAGATACACGCCAAAGACATCGTGCTCGACGACATCGTGTGCCTGAGCCTCGGCAACCAGATCCCCGCCGACTGCATCGTGGCGGAAGGTTCGGTGGAAGTGAACGAAGCGCTGCTGACGGGCGAATCGGTTCCCGTCAAAAAGGAAGTCGGCGATTTTCTCTATGCGGGAAGTTTTATTTCCAGCGGTTCGTGCAAAGCGCGCGCGGACAAAGTGGGCAAGAACACTTACCTCAACTCTCTCTCCGCCAAAGCAAAAAAGTACAAAAAACCCAATTCCGAGCTGATGCGTTCGACGAAACTCATCATCTACGTGATCGGCATTCTGATCATCCCCATCGCTATCTTCATGTTCTTCGTGAACAGGCACTATTTCACGAACATGAGCGAAGTGATACAGCGCACGGTATCCGTCGTCATCGGCATGATTCCTTCGGGCATGCTGCTGCTCACGAGCGTGGCGCTCACGCTGGGCATCATCCGGCTGATGGCGCAGAACACGCTGGTACAGGATCTGTATTCGCTGGAAATGCTGGCACGCGTGAACGTGCTCTGCCTGGATAAGACGGGCACCATCACCGACGGGCGCATGAAAGTGAACGACTGTATGCTGCTGAGCAACCCGACCGATTACACAGTCAACGAGATCATCGGCTCCTGTCTGAACGCCCTGCAGGACAATAACCAGACGGCGATCGCCCTCTATAATTATTTCGGGTACAATACAGCGCTGACCGCCACGGCGACCATGCCGTTCTCCTCCAAGCGGAAACTTTCCGCTGCCAGTTTCGACGAATTCGGCACCATCGCGATCGGCGCGCCCGAATTTGTACTTTCCACTGTTCCGGATAAGATCAACAAGATCGTCAATCAGTATGCCTCGATGGGCCTGCGCGTGATGATCGCTGCCATTGCACCCGGAAAAATCGTCGGCGACAAACTGCCGACGGGATTCAAACCCATCGCCATTATTTCCATAGCGGACAACATCCGCGAGGATGCACCGCAAACCATCCGCTGGTTCAAAGAAAACGACGTCGCCATCAAGATCATCTCCGGCGACAATCCCGTTACCGTGTCTGAAGTAGCAAAGCGCGTGGGCGTCGCCAATGCGGAAAAATACATTTCGCTGGAAGGCATGAACGAAAAGGAAGTGGCCTCCGTCGCCGACAAATACACGGTATTCGGCCGCGTAACGCCCGAACAAAAGGCCATCCTCGTGAAATCCATCAAATCGGCGGGCAACACCGTGGCGATGACGGGCGACGGCGTGAACGACATCCTCGCCATGAAAGAGGCCGACTGCGCCGTGAGCGTGGCATCGGGCAGCGAGGCGGCGAAAAACGTGAGCCACATCGTACTGCTCGACAACAACTTTGCCTCCATGCCGAAAGTCGTTTTCGAGGGCCGCCGCGTTATCAACAACATTCAGAACTCCTCTGCCATGTATCTGATGAAGACCTTCTTCACGACGATCTTTGCACTGATCTCCATCATCACCTGGCAGGCATACCCCTTCTACACGAGCAGCCTGATGCTCATGGAAGTATTCGTGATCGGCGTTCCCACCTTTTTCCTGTCGCTGCAGCCGAACAAAGACCGGGTGCGGGGAAAGTTCCTGCCAACGGTGCTGTCACGCGCGATACCATGTGCCATCGTACTGGTTTTGGGTGTACAGAGCACGCGGTTCGTGAACGCCTGGTTCCCGGGATATATCGGCGAAACGTTGGAAGAACTTTCTGTAATCATCATCACTTTCGCCGGACTTGTAATGCTGTATCGTATCAGCCTGCCGCTTAACCTCTATCGCGGCGTGATGATCCTCGTCATGCTTGCCGGCTGCATCCTCGGCATCGTGCTTTTCCCCAAACAGATCTTCGGAGAAACGTACATCGCGCCCGACTTCGTTTCCGTGCTCTATGCACTGGTCGTTATCCTGCTGAGTTTCCCGCTGTCGGACGCCATGATCAAATTGTTCGACAAGTTGCGTTCCAGCCGCAAAACGGAAGAACAGAGAATTTTCCTGCATAAATAATAGCAAAAACGGAAACGCCGCAAGACGTTTCCGTTTTTTAGTTCCCGCCGCAGCCTCGCGGATTGCCTTGTCATTTATTTTTCAACTTAAAAAACCCGCGGTGCCGGGTTTTCGTTATACAAAAAAATCCCGTGGATTTATCCGCGGGATTTAAACGTAAAACCGCGGGCGGCTTACAAGCCACCCGCAGCCTCTGCTTTGCATTACTCTTCGGAATTGTTTTCCGCGCCGTCCGATCCGGACGTTTCTTCCGGTGCGGCGGTTTCATCCGCCTGCCCTTCGGCATTTTCCAAAGCGGTTCCGGCGGTTACGCTCTCTGTCTGTTCCGCAGCATTCGGTTCGCCCTCTTCCTCGTCCTCCTCGCGCGGCGCAACCGCCACCGTGGCGACTTCGGAAGCTTTCAGGCGCATCACGCGCACGCCCTGCGTATCCCTGCCGATCTTGGATATATCGGAAACGTGCATACGAATGATGGTGCCGCTCACCGAGATGATCATGATGTCGTCTTCGTCGGAAACGATCTTCAGCGCCACGAGATAACCCGTTTTTTCGTTGAACACGCCCGCCTTGATGCCCTTGCCGGCGCGCCCCTGCAAGCGGTAATCTTCCACATCGGAGCGCTTGCCGTAACCGTTCGAAGTGAGCGTGAATATCTCGCAGTCGGGTTTGACGACGAGCATATCGACGAGATAATCGCCCTCGCCCAAAGACATGGCGCGCACGCCCTGCGTATCGCGCCCCATCGGGCGCACGTTCTTTTCGCTGAAACGAATGCACTTGCCCTCTTTCGAGGCGATCATGAGTTCGTTTTCGCCCGTGGTGAACTGCACGGAAATGAGTTCGTCGCCCTCCGTGATCTTGATGGCAATCTTGCCCACTTTGCGGATATTGGCAAACTCTTCGAGCGCCGTCTTTTTGATGAGTCCGCCGCGCGTGGCCATGGCAATATAACCCTGCGTGTCTTTGGCGAGCGGGATGACGGCGGTGATCTTTTCGTCCTGCGCGATCTGCAAGAGGTTTACGATCGCGCGGCCGCGTGCCTGCCGCTGCGCCTCGGGGATCTCGTACCCCTTGATGGAATACACTTTTCCGAAAGACGAGAAGAACAGAATATCGTCGTGCGTGGAACTGATGAACAGTTTTTCGACGAAATCTTCCTCTTTAGGCTTGTGCGCGGTGACGCCCATGCCGCCGCGGCGCTGCGCCTTGTATTCGGCGACAGGCTGGCGCTTTACATAGCCGCCGTGCGTCATGGTGATGACGACTTCTTCCTCTTCGATGAGGTCTTCGATGTCGATCTCGCCGTAATCGTAGGAAAGTTCGGTTTTGCGCTCGCTCGGATAGTTGTCGCGAATCGTGGAAAGATCTGTTTTGATGATGTCGAGCACGCGCTGTTCGTTGGCGAGAATGTCTTTGAGGTCGGCGATCGTGCGCTCCAACTCTTCCAACTCCTCTTTGAGTTTTTCCACTTCGAGGGAGGTCAGCCTTTGCAGGCGCATTTCGAGGATGGCGTTCGCCTGTTTGTCCGAAAGCTCGAAAGCGGACGTCAGTTTCGCCGCCGCGTCGTTTTTATCCGCCGAACTCTTGATGATGGCGATCACTTCGTCGATGTGCGCCAGCGCCAGAACCAGGCCGGCCACGATGTGGGCGCGCTCTTCCGCCTTGTTCAGATCGAAACGCGTGCGGCGGACGATGACGTCTTTCTGATGTTCGATATAATAATGAATGACTTCTTTGAGGTTGAGCACCTTCGGCTCGCCGTCGACGAGGGCGAGCATGATGATGCCGTTGGAAGTCTGCAACTGCGTATGTTTGTAGAGCGTATTGAGCACGACCTGCGCGTTGGCGTCTTTGCGCAGTTCGATGACGATGCGCATACCGTCGCGGTCGGATTCTTCGCGGATGTCGGAAATGCCCTCTACGCGCTTGTCCTTGACGAGATCGGCAATGTTTTCGATCAGGCGCGCCTTGTTGACCTGGTAAGGTATCTCTGTCGCCACGATGCGCGTGCGGGTGGTGTTGCCCGAAGTATAATCCTCTATTTCGCAGCGAGCGCGCAAAATGTAATTGCCGCGGCCGGTGCGGTAGGCACGCTTTACGCCGCCCCTGCCCATCAGGATGGCGCCGGTCGGGAAATCGGGCGCGGGAATGTGTTCCATCAACTCCTCGATGGTGATTTCCGGATTGTCGATCTGCGCGATGACGCCGTCGATCACTTCGGCGAGGTTGTGCGGCGGGATGTTCGTTGCCATACCGACGGCGATGCCGTCGCTGCCGTTTACGAGAAGGTTGGGGAAACGCGCCGGCAGTACGCACGGCTGCATACCCGTGTCGTCGAAGGTGGGATAATAGTCGACCGTCTCTTTGTCGAGGTCGCGCAGCATCTCCGCCGCCAGTTTCGACATACGCGCCTCGGTGTAACGCATGGCCGCCGGCGGATCGCCGTCGACCGAGCCGAAGTTACCGTGCCCGTCCACGAGCGGGAAATTGATGGTAAAATCCTGGGCGAGGCGAACCAGCGCATCGTAGACCGCAGAATCGCCGTGCGGGTGGTATTTACCGAGCACATCGCCGACGATACGCGCACATTTGCGGTATGCCTTGTCATTGTACAGCCCCATTTCGTGCATGGAATACAGAATGCGGCGGTGTACGGGTTTTAGGCCGTCGCGCACGTCGGGGATCGCGCGGCTGACGTTGACCGCCATCGCGTAGGCGATGAACGACTTTTTCAGTTCGTCATCCACCTCGACGTCGATCATATTCGTCATTGCCAGCGTCTTTTTGAACTCTTCTGTCAGTTCGGGACTCGTCTCTTTTTTAGCCATATCTTAAATCCTCAAATATCCAGTTCCGCAACGAGTTTCGCGTTCTGTTCGATGAATTGCCTGCGCAGTTCGGGTTTTTCGCCCATGAGCAGGGAGAACATTTCGTCCGCTTCGACCGCGTCTTTCATGTTGACACGCAGCAACGTGCGCGTGGCGGGGTTCATCGTCGTTTCCCAAAGCTGCGTGCTGTTCATTTCGCCGAGCCCCTTATAACGCTGCAAATCGAATTTCCCGGGATTGGAATTGCGGTACTCTTCCAGTTCCGCATCCGAATACATATATTTTTCGTCCTTGCCGCGCGTCGCTTTATACAACGGCGGCTGCGCGACGTAAACGTGCCCCTTTTCGATGAGCGGGCGCATGAAACGGAAAAAGAAGGTGAGCAGAAGAATGCGGATATGGCTGCCGTCGACATCGGCATCCGTCATGCAGATGATGCGGTCGTAACGGAGTTTGCTCTCGTCGAAATCGTCGTGTATGCCGCAGCCGAACGCGGTGATCATGCTCTTGATCTCTTCGTTTTCCAGCACGCGGTTGAGGCGCGCCTTTTCCACGTTGAGAATTTTACCGCGCAGGGGCAAAATCGCCTGGAAACGCCTGTCGCGCCCCTGTTTGGCCGTGCCGCCGGCCGAGTCGCCCTCCACGAGGTAGATCTCGCACAATTCGGAACGCTTCTCCGAGCAGTCGGCCAGTTTGCCGGGCAGCGTGGTGCTTTCGAGGATGCCCTTGCGGCGCGTCAGTTCGCGCGCGTTGCGCGCCGCGTCGCGCGCCTTCTGCGCCGTGATGCAGCGCAAAATCAGTTCGCGCGCCTGCGACGGATTTTCTTCGAGGTAGGTGCCGAGGTGTTCGACGGTCGCTTTCTGCACGAATGCGCGCATCTGGCTGTTGCCGAGTTTCGTCTTGGTCTGCCCCTCGAACTGCGGTTCGGTGAGTTTGACGGAAACGACGGCCGTGATGCCCTCGCGCACGTCCTCGCCCGAAAGTTTGTCGTTCTCTTTGAGGATGTTCAGGCGGTGGCCGGCGTCGTTGATGACCTTCGTGAGCGCCGCTTTGAACCCGTCGAGGTGGGTGCCGCCCTCCTCGGTGTGGATGTTGTTTGCGTAACTGAAAATAGTTTCGTTGTAACTGTCGTTGTACTGAATGGCGACTTCGATGGCGCTGTCGCCCCCCTCCTGTGTCTCTTCGAAATACACGGGCGCGTCGAACAGCACTTCTTTATTCTTGTTGAGGTCTTCCACGAAGTGCAGGATGCCGCCCTCGTAGCAGAACTCGTCGAACCGCGGCTTTTCCTCACGCTCGTCGCGGATGGAGATGGTGAGCCCCTTGTTCAGATACGCGAGTTCACGCAGGCGCACTTTGAGATTTTCGTAATTGAATACGACCGTTTCGAAAATCTCGTCGTCGGGATAGAAAGTAACTTTCGTGCCCGTTTTATCGGTATCGCCCACCACGGCGAGCGCGCGCTGCGGTATGCCGCGGTTGTAGATCTGCTTATGGATGTGGCCGTTCTGGTAAACTTCCACTTCCAGCCATTCGGAGAGCGCGTTCACGACGGAAAGGCCCACGCCGTGCAGGCCGCCGGAAATTTTGTATCCGCCGCCGCCGAACTTGCCGCCCGCGTGCAGTTTCGTCAGCACCAGTTCGACCGAAGAGATGCCCTCTTTGGCGTGTATGCCCGTGGGGATGCCGCGGCCGTTGTCCTCCACCGAGCAGGAACCGTCTTTATTGATCGTAACGCGGATGGCGGTGCAATACCCGGCCAGCGCCTCGTCGATGGAATTGTCGACGATTTCCTGCACGAGATGATGCAGGCCGCGCTCATCGGTCGAGCCGATGTACATGCCGGGGCGTTTGCGTACCGGATCCAAACCTTCCAGAACCTGTATCTGCTCCTCGCCGTATTCGCCCTGAACCTTATCTGCCATAAACTTAGACTCCTGTTTGCAATGCATAAAGTTTTGCTGTTTTATCCCTTTAATTATAGCATAATTTGCCCGAAATTCAAAGCGTTTTTGACCGAATCGGAAAATAAAATCTGCACGGATTGCGTTAAACGCCCTCAAACGCCCCTTAAAGGCGCGAAAAGTACACCGTTTGAAATTTTTATCTATTTTTTCATCGAATCCGGCGCCGCAAAAAATTATTCACGCCCGTTGCATAAAAAACCGCGGAATAAGCCATACTCTCCCAAAGGAAAACGGGAGGTGCTGCCATGGATAAACTTTTGTGCGGAAAATGCGGCCGCGAGTGCGACTGCGCCGACATTTACATCTGTTCCGACTGCGGCTCGTTCGTATGCCGGAACTGCCGCGATGCGGCGGGAGAACTGTGCCCAGACTGCTACGGAACGCTGAACAAACTGTGCTGAATACGGAAAGCGCCGCGCGGGGATACCCCGCGCGGCGCCGTCTTATTTATTCGGTATAATGTTCGGTCACGATATTTTCGCGGATCGAATCGAGCAGTTTGCGCTCGAATTTCCCCTCTCCGAGAATCGGGCAGGTCTCCGTTTTCTGCTCGGCGGCGTTCAGTTCGAACAGCGCCTTGCGCTTATCGCCGTTCACGTACAATTCGTAGGCGGCGGAAATGCGGTGCGTGCGCAGGGTATTCTCACCCAGCAGAAACTGGCGCAGCGGCGGATACATCGCGCGCGCCTTCTCCGCGTCGTGTTTCAGCGCACAGGTCACATACAGAACGTCGGCGCCGATCTCCTTGCCGAACAGGTCGGGAACGTATTCCAGCAGGCTTTCCAGCCTGTCGCTCGCCCGTATCGCCTCTTTCGTATCGCCCGCATCGAGGAAGTACATCAGGCGGTAATTGGTCAGAATGATAAAATTCAGATCGTCTTCCGGCAGCTGCGGCAGGCCGAAATACAAGCTCTTGTCGATCTCGGAAGGTGTGGCGCCCTGGTACATATACCCTTCGATCGCCAGCACGTTGACTGCCGTCAGATACGAAGGTTCACGCTTGATCAGCCCGCGGATCATCGCGCCGTCAGTATCCAGGTTATCGTCCTTGAACGGCAGAACGTTGTAAAAAAGGATGTGGAAAGCGTACGGCATCGCCGTGCAGATGAGCGTATAGGCGGCAAAATGCAGCGATTGGTAAAACACCATCGCCACGATACAGCCCGCTAAGAACAAGAGCGAAAAGGCGGGGCCGCCGCAGACGGTGATCAGAAATTTTTCGTAGAGATTTTCGCGGCCGGTGGGCAGCATCTGCGTTGCGCCGGCGAGAGGCCCCGGCAGGCGCTTTGCCGTGCAACGGATCTTCCCCTCGCTG
This sequence comes from uncultured Clostridia bacterium, assembly GCA_944328905.1. GTDB lineage: Bacteria > Bacillota > Clostridia > Christensenellales > Borkfalkiaceae > Borkfalkia. The sequence continues at coordinate 10,691 of CALVHW010000021.1, read as the reverse complement.
CGGCTGATGCTGACAAAGCCGATGCGCATGCTGTTGAAACGAAACCCGCACAGCAAACCGAACAGGACGTGGCCGAGTTCGTGGAAAGCGGCGCACACGGCGCTGGACAGCACGCCGCCGAGCACCAGCGACAGAATGAGCAGAAAGGAATCGTAGGAAGCGTAATAGTTGATATACCCCACCCACACCACGGCGCCCGCCAAAAGAAAGGTCGCCGCATAGTCGAAGGCGCGGATGATCTGTTCGAGCGCGCGGTTCATAGCAGCCCCCTGCTCTTGGCGAGAAGAAAGCCTTCGAGGTTGTCTTTTTCGCTGACGGTGACGGACTCCTGCCCGATATGCCGCAGCACGCTGCCCAGCAGCAGCGCCCCACCGCCTAAAATATCGGCGCGCGGCTTGTCCATGCCTTTGAGCGCCAGGCGCTCCGCCTGCGGCCTGGAAAGCAGTCTGTCCGCCCAGCGCAGAACGGCCCCGGCGGTCAGAATCCGCCCGTCGATCAGCGCGGGATCGTACGGCTCCACCTCGTATTCGAGCGCGCACAGCGACGTCGCGGTGCCGCCGATGGCGTACAGCCGGCACTGCGGAACATTCCCGTAAACGGAAAGCGCGCCGTCGATGTACTTTTGCAGCGCCGCGCGGTCTTCCCCGCAGGCGTCTTTGAGTTTTACCGCCCCCACGTCGGCGCTCACGGCATAAATGATTTCGCCGCCGACGCCCACGGTGATCTCCGTACTGGCGCCGCCCACATCCACGATGCCGCCGTCGCGCCCTTCCGTCGCTCCGAGAAAGCCGATGCGCGCCTCCTCTTCGCCCGCAAGAACGCGCACTTCCAATCCGCACTCTCTGCGGACACGCGCCACGAACTCGCCGCCGTTGCGCGAACGGCGCACCGCCGCCGTGGCAAACGCATACACCTGTTCGGCCCCCTCCGCCCTTGCCTGTTCGTAAAACAGGGCGACGGCTTCGGCCGTGCGCCGCATGGCGGCCTCCGATAATTCGCCCGACTGCGCCAAGCCTTCGCCGAGGCGCGTCGTGTTGATTTTTTTGTATAAAGAACGACCGTCTGCCCATACAAGCAGACGGACGGAATTGGAACCGATGTCAATCGCCGATAACTTCATACGTTATGCTCCCCGTTTCGTCGATCACAAGAGCGGCCGAACCGTCGCTGAATTCGTAGCGGAACCCGCCGTCTGCGGCGAGCTTGCTGAGCTCCACGTCGCCGTAGCCGAGCATGCCGAGCAGCTGGCGCGCCGCGCGCTCCAGCCACACGTCGGAAGTGTAAATATCAAGTTCGTCCTGTGAATTTTCCGCCGCGTTTTCGTAATAGGCGATCTGCTGTTCCAGCTGTTCGATCTTTCCCCGACGGACGGACACGGCGATCAGCTGATAGATCCAGTACACGAGCAGAATCGCCGCCAGTACCACTGCTGCCGCCGTTACGCCGACGATTATTTTTTTCGTTTTTTCGTCTTTCATGCGCCGCTGCTTGCCGAAGGTAAAACCTTTTCAGGCAACTCCTGAATTTATTATACAGTATTTTTTCGTAATTTGCAAGCATTCGGTGCACGCTTTCTATATATAAAAGAAACCCCGCCAGCACGGCGAGCGGCATATACGCGCGGAAATCGGGCAGCGACCAGGCAGCCGCCACAACGAGAAACAGAGCCGCCGCCGCAACGCCGAACAAAATATCCGCGGCGATGCGCACGGCGGCGTTTTTGACGGACAGACGGAGCATACCGAAAGGCTCGTACAAGATGCCCGCCAGAATACCCGCATAGATGCACAGCAATACGATCGCGACCTGGTTTTCGGTATTCATCCGAACAGCCTCTTGGCGAGTTTTTCCTTCTTTTTGCCGAACCGGATGCCCGTGATCGTGCCCGTGGCGGCAAAGCGGCCGCTCGTTTTGGAAAAATCGACGATCTTCAGCCCCTCGCCCGCAATCACCGCCCTGCCGCCGTCCAGCGTGAGCGAGATCTGCTCCGGCGAAAAGGAATCGACGCTCTCCACGCCCGTGACGGTGATCTTTTTCTGTTGTTCGATGAGCGCCGTCATCAGCCTCGGCTCTTCCATAAAAAACATCCCCTCCGAAATACTTCGTCGGGGATATTGTATGCTCGGTATGCGGCGGTTTATGCCTTCTTTTCGCGCGCGCGGGCCTTGGCGCGCAGTTCGCTGTCAAGAATGCGCTTGCGGATGCGCAGCGAAACGGGAGTAACTTCCAGAAGTTCGTCGTCGTTGAGAAACTCTAAACACTCTTCCAGGCTCATCTTTTTGGGCGAATTGAGCCGCATGGCGTCGTCGCTGCCCGCCGCGCGGGTGTTGGTCATGTGCTTCTTTTTGCAAACGTTCACGTTGATGTCTTCCGTTTTGGGAGAAACGCCCACGACCATGCCCTCGTACACCTGCGTGCCCGGCCCGATGAACAGGACGCCGCGGTCCTGCGCGTTGAACAGGCCGTAGGTGACCGCCTCGCCCGTTTCGAACGCGACGAGCGAACCGGTATCGCGCCGCTGCAGGTCGCCCTTATACGGCTGGTACTCGAAGAATATGGAGTTCATCACTCCCTCGCCCTTGGTCTGGGTGAGAAATTCGCTCTTGTAGCCGAACAGTCCGCGCGCGGGAATCAAAAATTCCAAACGCATACGCGAACCGACGGCGCTCATGTGCACGAGTTCGCCCTTGCGCTCGCCCATGCTCTGGAACACCGGCCCGGTGCCGTCTTCGGGTACGTCCACGATCAGGCGTTCGACCGGTTCGTACAACTGGCCGTCGATGGTCTTGTACAGCACTTTGGGCGTGCTGACCTGGAATTCATACCCTTCGCGTCGCATATTTTCGATGAGAATGGAGAGGTGCATCTCGCCGCGGCCGCTCACTTTGAACGCCTCGGCAGAATCGGTATCCTCCACTTTCAACGAAACGTCGCGCAGCAGTTCGCGGTAGAGCCGCTCGCGCAGGTGGCGCGACGTGACGAATTTGCCCTCTTTGCCGGCAAACGGGCTGTCGTTGACGGAAAAGGTCATTTCCACGGTCGGCTCGCTGATCTTTACGAAAGATACGGCCTCCACGCAGTCGGGCGCGCAGACGGTATCGCCGATGTTGATGCCTTCCAAACCCGAAAAGCAGACGATGTCGCCCGCCGTGGCCGTGTCCACGGGCACGCGCGCGAGCCCCTCGATCTGATACAGATTGACGAGTTTTCCGCGCTTGTTGAGCGAAGGGATATTGTGGTTGCAGACGGCCACTTCCTGGTTGGCCTTGGCGACGCCGCGCTCGATCCTGCCGATGCCGACGCGCCCCACATAATCGTTGTAGTCGATGGACGAAACGAGCAGCTGCAGCGGCGCCGTTTCGTCTACGTTCATGGGCGGGATATGGTTGAGTATCGTATCGAAGAGCGGCGTGAGGTCTTCGCCGTCCTTATCGGCATAGCGCGACGCCGTGCCCGCCCTGCCCGAGCAGAACACGAACGGACTGTCGAGTTGTTCGTCGGTCGCGTTGAGGTCGATGAGCAGTTCGAGAATCTCGTCCTGTACCTCTTTGAGGCGCGCGTCGGGGCGGTCGACCTTATTGACCACAATGATGAGTTTGTGCCCTAAATCCAACGCCTTTTGCAGCACGAAACGCGTCTGCGGCATGGGGCCTTCGGCGGCGTCCACGAGCAACAGCACGCCGTTCACCATTTTCAGAACGCGCTCCACCTCGCCGCCGAAATCGGCGTGCCCCGGCGTATCGATGATGTTGATCTTGACGCCGTGATAGTGCACCGACGTGTTTTTCGCCAATATGGTGATGCCGCGTTCGCGCTCGATGGCGTTGGAATCCATCACGCGCTCCTCCACCACCTGGTTTTCTCTGAAAGTTCCGCTCTGTTTGAGCATCTGATCCACGAGCGTCGTTTTGCCGTGGTCGACGTGCGCGATGATCGCCACGTTCCTCAATTCGTTCCTGACCAAAATTTTATTCTCCTGTAACACTTGTATAACGCAATTATTTTAATACTTTTTGCTTATTTTAGCAATTATTTTCGGCAGAAAAAGAGCGGGCAGCGCTATTATTTTCGCTTATACCCCGCTCTCTCTATACTATGCAGCTTTTCTCCACGCCTCCGGCATCGTGCGGTTTGCTCTGAACCATTCGGTGTCCTTTAAGAGAGTATTGTTATCGGAACATTCGACGGTCACGCCGCTCCTGTTCGACGTTACGACGATGTTGCCGTTCATGGAGCGGTAACCGCTCTCCGCACTTTCGTCCGCTTGGCTCGTGACGTAAACCTTATCCGTATACGGCGCGACGCGGTCGATCATCGCCTGCGTCGGGAAGACATTTTCCGGTGCGGCGTTGTACTGATTGTAACCGGCACAGCAACACACGCAGATAATATTAGGGTCGATAACGTTCAGCAGCTTTTCGGTGCTTGATGTTTTAGAGCCGTGATGTCCCGCCTTGAACAACTCTACTTTCGGTAATTTATTATTATCAACTAGGCGTGATTCTCCGTCTTCTTCCAAATCGCCCGTAAATAGGAAATGCTTATCTCCTTGATTAAACAGCAGACAGACGGAATAGTTGTTTTCGTCACTGCTGTTGTTTTCGTAATAATAATTGTATAAAATTTCCATCTCTATTCCGTTTGAAACGTCCCATATCCGCTGCGCACCGTCCTTTTCGTTCCAGCATTGTAACGCCGTATAATGTGTCGCCCCCGCTTCGACAGCTTCTTGCAATTGGCTGACATATCTCGCATAGGTTGTGGGGTTGCCGCTCGATGTTTCCATTTCCTGGTTCGTGAGATCAAACGTAATGATTGTATCGCAGGTAAATCGGTCGAACATACTCGGAGAAGAACCGCTCCCGGCGAACCCGGCAATGTGGTCGCTGTCCGCATGGGTCACGATAACATACTCCAAAATATTATCGGTGCAATATTGTTTGATATATTCGGATGTAGTATCGGTACTGCTAGCCACAGAACCTGCATCAATTAAAATGTCGGTATTGCCTGCTTTTATGTAGATGCTGTCACCCGTTGCCTTGTTTCCCAATTCCAAAAAGTGAATGGACAGATCACCGCTGACATATACGTCGCCGCCCGTGGGGCGCTTTATGTACGCATAGAAGAAAAAGCCTGCCGCAAAGCCGATGACGAGCGCCAAAAAGCAGGCGAGAAAGGCCTTGCCGGCCGAAAATTTACCCTTCGCCATTACTCGTTCCCCCCTTCAAACGCTGCCAAAAAATCTTCCAGCCCCTGGGGATTTCCCACGATCACGGCGCGCACGCGCTGAAAATCGTCGCGGAACAGGCCGTCCACTTTATAAACGATCTGGTAGATTCCCTCTTTCGAAGTATCCACCGTATCGCCGGAAAGCACCACTTTGTCCGCCGCGTCTTTGCCGAAATAAACGGCCTCGTAGCCCGGCTCCTCATACGCCTGCCCGACTTGCAGGTACACCACGCGCTCGCCGGCCAATTCCAGTTTGTCTCCGTCGGTAAGGCGCGAATAAACAAACGCGCCTCCCGCCGCGCCGATCAGCAAAAACAGCACCGCCAAAATAACGGTGAGCGGATGCGATTTTTTGACCGCTTTTTCCGCAACATCCGCAACACTTTTCTTTCGAGCCATAAACACCTCCGAATGTGTTACCTATATTATAGCATATGCGGAAAATTTTGTAAACCTGCGCGCGCGGATTGCCGCAAATATGCGCACTTGCGGCGTTTTATGAATAAAAAACAAAAAATAAGAGGAAACGCACGATCTCTCACACATTTCCTCTTACAAATGCCCCGCTTTTCGTGCGGGTGCATGTTTTGCTTTTACAAAAAGTTCCGGATCCGAAACACTTTTTTCGCAATCATTCTTACCGCATTCAAGCGCGACTATATCGGAAAGCAACGGTTTTTCACAAAAACTTCTCACAAATCTTTCGTTCAACGAATCTGCATTCCCGTTGCTGACAATAGTATTATCTGCCGCCCTGCGGTTTTTATGCGCACAAAATAAATATTTTCAAAAAATTTTCGGCTCGTTTTTTTGGCGAGCGTCTTTTCATTCCGCCGAAGGCGGGCACAAAACAGCCTCTCCGCCCGTCGGCGCGAGCGCAAAACTCGCCGCAAATCAGCCGCGGACCTGCCCGCTGCCGCGCACCTGGTATTTGTAGGATGTGAGTTCGCGCAACCCCATCGGCCCGCGCGCGTGCAGTTTCTGCGTGGAAATGCCCATTTCCGCGCCCAGCCCGAATTCGAACCCGTCGGTAAAGCGCGTGCTCGCGTTGCTGTAAACGGCCGCGCTGTCCACTTCGTTCAAGAACTTTTCCGCCGCGGCGGCGTCTTCGGTCACGATGCTGTCGCTGTGGTGCGTGCCGTACTTGTTGACGTGCGCGATCGCCTCTTCCACGCCGCTGACGATCTTCACGGAAATTTTCAAAGCGAGAAATTCCGCTGCGTAATCCTCTTCGGTCGCGGGGGCAAGTTCGGGCATAATCGCGCGGCACTTTTCACACGCCACGATCTCCACATCCTTTTCGCGCAGGGCGCGCACGATCTCCGCGAGATGTTCGCGCGCGAAAGAATCGTCGATGCGCAAACTTTCGCAGGCGTTGCACACGGAGGTGCGCTGCGTTTTCGCGTTGATGAGAATGGGGATCGCTTTGGCGATATCCGCCGTCTTTTCAAAATAAACGTGGCAGTTGCCCGTGCCCGTTTCAATGACGGGCACCGTAGCATTTTCCACCGCATTCTGAATGAGGGCGGCACTGCCGCGGGGAATGAGCACGTCGACGATGCCTTTCATGCGCATAAATTCGGTTACGCCCTCGTGCGTAGTATCCTCGATCAATTGGATAAATTCCGGATCAAACCCTTTCTCGGCAACAGCGCCTTTAATAACGGAAGTGATCGCGCGGTTGGACCTGATCGCGTCTTTGCTGCCGCGCAGGACGACGGCATTGCCGCTTTTGAGTGCGAGGCCGATGGCGTCCGCCGTGACGTTGGGGCGCGATTCGTAAATGATGCCGATCACCCCGAACGGCACGCGCACGCGACGCAGTTGCAGGCCGTTGTACAGCGTGCGCTCTTCCAGCACTTCGCCCACAGGGCAGGAAAGTTCGATGAGTTTCTCCAAACCGACCGCGATACCGTCGATGCGCTTTTCGTTGAGCAGCAGGCGGTCGACAAACTGCGCGCCGCGCGTACAGGCGGCAACATCTTTTTTATTTTCCTCTATGATGTATGCCGCGTTTTCGCGCAGGGCGCGCGCCGCGGCGCCGAGCATTTCGTTCATGTCTGCCTCGCTCGCAAACGCGATCGCTCCCGCGCTCTGTTTGGCTTTCAAACAGGTATCTTTTATCGTCATCATGACCTTATTCTCCCTTTTAATGCCAATTATGCGAGGCATAGTACCTCGCATAGATGTTTTTTAAGTGATTTTTAATTATTCTTCTTCGTCATCGTCGGGCAATTCGACGTTGTGATACACGTCCTGCACGTCGTCGAGTTCTTCCAATTTATCGAGGAGCTTTAAAAACTTTTCCGTATTTTCAGCGTTGAGCGTGATCTTGTTCTGCGGTATCATACGCACATCCGCTTCCAGAAATTCAACGCCCTTGCCCTCCAGGTATTTGCGGACATCCGAGAACGCTGCCGGATCGGTATAAACTTCGTACACGTCGTCCAGCACGACCACGTCGTCCGCGCCGGCGTCGATGGCATATTCGGTGATCGTGTCCTCGTCGAGATCGACAGTGCGCTCCACCACGAGCAGGCCCCTGTTGGTGAACATATACGATACGCAGCCGCTGTTGCCCAATTCGCCGCCGCATTTGGAGAGTGTGCTGCGCACGTCGCCCGCAGTGCGGTTCTTGTTGTCGGTCAGCGTGTTGATGATGAGCGCGCTGCCGCCCACGCCGTAGCCCTCGTATACGAGCGTTTCATAGGTAGCGTTGCCCAGTTCGCCCGCCGCTTTTTTGATGCAGCGCTGAATGTTGTCGTTGGGCATATTGTTCGCTTTCGCCTTTGCGATCACGTCGGCGAGCTTACTGTTCGTATCGGGGTTGGGGTTTCCCTTCGCCGCCACGGCGATCTCACGGCCGAGTTTTGTAAAGATTCTGCCGCGCGCCGCGTCCGCTTTGCCCTTTTTTGCCTGTATGTTATGCCATTTGCTGTGTCCTGACATCGGTATAATCTCCTTTGCTATTCTTTGATTGCCGGCACATCCGCGCCGTTATACCCACTCCGTTTTCACTCATTCAAAATCGCGGCGGGCGAGCAGGTACATCAGCACCCCCGCCGAAACGCCCGCATTCAGGCTTTCGCACGATTTGCGCATGGGAATGCCGAGCGTGTAGCCGCACCGCGCGCGCACTTCTGCACTCACGCCGTTCGCCTCGTTTCCGATCACGAGGCAAAAGCGTTCGGGCGGCCGATACGAAAAGATATTTTCGCCGCCCATATCCGCGCAGAGCATGGGAATATTTTCCAGTGCAGAAAATATCTCCCCGCTCGTTCCCGCGTGCAACCGCACGAAAAACAAGCCGCTCATTGCGGAGCGCACGCATTTGGGCGCGAAAGCATCCGCACAGCCGAGCAGATAGACATCTTCGTACCCCGCCGCATTGGCGGTGCGGACGATGGTTCCGAGGTTGCCCGGATCCGCCACGCCGTCCAAAAGCAGGCAGCGGCCGCGCGGCGGTTCGGGCGCAAGATCGGGGATGCGCAGCACCGCGAGGATGCCCTGCGGCGCGACTTCGTCGGAAAGTTTTTCGAACACGCCGTCTGAAACGCGCATCGGCTCAGCGGAAAAGGTTTCGCCCGCATACGATTCGCTGCAAACGACGCACACCGGCTCCTGCCCCGCCGCGACCGCCTCGCGCACCTGTTTAATGCCCTCCACGAGGTACAGCCCGCTGGCGCGCCTGAATTTTTTTTCTTTTAAAGAAAGAATTTTTTTGACTTGCGGATTGTTCCGCGAAACGATGACCATGGCCGCCCCGCACTTTTAAAACAAAAAACCTTCTTTGCTGAAAAGAAGGTTTTCTGACTGATTAAGCGATCGCCGCTTTCGCCTTTTCGGCGAGGGCCGCAAAGCCCGCCGCATCGTTGACGGCAATATCCGCGAGAACCTTCCTGTTCAGATCGATCCCTGCGACTTTCAGACCGTGCATGAATTTGCTGTAAGAAAGTCCGTTCTGGCGGGCCGCCGCGTTGATACGGGCGATCCAAAGCTGACGGAAATCTCTTTTCCTGTGCTTTCTGCCGATGTACGCATACATCAGCGACTTCATGACCGCTTCGCGCGCGATCCTGTAAGACTTGCTCTTCGAGCCGAAATAACCCTTGGAAAGCCTGAATATCTTTCTGCGTTTTTTTACCGCGTTTACACCTCTTTTGATACGCATGATCTGTCTCCTCCTGCCTTATTTCTTATACGGAATGAGCTGGTTCTTCACCGTCAATTCCTGCGTTTCCGAAACGAAAGCCGTCTGGCGGAGACTTCTCTTTCTCTTCCTGGTCTTTTCGCCCGTCTTATGGTTCTTTCCCGACTGCGCTCTCTTCACTTTGCCCGTTCCGGTAATATCGAAACGCTTTTTCGAGCCGCTGTGCGATTTCTGTTTAGGCATATTGATTTCCTCCGATTTTATTTTCAAGAGCAGAGCGCTGCGCGCCCCGCCGTATTGACTTTACTGTTTTGCCGGCGAAAGCATCATCGTGATGTTGCGCCCTTCGTTGGTGGGCTTTTTGTCCATCACGGCCTTGCCGCCGAGCATTTCAAAAAACTCTTTCATCACGTCCACGCCGAGTGAAACGTGCGCATTCTGACGCCCGCGCATACGGATGGACACGAGCACTTTGTTGCCCGCCTCCAAAAATTTCTGCGCCTGGCGCGATTTTACGTTGAGATCGCCCACGTCGATCGTCATGGAAAGGCGAACTTCCTTCACCTCCACCATTTTCTGATTTCTGCGCGATTCCTTTTCCTTTTTCCCCTGTTCGAACTTGAATTTGCCGTAATCCATGATCTTGCACACGGGCGGGTTCGCCATGGGCGAGATCTTTACCAAATCCAAATCGCTCTCTTCCGCCAGCCGCAGCGCCTCGCGAGCACTCATGATACCGAGTTGGTTGCCGTCCTGGCCGATCACTCTCACTTCCTGGTCACGGATCTCTCCGTTCACCTGATGCTGGTCTCTGATAATTTTTTACCGTCCTTTTTAAGAAATTTTCCGCCGACAGCGGAACAAAAAAGCGAGCCGTAAAAAGTACGACTCGCTCCAAAATACCATACGAAGACCGCAAATATTGCGCAAAAATACGATGATGATTTTTGGCACTTGCCGCGCGATTGCTGCAAGGCGAGAAGTAACTTCTGCTTGATACCGTATTATAATAACAGAATATATGCGCAAAGTCAAACGATTTTCTCTTCAATCGGAAACTTTTTTCATATTTTTTTGAATGTTTTTTCCGCGCCTGTCAGAAAACCGTCTTTTCGTCGTTTTCCTTTTTGACGCGCTCGGCAAACTCCGCGAGCGGCATCGAGCCGATGTCGCCTTTTTCGCGCATACGCACGGCGACCGTGCCCTCTTCCTTTTCCTTGTCGCCGATGATCAGCATATACGGCAGTTTTTCCAACTGCGCCTCGCGGATCTTGTAGCCGATCTTTTCGTTGCGCAGGTCGGTTTCGAC
>CALVHW010000020.1 GCA_944328905.1 uncultured Clostridia bacterium | reverse complement strand
CAGCGATAATTTTTCCCGTTGACTTCCGCGAGAACTGTGCTACGATAGCCACAACGAAGGGCAAAAAATTCGGAGAGTTATTCCTTCAGCGGCAATAAAAAAACTACCCGAACCCACTGCTGAGTAATAGTGGTGTTCGGATAGTTCCCGTTTGGTGGAGATAAACGGACTCGAACCGTCCACCTCTTGAATGCCATTCAAGCGCTCTACCAGATGAGCTATATCCCCATGTGATTTATGATCGCCGCACGCGCGGCTGCTTTAAAGCGGCAACTGCAAAATTGTTTCGCCGCCCCGCTCAAAAAATATCCGGCTCTTCCCTGCCGTAAAACGGCGATATTTTCCGCGCGGATTTTCGCCGCGCGGAAAGTTCCGTTCTTAACCGATCAGTCTTCCGGTTTGATCGCGCCGACGGGGCAGCCGTCTTCACAGGCTCCGCAATCGATGCAGACATCCGGATCGATCTGATACTGCGTGTCTCCCTGCGAAATCGCGTTCACCGGGCAAGTATCCGCGCAAGCGCCGCAGGAAATGCAATCTTCCGAAATTTTGTGCGCCATGACCTTCTACCTCCAAACAGACTGTACGGGATATCCCGTGGATATTATTATATCATAACACGAAAAAATAGTAAAGGTTTCTTGCGCCGCTTTTCCGATTTTTTCGAAAATTTTCTTGGCGGAATGTTTCAGGGCGCAACGGTCAGTCGAGCAGTTCTTTCAAAGAGGGATCGACGGGCTCGTCTTTCTCTTCCTTTTCCGGCTTGCCGCCCTTTCCGCCCTTTGTAAAGCGGATGTCTGCGAGCGGGAAATCTTTGTACACGAGGTTGCCGCCCTTTTCGATCTTGACGCGCACCGTAAGTTTGAGCATGTTTTCCGATACGACGGTGCCCTTGCCTTCGGGCGTGGAGACCTCCGCGCCGACCTTGGGCATCTTTTTATAGACGTCGCTGTAATACTCGTTTTCGTAACTCAAACAGCACATCAGCCGGCCGCACAGGCCGCTGATCTTGCCGGGGTTGAGCGACAGCCCCTGCACCTTTGCCATTTTGATGGAAACCTTTTTGAAATCCTGCATGGCGCCGGCGCAGCAGCACTCCCTGCCGCAGGGCGCGATGCCGCCCAAAAGCCGCGTTTCGTCGCGCGCGCCCACCTGCCGCAGTTCGATGCGCATATGAAAGGTACTCGCCAGGTCTTTGACCAGTTCGCGGAAGTCCACGCGCCCCTCCGCCGCGAAATAAAAGATCACTTTGTTCCCCTCAAAAGAAAACTCGCAGTCGATGAGTTTCATGGCGAGGTTGTGCTTTTCGATCTTTTCCTGCGCGGTTTTGAGGGCCTGCGGCTTGCGCTCGCGGTTGCGGCGCACCTGTTCGCGGTCGCGGTCGGTAGCGATGCGCACGATGGGGCGCAGCGGCTGCACAACATCTTTTTCGTCGACGTCCTGCGGCAACTGCGCGACAAAGGCCATCTCCATGCCCTTGCTCGTTTCCACGACCACCTGCATTTCCTCTTCGTACTTTTCCGAATCTTTGGGCGCAAAATAGTACAATTTGCCCCCCTCTTTGAATTTAACTCCGATAACTTTCATCGTGCCTCCAAGATCCCGACGAGCAGTTTTTCGATGCCCGCGGAAGGGTTTGCGTTGAATTTAAGGTCGCGCTCGGTTTCGCCGATCAGTTCCTGCGCCCGCACCAGCGCCGCGACCGGATAGCGCCCCGCCGCCCGTTCGAGGATGTTCTGCGTTGCGCCCGATACCGGACGATCGCCCCTGCCGAGGCGGACCATAAGCATATCGCGAAGCACCGTCCGGAGAGCGGCGAGAAACTGCGGGGCCTCCCCCTTTTCTCCGTATTTGCGCGACGCCGCGGGGATGGCCGCGGGCGATAGGTTGAGAACGAGCAGCGCGATCTCCTCTGCCTTTTCCGCCGCGCCGCCCTCTTCCGCGAGCGACTGCGCCCTGCCGAGCACCCCGCCCGCCATGGCGGCGATCTCTTCCGCGCCGCCGCAGTGCGGATACTCTTTGGCGATGTATTCTGCCAGTTGCGCCTGCGGAAAAGAGAGAAGTTCCAGCCGTTTCGCGCGCGATTTTACCGTGGAAAGCACGGGAAATTCGCTCTCCGCACCCAACAGAAAATACACGTTCTGCGGCGGCTCTTCCAGAATTTTTAAAAGTTTGTTCTGCGCGGGCGGCAGCATTTCGTGCACGCGGTCGAACACGAACAGTTTGCGGTCGCACTCGGCGGGCTTGATGTAGCATTCGTCCAGCAGAAGTTTGACGTCCGCCACGGTCGCCTTTTCGCCCGGCGCGGGAAAAATGCGGCAGTCCTGGCAGCGCTCCTCGCCGATGAGGCGGGCGATGCGCTCGTCTGCCTGCATGATGAGCACGGCCAGTTCTTTCAAAAACGCGCGCAGGTTGCGGCCGTCGGGGCATACGAACAGATAGGCGTGCGAAAGCTGCCCGCGCGCCGCATCTCCCGCCACCATGCGGTATGCTCTGCTCGTACGAAAAATTTCCATAACGCTCCTGCCCGCCTGCGCGGGCGCTCAAAAACTGTTTTTATATGCCGGTTGCGTCGCGTTCAAAAACTCTTTTGCACCTGTAAATGCAGCAACTCTTTCACTTGCGCCGGCAAGCTCCGCGCCTTTACAACGCGGGATTTCTGCGCCGCTCAGGCGATGATGTCGCGCCCCTGCAAAAGCGATACGATCTTCGCGCTCGTTTCGAATTTGCTGCCCGAACAGTCGACGGGTACGATCTCTTCGGGGTACTCTTGCAACAGCTGCAGATACCCCTCGTACACCCGCCGGTGAAAGGCCTCGCCCGCCTGTTCGATGCGGTCGTTTTCGTCCGCGCCGTGCTTGCGCTCGAACGCCAGGCGGGGCGGAATGTTCAAAAACAGCGTTACGTCCGGCATAAAATGCTGCACGGCGTACTCGTTTATGTTTTTCAGAAACTTGATATCCAGTCCCCTGCCGAAACCCTGGTAGGCATAGGAAGAGAACACGTAGCGGTCGCACAGCACGAGTTCGCCGCGCTCCAAGGCGGGCTGCACGGTGTCGGAAAGGTGCTGCGCGCGCGCCGCCGCGTACAGCAGCGCCTCGCATTCGTCGGACATCTGCGAAAACTTTCCGTTCAAAATCACCTTGCGGATGGCCTCGGAAATTTCGCTGCCGCCCGGTTCGCGCGTGACGATATGTTTGATTCCTTTTTTTTGAAGATATTCCGAAAGAAGGCGCATCTGCGTGGATTTGCCCGCGCCCTCGCAGCCTTCGAAAGCGATGAATTTTCCTCTCATGTTCTTCCGCCTATATTCATGACGGCGACGGTGCCGTCCGTAACGCCGAACGTGTGTTTTGCGCGGATGAGCGCCTCCGCCGCCTCGGGCGTGATCTGCTCGCCTGCCACCACTACCGGATAACATGGCGGCGTGATGCCGGCGTTGCGCGCCGCGATCCTGCCCGCCGCCGCTGCGAGAGGCACCCTCTCGAAGGCGACCGAACGGGAAGTGAGATACCCGAATTTTTTGACGCCGCAAACGTATTCTCCGCTCGGCGATGCGGTGTTTTTGAGCGTTTTAAGGCGCGCGACCTGCCGCAGTTTGCGCTCGAGCGCGGCGATCTCGCGCGGCGAAGTGAGCGGCGAAAAATAGAACAGCAGGTAGCGGCCGTCTTCCAGTTCGGCGAACACGCGCCGGCGCTCCAGCTCCTCGCGCGCCAGCTGCGGCGATATGCCCATGCCGCCGAAATCGACGGCGAGCACCAGCGTTTTGCTCTCCGCATAGCAGCCGATGCCGCGGCGCACCAAACGCGTGCGCGCCGACAGAAGTTCGCGCTTGACGGCATCGGTGAGCGCCGCGCCGAATTCTTCCATATACTTGACGCCGTACTCGATGCTCGCCATTACGGGGTATGACGGGCTGGTGGTGCGGAACAGATCCAGCCCCTCCTCCGCGTCGGGCGCGAACTCCGCGTCCTTCACGTTGAGCAGCGCGCCCTGCGTGAGGGTGGGCATCGTTTTGTGCGAGCCGTCCACCCAAACGTGCGCGTAGTCGCCCGCATACAACCCTTCCGCATCCGGATCGAAACGCAGATAGGCGCCGTGCGCGCCGTCTACGAGCAGCAGTTTGCCGTAGCGGTCGCACACCTTGCGCACGGCGGCGTAATCGGCGATGTTGCCGTAATAATCGGGCGATGTGAGCAAAACCGCGCACACGTCCTTTTCTTTTTTGAGCGCAGACTCGATATCCGCCGCCCCGGGCGGCAGCAGTATGCCGTCCTTTTCGTTGTTTTTGAGAATGACAGGCTCGATGCCGAGCACCGCACAGGCGTTGTACACGCTCTTGTGCGAGTTGCGCGCGATGACGACCTTGCCGCCCCTGCGCTTTGCCACGTACAGCATGGCGTACACGCCGCACGAGGAGCCGTCCGTCAGAAAATACGATTTCGCCGCGCCGAGCGCCTCGGCGACGTCTTCCTGCGCCTGCGCGATGGCGCCGTCCGGACTTTCCAGGCAATCGGAAAAGGGAAGTTCGGTGATATCCAGCGGGGCGTCCTTGAACAGCGGAAAGCGCCTGGCGTTCGCTTTGTGCCCCGGCATATGCAGGCGCAGCGGATGGCGCCGCCTGTAATCGCGCAGCATTCCGTAAATATGCAGTTTCATAGGCTTACCTCCTCCGCTCCCGCTTTTTCGGCGAAAGATATACTTGCCGCACAGTTTTGCATGCGGCTTTTTTGCTTATGCGGTTTTTATGTTTCCGCGTTCGTAACACACTTGAAAGCGCACGGCCGCGGTTTTTATGCCGTTACGTTCTGCGGCACGCACGATCCGCATTTGTCACGTTTTGCGGCAATTTTTATGCGGCGGCGTTCGGGGCGTTCTGCGAGCACAGCTCCACGATATACGCGAGGAAGGTGAACGGTTCGTAGCGCCTGTCCTCCTCGCCCGAACTGCCGGTATTGATGATGCTCATGCACAGGCCTTCCGCCGAGCCCTCTTGCTCGGAATTGCGCAGCACATAAGTGATGTTCGGTACCTTGCTCAGATCGAAGGCGTAGGTCCATTTTTCGGTCGTCGTCTCTTCGCTGCCGTCCTCGGCCTGCACCTCAACATCCACCGAAGCCAGCGACAGCGTGCCGTCCTGCAGCCAACCCTGCACGTCTGCATAAGCATCGCGCAGGGAAAGAAGGCGTTTATACTCGTTCTGCAGTCCTTCCTGTATCTGCCCTTCGTTCTTGTAACGCTTGTCCTTTTTCATGCGCGAACGGAAATGACTCTCCGCCGCCGCCCTGTCGAGTTCGGCATTTTTCAAGCCTTCGTAATCGCCGCTTTCAAAGCTGAAAAACCGTTTGAGATAGTTTTCGCAGTCGAGAAAATAATTTGAGCCGTAGGTATGTCCGAGCACGGGAGTATCCGGATCGCCCAGCCAGGCGCAGTGCGCGCGGTAGGTCTGAATGAAAGTCTGGTACCCGCTGACCTGCGTCACATTTCCTTCGGCATCTTCCATGTCCTCTTTATTGGAAAACATGATATCCGCCGAGCCCGCGGGGATGTGCGCCGAAAGCACGGTGCCCGCATCGCTGCGCGAACCATAGGTATTGACCGAATAATCGAGCACGTCGTAAGAAAGCCCGCCGCCCTCGCGGACATCATCGCTTCGCATATCGCTGAGATCGCCCAAATGGCTGCTGTCGATGGAAACGCCCGGATAGCCGTACACGCCGAACTGCTGGCCGATCGTCGCTTTCGTGGCCGTCATGGTAAAAATGAGCGACCAAACGACGACCACCGCCGCACAGATGGCGATGATCTTGATCCAGTCGTAAGAAAGCATGATGCCCAGCCTTTTTTTGGTGATTTTTGCGTCCATTGTAATCCTTTCGCGCGCCGAACGCGCCCCTTTTATTTGCTGCTTTCGGCAGGTTTGTCTTCGCCGCCGATCTCTAAAATTTGCAACTGATATTCGAAATTGTTGGGGGCGTGCACGGTGACCTTGTCGCCGACCTGTGCGCCGAGCAGCGCCGCGCCGACGGGAGATTCGATGCTGATAACCCCCTTATCGAGATCGACCTCGGTAGCGCCCTTTATGGTATACGTCGCCTTTTCTTCGAGATCGCAGTCGAACACCGTTACCGTGCTGCCGAAATGCACGCGGCTGTGGTCGGTGCTCTCTTCCATGATCCTGGCGTTTTTGATCTTATTTTCAAGCTCGGTTATCTCGAGTTCGTTCTGCGTCTGTTCGTCGCGCGCAGCGGCGTATTCCGCGTTTTCCGAAAGGTCGCCGAAACTGCGCGCCACTTTGATGCGCTCGGTGATCTCTTTGCGCTTCTCCGTTTGGAGATAGTTCAGGTATTCCACCGCTTCGTCGTACCCTTTTTTGGTCATGATAAATTCTTCTGCCATTTTTTGACTCCTGCCATTAAAAAATTATTCCGGCCTCGCGGCCGCATATTTGCAAATGCCCCGTATAACTTGCAAAAGAGTGATTCCGCAAGGCTAATGAGCGGAATCACCTCTTCTTCCCGTTAAAACACAAATCTATTATACAGCAAAACGCAAAAAAAGTCAAGCCTTCTTCGCGTCTGAACGCAGCCGACGCATATACCGCTCGATACGGTCGGTAGCCTCGTCGAGATTTTTCATGCTGGTGGCATACGAACAGCGCACATGGTACCTGCCCGCCTCGCCGAACGCATCGCCCGGCACCACCGCGACCTTTTCCGCGCGCAGCAGTCCGTTTGCGAATTCTTCGCCGGAAATACCCAGTTTTTCGGTGGACGGGTACACATAAAACGCGCCGCGCGGCTCAAAGCAGGGCAGCCCCGTTTCGTTGAAAAACCTGACCATAAAGCGGCGGCGCTTGTCGTACTCCTCGCGCATCGCCTCCACCGTTTCGAAACCGTCGGCAAAGCCTTCCTGCAAGGCCTCCACGGCCGCGTACTGCGCCGCAGACGGCGCGCACATCAGCGTGTACTGGTGAATTTTCAGCACGGCGGCATCGATCGCGGGCGGACAGCACACAAATCCGATGCGCCAGCCCGTCATGGCGAACGCCTTGGAAAAGCCGTTGATGACCACCGTACGCTCGCGCATACCCGGCAGCGACGCAAAGGAAACGTGCCTGCCGCCGTACGTGAGTTCGGCGTAAATTTCATCGGAAATGACCAGCAGGTCGTGTTTTTCGATGACGGGCGCGATGGCTTCGAGCTGTTCTTTCGTCATGATTCCGCCCGTGGGGTTGTTCGGATAGGCGAGCACGATCGCCTTTGTTTTGGGCGTGACCGCCGCCTCGATCGCTTCGGGCGTGAGGATAAAGCCGTTTTCCTGCACGCCGCGCACGGGCACGGCCGTGCCGCCGGAAAGCACCACGCAGGGCAGATAAGAAACGTAACCGGGATCGGGTACCAGTATCTCATCGCCCGGCTCGCAGATCGCGCGCATCACGAGGTCGATGCCCTCGCTCGCCCCCACGGTGACGATGATATGTTCGGCCGGATATCCGGCGGAAAACCGCTCGGCCATATACCTGGAAATAAGTTCGCGCAGCGCGGGCAGGCCGCGGTTGCCCGTGTACTGTGTATAGCCGCGCTGTATGCTGCGGATCGCCGCGTTGCGTATGTTCCACGGCGTTATAAAGTCCGGCTCGCCCACGCCGAGGGAAATGGCGTCCTTCATTTCCGAAACGATGTCGAAAAATTTGCGGATTCCGCTCGGTTTGAGTTCTCCGGCGCGTTTGTTGACGAAATCTCTCATGCGTGTACCGAAATCCGAATGCGGTTTTCGTCCTCCGTGTCGGTGATGGTGCCCTCGATCTTGTATTTTTTGAGGATGAAGTGCGTGGCTGTGGAGAGCACGTCGGAAAGGGTGGCGAGCCGTTCGGAAACGAACCGCGCCACTTCGCGCAGCGTTCTGCCCTCGATGAATACGGCGAGGTCATAGCCGCCGCTCATCAGGTAGCAGCTCTTCACCTCGTCGAAGCGATAGATCTCTTCGGCGATCGCATCGAATCCGCTCGATTTCTGCGGAGATACGCGCACTTCGATGAGCGCCTGCACCGTTTCTTCGGCAAGGCGCTCGCCGTTGACGATGGCCGTATATTTGACGATGACGCCGCTCTTTTCCATCTCTTCGATGGCGTCGACGATCTCCTGTTCCGTCTTTTCCAGCATCACGGCGATCTTGGCGGGCGTGTAGCGGCAATCTTCTTCGAGGATCGCGAGGATCTGCGACTGTAATTTCTTCATAATACCTCCCGAAAGCTGTGCGGCGAAGCGACGGCACGGCAGCGCATTCCGCAACCTGTCCGGGCCTTCCTTTCCGCGTTTCCCTTTTATTTAGTATATATTTTTACGGAGAATATGTCAATTATATTTTACTTTTTTGACAAATTTCAGTATAATCAGTGGTATATCCGAAAAATTTTTTCCGGCGCCGCGCAAGGCGCCCCGGGAGCAGACGCACTATGTTCAAAATCTGGGCAAAAACGCTCAAAGAAGGCAAAATCACCAAGCAGTTCGTGTACGAAAACGAAGAAAAACTGACATGGTCGCATTTTCTGCAATACCTGTTCGACATCTGCCGCGAACTCGACTGCCCCACGCCCGTGCTGCTGAAATCGCACATCCTGAACTTTGCCAAGTTCAACCATGTGCGCTTTTACCCGCGCGACTTCGTGGAAGGCGTCGATTTCGACTATCTCCTCCTCGAACACATCATTCTGTGACCGCGGCGAAACCGCGTACCGCGACAGTAATAAACCCACATACGCGACCGCAAAGCCCCCTGCCGCGATTGCAAAAAATCTTGCTGTGGCCGCAACGAAACCACATACAACGCAACGAAAGCGCAAAGCCCCGCCGCCAGGCAGGGCTTTTTAATTTGCTTTTTCTTCATTTATCTGTGTTTTTTCGCCGCGATAGCGAAACGGCACGACGCGCCGCCCTTGCGCCAGCCGGGCGAGCAGATAAAAATACAGCGCCAGCACCGGCAAAAGCGGGTACAGATAGAAGTACGGCGCGGGAATAAGTTTGTATAAAAATTCGAAAACCGGTATACCGTCCGTCGAAAAAACGAACGAAAAACTGTTTTCCGCCGTGATGACGCCGCGGGAAATGAGCAAGAAACTCACGCCCGCCACGACGGTAAAGTACGCGAACACGATGACGAGTTCAGTGATCGTAAATGCCTTTTTGATCTTTTTCATTTTTCTGAACCTCTCTCCATACTTTTCAGATTCCGGCGGACAACCGTATTTTTTGTTTGTCTTTTAGACAAACAAAAAAACGGGTACCCGTTTTGCCCGATAATTATATAACAGTGCACTGTATAAAGCAAGCGATTCAATACTTGTTTCGACAAACTATGAATTTATTCGACATTATCAAAAAATTATAAAAACTTTCAAACTGCATACCGGAAGAAACGCTTTGCAGGCACGCTCGCTTTGCTTGACAAATTCTTTATATTCTGCTATCATATCGTGCGGTAGGTTTTCGGAAAACACTACCTAAAAACAACCGAGGTAACTGAATAATGAAGAGGTTCACCACCAAGATGCTGTGCAGGGCGGGCATCGTAGCCGCGCTGTACGTTGTACTCACCTGGCCGCTCGGCTCGCTCGCGTTCGGATATATGGGCTTTCAGATCCGCCCCGCCGAGGCGCTGACCATGCTCCCACTCTATTATGCGGAGAGCATCCCCGCGCTGTATGTGGGCTGCCTGCTCGCCAACCTGATCACGGGCAACGTTTGGGACATAGGCCTGGGCAGCCTTTGCTCACTGGTCGCGGCGGCACTCACCTGGCTTACGGGAAAGTTTATCAGAAACACGCCCGCAAAACTGATCGCGGGCGGCATTTTCCCCGTACTTGTAAACGCATTCGTGATACCTCTGGTTCTCATTCTGGGCGGCAGCGCGTATGCCGGCTACTGGTTCATGTTCGCATCGCTCGTGCTCACGCAGGCGGTTTGGGTGTACGGGTTGGGCATCCCCCTGTATTTCGGAATCGGGGCTTTGCGCAAAAAGGGAGTATCCGCCTTCTGCGACAATAAAACCGGCACCCCGCTGCAAAACAACGGCAACCGCGGGTGATCATTTTTTGAAATACGTTGCTGCGTTTTTCTGACAATACGGCAAATAATTCCTGTTTCGGCTGTGAGGGCCGCCGCGAAAGCGGCGGCCCTCGTTTTACCGCCGGGCCGCTGTGCAAGAAAGCCGCCCGCGCAGAACTGCGCGGGCGGCTTTTCTTTTTTTCAGATCAAAACGCGTAGCCGGAAAGGCTGTAATAGGCCATATTCGTCTGACGGACGTCAAGACGGCCGAAGCAGGCGCAAACGGGAACATCGCTGATGATGTGCAGCGCGTACTGCCCGAACGGGATCTGATACTTTTCCTTGCCGATGGGTTTATCCAGGCGCAGGCAGGTGGTGCGCTCGGCGCCGAGGTCGATGATGACCTGATCGTAAGGCGGGCGGTCTTCAAACAGCACTTTGATGCGGATGTGCGCGTCCTTTTTAGACACGTTTGTGATCATCAGCGCCTCGTGTCCCTGAAAATCCGGATTATCGCCCTGCGGAGGCAGATCGCCGTCGCAGAAAACCCAGTTCTTTTTGCCGTTTTTCATACTGATATTCTCCTTATTTTACATAGCCGAACAGTTCCTGTTCGAATTCGGGGCAAAGCGGCTCCGCGCCGTTTTCGGTGATCACATAGCAAGTTTCCACGCGCAGGCCGTGCAGCGTGGGATGCCCGAAAAAGCTGACGTCTACGTTGACGATCATGTTCTTTTGCAGAACGTCGTCGCTGTTCGGGCCGAAGAAGGGCGCTTCCGCCTCCATCAGTCCCATCGTATGCGCGAACGGGCACACGAGGTATTTCAGATAGCCGCCCTTATCGTACAGTTTGCGTCCGGCCGCGTCGATCTGCCGCCCGCTGTTGCCGATCTTCAGCATACTCTTCGTGACCTGCATGACCTCGATCATATCGGTGAGGCACTTTTTCTGTTCGGGCGTATATGTACCGCTCACGGGAACGGTGTGGCCGAACGTGCCGGCATAGCCGTTGATGCGCGGCGCGATGCCGAGCATGACCATTTCCCCCGATTTCATCTCTTTGTTCGTGGCGGTGGGAACGACGGCGTCGCTGCGCTCGCCGCTGCCGACGATCGTCTGGTACGCGAAACCGTTGGCGCCCGCCGCGCGGCACACCGCCTCGCCGGCCGCCGCGACCTCGTATTCTTTGACGCCCGGTTTTACCTTTTCCATCATCGCTTTATATGCCTTGTAGCAAAGCTGCGTGGCGGCGCGCGCCTGCTCGACCTCCCAGTCGCTCTTTATATAGCGCAGTTTGAGATACTCGTCGGTGAGGTCCTCCACTTCGCAGCCGGCAAATCCGGCCAGGATATCCTGGTGAACGGAATACGGCATCTCGCCCATACCGACCAACCCGACCTTTTTGACGGGGAATTTTTTATTCAGCTCGGCAAACAGCTCGGGGAAGCCGATGATCGTGGCGTTGGGGTACTCTTCGTCGGGCACCATGAACGCTTTGAAGCAGCGCGTATCGCTGATGGCGGACGACTGTTTGGCGAACGGCTCGCTCTCCGGCCCGCCGAGCAGCATGGTGGTGCCGTCTTTGCCGACGAGCACGGCGCCCTTTTCGAACTGGCCCACCCAGCCGGTAAGGTACCAGCCGTTGGCCACGTTCAGTTCGTCGAAATAAATGACGACGATGTCGGCATTGTGCCTGTTCAGGATCTCAACGACCTTTTTGATCCTGTTTTGCGATTCCTGTTTGTTGTAGTAAGACATACGATCCTCCTGTTTCAGATAAATTTTATTTTCAGCCGGGCGCCGCCGCAGGGCGGCGCCCGTAATTTATGCTTTCCATTCAAAATCTTCCAGCGGATACATGGGGCGCAGGATGCGTTTCAGCCCCAGTTTTTTCAGTTCCACGCAGCTGGCGCCGTCTGACAGAGCAAACAACTCTCTGTCTGCAAAGGGTTTCAGTTCCTCGAACAGGTATCCGAGTTTTACAACGACGATGCGGTACCCCAAAAGGTCGGCATTCGCTTTGTCGAAATTCCCCTTTTCGATGAACGCGCTGCGCTTTTCGGTAAAGATCGCATCCACATTTCCGAAAGACAGCGTGAGGCTGCGGCCGATGATCTCTTTTGTCCAGCCGAGTATTTCGCCGTGCGCTTTTACGCGCGCGGTGCGGCCGAGCAGATCGCAGAACACCTCGCTGCCTACGGGCGCATCGCCGAATTTTTCCACCGTTTCGCGCGAGGTGATGCCCGCCACGCACGCCGGCTTTTGCGGATCTTTCGCCAAAAGCAGGCGCAGGATCTCCAAAGACTCCCCCTCCGCCCCGGCGGTGGTGTTATCGCCGCTGTCGGTAATGAAAATGCGGTTTTCGCGCCCTTCTACGGCGCGCTTTACGCATTCGGCAGGTTCCTCCGCCTCGATCAGAAATTTATAATCCCGGCGCGTTGCCCAAAGTTCGTTCGCCAGCCGTTTCGCCGTCTTTTCCGCCGTTTCGCCGTCCAGCGCGCACACGACGGTCGAAGCGCTCGTATTGGGCGCGTCGATCCAGCAGTGCCCCAAAAAGAGATTGGCGGCCAGAATGTCGCCGCGGCTTTCCAAGTGGAGCGTTTCCTCTATCAGCCCTTTGAGCGGCTCGTACTTTGTGAGCAGCGTGTCGTTCTTGAGCAGCATGGGCACGCGCTGCGTGTATGTATGCGGGCGCAGCCCCTCTTTCAGGCAGCGGCACAGCGCGCGCGCCGCGCGCATCTGGCTCTCCGCCTGGTCGGTGTGCGGCACCGTTTTGTAGCCGCAGATGATCTGCGCAAAGTCGCCCAGTTCGTCGGTGATGTTGGCGTGCGCGTCCAGCGTCAGCGCGATGAGGCAATGCCCGGATACGATTTTGCGGATATTTTTCAGCATATACAGTTCGCCGCTGCCGATCTCCTCCACTTCCATGCTGCCGTGAAAATAGATGAAGATGCCGTCCGCATCGGCGTTTTCGCGCACCGTTTCGAGAATTTGGTCGTGATAGTAGTTGTATACGGGCAATTCGACGGTACCCGAAGGCAGCGCCGCCGCGTACACGGCGGGAACGACCTCGATGCCGTTCTTTTCGAATATGTCTTTTACGACCAGTTTTTTGAAAATATCTTCCCCGCGGAAATATTCGAAATCGTACTTCTGCGGATGCGTTTTCGCCTTGCTGTTCGATTCACACTGAAACGACGCCACGATCACTTTCATAATCTGTTCTCCGTGCCCGAACTTTCCGTTCGGCATAACTATTATAGCACGGCCGCGCCAAAAAACATAGACAGAAAAGCAAAGAAAAAGAGTAATAAATAAAACACTTTAATTTATATTGTTTTAGTTGCCTTTTCGTACTTTTCCGTATATAATAGGTGTGCGGGAGACGAAAGATGAAGAGATATTACAACTACCAACTGAAAAAAACGCTCACGATCAAGGATTTCAAAACGATCGAATACCTGCACCTGCAAAAGGGATACCGTTACCCGGAGGAAACGCACGATTTTTACGAGATCGTGTATCTGGAAAGCGGTTTTATGACGTGCGACTCGGCCGGGCAGCAAACCCTGATCTCGGCAGGCGACCTGTTTCTGATACCGCCGGGAAGGCCGCACTCGTACCGCGTAGACAACCAATGCGATGCCGTGGCGTTCATCGTATGTTTTCAGTGCACTTCCGCCTTTCTCGGAATCATCGAAGGCCGTTCCGCGCCGGGAGAGGAGGAAAAACAGCTGGTCGCAAAGATGTTTGCGGAAGCAAAACAGGTATTCACCTTTCCCTTCCGCAAAAAAATAACCGTACTGGATAAACCGGCATTCGGGGCGCAGCAGCTGGTAGGAAACTATCTGGAAGAACTGCTTATCCGGCTGATACGCGACCGCGCCGCCTCGGAGAAAGAAGTGAAATTTGTGGCAGGCAGCGATGCGCTGGAACAGCACCTCGTTGCCGATATCTGCAGTGCGCTCGAAGAGAACCTGTACGCGAAAATTTCGCTCGGCGACCTCGAAAAGCGCCTCTTTTACAGCAAAACGTACCTGAACAATATTTTCAAAAAACACAAGGGCAGCACGATCATCCGTTACTATATAGATCTGAAAATAAAAGAAGGCATAAAACTGCTTGAAAAGCAAACGCCCGTGGCAAAAATAGCCGATCTGCTGTATTTTGAAAGTCCCAATTATTTTTCAAAGGTTTTCAAAAAACACACCGGTTTTACCCCTGCCGAATACCGGAAACACCTCTGAATTCAAACGCGCTCCGCCGAGGGGCGCTTTTTTGTTCCCCTTTTGCATATGCACGGAATACCCCTGCGTTTTTTAATTTTTTTGAAATAAGTGCCGCAAAACGCTTGACATTCTATACTATGTAATGTATAGTATTGTGCATAAGGCAGTATTCGAGGGAACAAAATGGACATTCAACTGAAAAAAGGGCTGCTCGACGTGTGCGTACTGTCGGTTCTGCGAAAGGAAGAATCGTACGGGTACAAGATCATCTCGGACATAGCGCCGTACATCGAAATTTCCGAATCGACGCTGTACCCCATTTTAAAGAGGCTGGAAGCGACGGGCGCGGTGACCACGCACAGCCGTGAATACAACGGCAGGCTGCGCAAATACTATGCGATCACCGAGAAAGGGCGGCAAAAGATCCGCGAATTTATCGAGGACATCAAAGAGTTTGAAAAAATTTATCAATTTATTTTAAGCGGAGGCGAACTATGAACAGACGTGAATGGGAAAAACAGTTCAAAAAGCGGCTCTCTTCCCTGCCTAAAAGCGAGCGGGCGAAGGCGCTGGAATACTACGGCGAAATGTACGCCGACCGCCGCGATGCGGGCATGACGGAAGAGGAAATTCTGCGCGAATTCGGCGATCCTGCCGATGCGGCGGAAAAACTCGCCGCCGACCTGCGCGCGGATGCGGGCGGCACGGGCGAGGCGGCGCACGGCGGCCGCGAGGCGACCGCGGGCGACACGGCGGCGCGCGTTTTTGTTGCGGTACTGCTCTTCATTTTCGTGGGC
This sequence comes from uncultured Clostridia bacterium, assembly GCA_944328905.1. Taxonomy (GTDB): domain Bacteria; phylum Bacillota; class Clostridia; order Christensenellales; family Borkfalkiaceae; genus Borkfalkia. The sequence continues at coordinate 5,347 of CALVHW010000020.1, read as the reverse complement.
ATTCCGCTGCTGGGCATCGTCTTTTGCCTGGCGGCGGCGGGCGCGGCGCTGTTCGTGAGCGGTTTCGCGTTTATCCTCGCGGGATTTGCCGACTTTGTATATTTTATTGTGCAGATGTGTTTGCTGGGCGTTTCGGGCGCGCTGGTTGCGCACCTCGGCCTCGGGCTGGGTATCGCCGCCGCGGGCTTTTTGCTCACTCCCCTGTTTTTGTATCTCACCAAAGTATTTTTCCGCCTTTGCGGAAAGGTTTTCACCGTAACGGGGCGCATCGTCACCGGAAAAAAGAGGGAGGCGAACTGAAATGGCACAGAAAAAACATCGTTTCACAAAAATATTCGTCGTTTGCGGACTGATCGTGCTGACGGCGGCGCTCGTGCTGTTCATCGCGGGTATGTCGGCCGCAAACTGGAACTTTTCCAAACTCTCCACGGTGCAGTACTCCGTGCTCACCTTTGAACAGACGGACGAGAGCATCCGATCGATCGACGTGCGCTACCAAAACGCGGACATTGCGGTGACAATTTCGCCCGATGCGGAAAAGATCGCCGTAAAGTACCCCGTGCGCACCGATGCGGACGGCAAACAGACTGCCGTCACCTTGAAGACCGAAGACGGCACGCTGTATATCGCGGAAAGCGACGATAACTTCCAACCCGTTTCCTGGTTTTTCGGTTCCGTGCCGCCCGTGGAGATCGTACTGCCCGCCGCGGAATACGCTTCCCTGCACCTGCAAACGGACACCGGCGATATCCGCGTGACCGCTGTTGCCGCCGCGCAGGACATTGTTTTGCAAACAGACACCGGCGACATCGAACTTACCGGCGGCAATGCGGCTAACATTGCGGCGACGGCGGACACCGGCGACATCCGCCTTTCCGATGTTACCGCCACTCAGAAAATAACGCTGAAAAGCGACGTCGGCGACCTGACCTTAAACAGCGTTTCCGCCGCGGAGATCGAGGCGGGCGCCGACACAGGCAACATCTCCGTCAGCGGCGTCGGCGCCGGCACGATCACACTGGCCACCGATACGGGCGACATCCGCGGCACTATCGCCGGAAAGCAGAACGACTATACGATCTTCGTGCAAACCGATACGGGTTCTTCCAATCTGCAAAGCGGCGGCAGCGGCGCCAAACGGCTGACCGCAAGCACCGATGTGGGAGACATCGAACTGTACTTTGCCGAATAAAGACCGCCCCCGCAAGCGGAGGGGCATAACGCAGCGCCGCCCCGAAAGCCTTTCGGCTTTCGGGGCGGCGTTCATATCGTCACGCAAAAAGCGTGCCGTTTTTCGTCCGCGTGAAAGAGCGCGCCTGTCGGAATTATTTTTTCAATTCGTCGAGGATATATGTGAGATTGAGCACCTTTTCGATGAGAAGTTCGGGCGTGTAATAATAGTGGTTCGTCATCTCAAAGCCGATCTTCGCGTCCTTGCACAACAACCCGTACAGCCGCTTTGTAAGGGACATTTCCTCTTCCGCGCAGGCGATCAGTTTTTCTCTGTTTTCGGTGACGTCCTCTTTCAAAACCGAAAACTCCGCCAATAACCCCGCGCTCCTGAAATGGATATACGCCGCCTCGGCACAGCGCTTTAATTCCTCGAAGAGCGCATTGCCGGACTCTTCTTCGAGCAGAGCCAGCCCCTTTTTCCATTTTTCCGCAAGCAGCCGCAGCTGCGAAATATATACGTCCGGCCCGTACGGCGGCGTGTAACTTGCATAGTCGTCGAAGGTATAACACACCATCGTAGACCAGCGCCCCGAAGGCTGCAGGCTCCACATATTGCCGCAGCCCAGCGTCTGCCCGCCGAGGTACAGGCTTTCGATGCTGAACGGAAATTCGCGAAACGCCTCGCTGATCGCGCGCACGGCGCTGCGCGCGGCGCCGCTCTGCGGGCCGTACACCTCGCGGTACCAGCGCTCGGTATCCGGTTCGCCCCTGCCACACGCCATACAGCACAGCGGCAGCGCCCCGCCGGGGTAGCCGCCGAGGCTCCAACCCATCATCAGCCCGGTAACGCCCAGTTTTTTCAGGTTGGAAATGTGTTCCAGCATCAGATCGAACGCGGGAATGTACGGCACGGCCGAGCACTCCCAACTGTTGTTGGCCTGGATCTTTGCCCAGGTGCGGTGCCCCAGTTTTTTGGCATATTCCAGCAGTTTGACCGTGATATCGCTGGGGCCGACGACGGAAATGGAATAATCGATGACCTGGCTCTTTACGCCGCCGCGCTCGAAATGCTTGCTGAATTCGCTCACGCACAGCACTTCGACGTCTTTATCCAACAGTTCCACGCCGCGCAAAATATGCTCTTCGCTCCACCCCATAAACTCGGCCCAGCCCCAGAGATTGGCAATGAGTTTTGTACGGCCGCCCGCATCGCGCAGGGCGCGGCAGAAGATATTGTTCACCTCCGCCGCCACCTCTTCGGGCGCGCGCTTGCTGCAACGCGGACAGTCGGTATAGTCGGCCGCTACCCCGTTCCAGCGGTTGGAATAACAGTGTGTGGCGTTTTCCGACATGGTAATCGTCATCACGCCTTTCAGAAGCGGCACTCTTTCCGCAATGCTGCGCACGGCATCGTACAGATACTTCTGCACCTGCGGAGCCGACGTACACAGGCAGTAATTGACCGAATCCGGCTTCTGCCCGCGCAATTCCGGATACTTTTCAAAAAAAGAGGCGGGCAGAGCGCGCGGCTCGTTGAGATACAGATACACGCCCAACCCGAACCGGGCGCACCGCTCGGTGAGTTTGCGCAGGTTCGCGATGCGAATCTGCCAGTCGGGCGAATACTGCGGATCGAACGGGAACTCGGCGAGATTGCGCAGTGTTTCCTGCAACCAGATGCCGTTTACACCCGTCGCCGCCAGCCTCTGCAAATATTCGGGGGAATAATCGCTCAGTTCCCCGTCGAGCAGGGCACCACTGTACCGGGCACTGTACGAGGAAACAAACCGGTCGGCGATGTCGCTTTCGGCGGGCGGCTCGTACCAGGCCGACGGGCTGCCCGCATAAAAATCGAACGGCCTGGCTTCCGGCGCGGGGAATTTTTCGGCGCTCGCCTTTGCGCGCGCCGTGCGCGTTTCTTCTTCCGCCGTAAGCGGCTTATAAACGGGTTTTGCGGTTTCCGGCTTTTTGCCCAGTTTTACGCTCAAAAAGTCGTACTCTTCCAAGAGGGAAGCGTATTCGCGCCCGTTCACGCCGAGCAGCGTGCGAATCTCCTCTTCGGGCAGCAGATCCCAGTTGTTGCGGAAAATGGTCACAAATCCTTTTTTAACCCAATCCGCATTGCAGTTCCGATGTTTCAGCCCCAGTTTTTCCGCATTTCTGCGTACCGTTTGCACGTCGGTACCCAAAACCTTTGCGAGCGCTTCGTCGGGTACCATTCCGTAATTGCGGAATATGACCGTCTGCCAGTCCGTCATCAGATTTTTCATCTTTTTCTCCTCTCTCTGCGGCTCTGCCGCTTTTTTTGGTTTTGATAATACGTCTATTCGATTTCAATGCCGCCGTATTCTTCGATGCGCTGTGCGAGCAGTCTGTTCGTGGGCAGATCGGCATCCCCCACGGTATTCGAACAGAACACGACGCCGCCCGTTTTTTTATCGCGCAGCATCCCGAAATATTTTGTGAGCTGCGCATCGAACAGAACGGGATCCATCGGCTGTTTGCCGACGTCTTTATAATCCCAAAGATACACGCCCAGCATATTCGGCTTATTGCCGATCAGCGCGTAAAACTTTGCGAGCAAGGCGTCCAGCCGCCCGATCTTTTCGCAGCCCCAAAGCCAGAACGTGACGCCGTCGAAACAATCGAGATAGGCGGGCAGGTCTTGCTGATCCAGTTCATGATCGTAGAGCACGCACCAAAAGTCCAGCCCGGCGCCGTTGAGTTCGGCGCGGATCTCGCGCAGCACTTCGGGCGGGAACCGTTTTTTCCGCTCGGGCGAAAAGAAATCGTCTACGATGCCGCCCGTGATGTTCGGGTACTGTTTCGCGCAGGCGATAATTTCGGGCGCAAAGCCCAAACGGTGAGCGGGCAAGGGCGTGCTCGAATCGCCGAGCACCGACCATTTCACTTCCGCAAGCGGCGAAAAACGAGCCGCCAGCCCCTGAAAAGGCGGCTGTATGTTGCCGCTGTATGACACGATGAACGAACGCCTGACGCCGTATTTTTCGGCGAACCCTTCGGGCGACATCGAACATTGCAGGCAGGTGATGGCGTTGTGCGAGCCTTCCAGATGTCCCCAGTTCCAAAGTTTATCGATCAGTTTCATTTTCCTTTCCCCTGCTTATTTTTTCATCGAGAAGTGCTGCTGTTCTTCTTTTTTTGCCGGTATGCGCCCGTTCATCCGTTTTGCAGCGTTTGCAGAGAAATGCTCCGATGCCCTCCCGCGATCAAACGCCCGCGTTTTCTCTGCGTACTCCTGCCATTCTTCGGCCCCGGAGTTTTCTCAGCGCTGAGCCTCGTCAGATTTGTTTTTAGCAGTACGGGAGAGCGCGCACGGCGCCCTGCCGCAAGGCCTCACCGGGCAGCGATTTCGCCGTTACGGCAGTCTTCATTGTCTCTTCCGCACGCAGAAAGCCTGACCGGGTTAGCGGTGCGGGCGCAATCCTCTGCAAAAAACGGCTCCGTGTTTCTATAAATTTAACGAACCGGTCAGCGTTTATTTTATCATACTTCCCCTTCCCTGTAAAGGTATTTTTGAAAAGAATTACAGGAAAAAATATTTCATTTGCGCAAGTCGTTTGTCCTGTATATTCTTCAGTACCGAGCTGCCGCAGTTTATCCGCTTTTTTCTCTTAGAAAACTTTTTGCCTGTATTTTGCATCCGAACATGGTATGATTCTCGCAATTCGTTTCATATGTGCTGAACTGTTTACGATATTCCTGTATTATGATTTTCTCCGATTGTGTTTTCTTTGTAACTGGCAGGTCGGCTCTTATTTTACACATTCGGATTCCTTTTGTCATCTTCATCGGCTTAGCCTCCTTTGAACCCCGCGACTATCGCGGGGTTTTCGTTATACAAAAAGAGGCCTCGGAAATCCGAGACCTCTCTGCGTAATTTATGAAATTACTTTACGATTTTGGAAACAACGCCCGAGCCGACCGTTCTGCCGCCTTCGCGGATAGCGAAACGCAGACCTTCTTCGACAGCGACAGGCTTGATGAGCGAAACGTCGATCTTGACGTTGTCGCCGGGCATGACCATTTCAACGCCTTCCGGCAGTTTGATGGAACCCGTAACGTCCGTCGTGCGGATGAAGAACTGAGGACGATAGTTGTTGAAGAACGGGGTATGACGGCCGCCTTCTTCCTTCGTCAGAACGTACACCTG
>CALVHW010000019.1 GCA_944328905.1 uncultured Clostridia bacterium | reverse complement strand
CGTACAGCGAAAAGCCGTCGTGGTGGCGCGTGGTGAGCGTGATGTACTTTGCGCCCGCCGTTTTCGCCGTTCTGACCAGTTCTTTCGCCCAGTTTTTGGCGACTTTGAATTTCCCGGTCAGTTTGCCGTACTGCGCATCGGGAATCTTGTAAACGTCTTTCGCCCATTCCCCTTTGCCGTACACGCTGTACAGGCCGAAGTGCACGAACAGCCCGAAGCCGAGCCGCTCGAATCTCTCTACGTAAGTGATCATAATTTTCTCCTTATCGGTTATTCTTGTTTTGGACGGCTCTCCGCCGGAAGAGCGCCTTTTTCCCCGGCACGCAGGGAAAATTCGCAGCCGCAATAGTTCTGGCGGTACAGGCGATGCTCTTTGGAAAGTTCGATCGAACGCAGATAGCCGTTTTGTTTTTTGAAATCGTTGTGCAGCCAAATAACGCCGTACCGCGCCGCATACTTTTCGCCCAGTTCGTTCAGGAGCGCGGCGTTTTTGTGCGGGCTGACCGAGAGCGTGGAACAATAATAGGGAAACCCCTTCTCCGCCGCCAGCCGCGCTGTACAGGAAAGCCGCAGCGAAAAACACCGCCCGCAGCGGGCGCCGCCTTCCGGCTCTTTTTCCAGCCCCTTCGCCGCCGCATAAAAGCAGGCCGGATCGTAGTCGCAATCCAAAAACTCCGCCCAGCCCGTTTCGCGCAGAAAGCGGATCTGCTCGGCCTTGCGCTTTTCGTATTCGGCGGCATCGGTAATGTTCGGATTATAATACACCACAGTGACCGTAAAATATTCGCGCAGCGCTTCCAGGCAGCGCGTGGAGCACGGCCCGCAGCAGCTGTGCAGGAGCAGTTTTGCCCCGCGCGGCGCGGCCTGCATCTGTTCAAACATGATCTTGTTGTGGTCGATTTTGTTCATGTCTCTTCCTTCCCGCCCCGACGCAACGCCGCGGAGCCGCCCTTCTGCTGCCGGAACGATTTTTGCACAATTTGTCGAAACAGCCGCCGGAAAAACCTTTTTTTCGCCGAAATACGCACGAAAAAGCATTTTCTGCGGCCTTTTTTCTCCGTTCGACAAAAGCAGACACGCTTCGACAAAACAAGTGTTTATTCTCGCACGGATTATATTGAAATCTGACGAAAAATCATGTATAATACAATGCACAGGAGGTGTATTTTATGGAAACCGAAAACAAAAGCCCCGCGACCGACTACACAGTGCAGGCAGATGAATTCGCGCGGGAAATGATCCCCCTCGTCGAGGATTTCTTTACCGCAAAAGCGGTACTCGCCAAAAATGCGGCCCTCGACGTGACTTTCTCTAATGGCGAAACCTTTTCGATCGAAGTTCGAAAAAAATAATCATTCTTAAAGCGGAGGGCTGCGCAGGGCGCGGCCCTTTTGCCGTTTTTTCGGTTATAATTCTTTTGTTCCGATGCCGTTGTTGGTTCCGATGCGCCCCGGACGCTCCCCCGCAAACATCGAAAACACGCGGAAAAGGGGCAGAAAGGTGAGCGAAACGGTGACCGCCGCGCACACCGTTTGCACAGCCATGACGGGCAGCGACGCATAAAAGTACGGCAGAAAGCGCACGCCCGTGATGAGAGGCGACAAAACGTCGTCTATGAGCGTGAAACAGGGCGTGAGCACCGCCGCGAGCGCCGCGGCGCAGGCTTGCCTGCCCGCCGGCGAAAAGCCGCGCGATGCCCTGCCCAGCGCGCCGAACGCCGCCGCGAACAGCGGATAATAGATAAGATACAGCGCGACGACGGACAGCATGGCGCCGAACACGACGCAGCGCAGCAGCGAAAAGCAGACCGCCACCGCCGCACCGCGCTTTGCGCCCGCCGCATAACTCCACGCGGCGAGCAGCGGCGTGACGATTTCGATGCCCGCCACGGCGCTCAGCGACAACTGCGCGGCGATCAGCAAAGCCGTCATCACGGCGATAAAGGCGACGTCCTTCGCCGAACGGAAAAGGGCCGAGCGTTTCATCAGTACGTACTTTCGGTGACGAAGATCACCGCGCCGTCTTCCATACTCATCGAACTCGCCCCGACGGCAGACGTTTCCAGCGTTTTATCGCCGTACTGTATGGGCGTCATGCCGCCGAAATCTTTTTCCACACTCGTATAAAAGGCGACGAAAGTATGCGCCGCGGCGTCGTCTTTGGCGATCTCGATTCTTTCGCCGTCCTCGACGTAGCCGACCGACGTAAAGTAAAACCCGTAGGAACTCTCACTGCCGTCGTAATAAATTTTGCCCTCTTGCGAAAGCATTTCCAGCAGATCGAACGCCGTGGAATCGGCCGACAAATCGGCATACGTTACCTGAAAATACGCGTCGGCGCCCTCGGTTTCGGGATCGTCGAGCACGAGCGTTACAAACCCTTCGAACGTTTCGGGAACGCCCGTTACGGTGACGGACTCTTTATCGCACCCGGCAAACACTGCCGACAGTGCGCATACGAGCAACAATGCAGACAAAAACTTTTTCATGATACACCTCCGCAAAAAATACTGCCGCCTTCCGGCAAAAGGGCAGAATGCGGCCGTGCAGAGGCCTGCCTCCTCCCCCGGAACCGGAAAGTACGCATAGAAACTCGTGCGGCGGCAGGCTACCCGACTCGCCCGTTTTCCCGAACAGCGCAGCACAGCCGACAGGCGCGCATCGGCGCGCCGCGATTCCGCGCACACAGCGCGCGGAAATTTCCGGCCGGACACTCTGTTACGGCATGGGCACACGGTAATGACCGTTGCGGCGGATTCGCACCGCCTTCCCCTGCTCTCTGCCCGCCGCGCCGTTTGCGCCGCGGACAACTCGCCGTATGTATTTCCGCGCAAAACTTCTGCACAAACGCAGCGTTCCGCGCGTATTTGCCTTTATTGTATCATAAAAATGTGCCGCAAACAAGCGTTTCGCCCGCGCAAAGCGGAGAAATCCCGCGCATTATGGCATGCGGCGCCCGACGGGCGCCGCACTTTATACTTTTTATTTATACAATTCTTTGTAGTTCGCGCAGGCGCGGAAATCGGCGCCTTCGAGGTCTTTCGTGCCGAATGCGCTCCAGGCGTGCGGGCGGTAGATATCCTTGTCGTCGATGTTGTGCAGCGACACGGGGATGCGCAGCATACTCGCCAGCGTGATGAGGTCTTTGCCGATGTGCCCGTAGGTGAACGCACCGTGGTTGGCGCCCCAGTTCGCCATCACGTTGTAGACGCTGGAAAACGCGTTGGTATCGTTGAGGCGGGGAACGAACCAGGTGGAAGGCCAGGTGAGATCCGTCCTCTCCCACAGCGTTTTATTCACTTTTTCGGGCAGCACGACCGTCCAGCCCTCGGCGATCTGCATGGTGTAGCCGATGCCGTCGACCATGTTCACGCGCACCAGCGTGACGGGCATTTCCGCCGCCGTGGAGAAGGTGCTGGAAAAGCCGCCGCCGCGGAAATAACCGCGGTTCGCGGGCGAGAATTTCGTGGCCTTCAGCATCGCGTCGATGTCTTTTTCGGTCACGTCCGTCCACTTTTTCATGCGCGGCGTGCCGTCTTTATCCTTGCAGACGCCCGTCGCATCGAGCGCCGCCGCGCCCGAATTGATCAGGTGCATGAAACCGTCTTTTGCCCTGCCCGTCGGCTTCCAGCCGGTGCAGCGCTCCACCGCCTCGGGCGACCAGAAGGTGCGCACGTCCGCAAACGCGCTCGCCTGGCCGGTGAGCAGGTTTTCGAACAGCATCGCAAGGCCGTTGCAGTTATCGCTCTCCGTTGCAAGAAGGATCGGCTGTTTCTTTCCGTTCCAGTCGAACGTGGAGTTGAGGATCGCCTCGGCATAGTCGCCGTTGGGCTTGTAGTCCGTCCACATACGCTGGCCCTGGAAACCCGCCAAAATCGCGTTGCGCCCCAGCGCCTCTTCGTGGCGGCCGATGTCGTTGAGTTTGTCGTTGCCGAGCATGATGTCTTTGATGATGAGGATCATCTTGGCGACGAACTCCCACTGTTTATCCAGCTCTTCGCGCGTGAAGTCTTTCTGCCCCCATACGCCGCCGTTGTTGTCTTTGCCCTCTTTGCAGTTCTTTTTGATCCAGGCGAGTTCCTTTTCGTACTCCGCTTTATCGTAAATTTCCAGATCGATGCGGCGGATGATCTCCGACATATCCACCCATTCGGCGCGGATGCCGAAATACTTCTGCATCATGTTCGCGTCGAGGAAGGAACCGCCGATGCCCATTGCCACCGAGCCGATGGAAACGTACGCTTTGTTGCGCATCTGCCCCACCGCCAAAGCGCAGCGGGCAAAGCGCAGGATCTTCTCTTCCACGTCGGGCGTGATGCCGCTCATGCCGACGTCCTGCACGTCGTGCCCGTAGATGGCGAACGCGGGCAGGCCCCTCTGCGCGTGCGCGGCCATCGCCGCCGCCAGATACACCGCGCCCGGGCGCTCGGTGCCGTTAAAGCCCCAAACCGCTTTGGTGGTGAGGGGGTCGAGATCCATCGTTTCCGTGCCGTAGCACCAGCAGGGCGTGACCGTGAGCGTCGCCGTTACGTTCTCTTTTTGGAAATACTCGGCGCACACCGCCGCTTCCTTTCCCCCGCCGATGGTGCAGGGCGAGATGACCACTTCCGCGGGCGTGCCGTCCGCATAGAACACGTTCTCTTCGATGAGTTTTTTCGCGTCCTTGGCCATTTTCATGGTCTGTTCTTCCAGTCCTTCGCGGATGCCGCCCCAGCGGCCGTCGATGGTAGGACGAATGCCGATCCTGTTTTTCATTTTTCTTCCTCCTTTCGGATCAATTTTTTTTATTTGCAAACCGGGCCGCACATGGCGGCGTCGATTTTTGCGCACGGTGGTGGAATGTTTTTTCGCGCCGCTTATTTGCCGAGCGCCTGCCGGACGGCCGCGATGACCTTGTCCGCAAACACGCGGTAACCCGCCTCCTGGTAGTGCACGCCGTCGCCGAGACGTTTTTCCGCCGGCATGGAAACGCTGGGCGCGTACAGGTCGTTCACCGCATAGCCGCAGCGTGTGGCGATGTCTTCGATTGCGGCGTTGCGCTCGGCGATCTTTTCTTCCCAACTTGCATCGGGTTTGCCTTCGCCGTCCAAAACCTGCGTGGTAAGCGCGGCGATCACTTTCGCCCCGCAGCCGGAAATCTGTTCGAGCAGCCTCTCTACGTTTTCTTTATACACTTCCCCCGTCATGTGCTTGCCGTGCAGGCCGTGGTTGAAACGTACGGCCGCATAGCGCGAGTCTGTCACGAACATACGCAGCGCCGTATGATAGATGGCCGTATCGGCGGCATACGACGTGCAGAAATAATCGACGAGACACACGCCGCGCAGTGCCTCGCGCACCATTTGCTGGTAGCCGCCGGTGATCGAATCGCCGACGAGCAGCACGCGGGGCAGATCGGTGCGTTCCGCCTCGTCTGACCAGGTTTGCAGCCATTCGTAATGTTCTTTCATTTTCTTTCTCCTTTCCGCGCCGGAATGCGCCGCGCAAACGGGCGGCGCGCCGGGTTCAGAAATTTATTTGCAGTTTTCCGCGATCGCGTCTGCGACCAAGCGCGAACAGAGTTCTATGCCCTCGGCGCTGAGATGGAGCTTGTCTTCACAGAGGAGCTGCTGCCGCCGCGGGTACACCGCCGCGAACAGGTCGTTGATGGCGATTCCCTTGCTTTGCAGGGCAGGCACCACCGCCGCGTTGAACATGGCGATCGTTTGGTTTGTCTGATAGGGATAATCGTCGCTCACGGGCGTGGTTGTGGCAAAAATGACGCGCTTTGACCGCGAAAGAAGAATATCGGCGATGCGCAGCGTCGTCTTTTTATAATCTTCCGGATCGGTGAAATACCCGTCGCCGAACAGGTCGCTCACGTCCCACAGGCCGTTGTTCCAGTGCACGACGTCGCAGTTTTTGATCTGTTCCCCGTAGTCGAACAGTTGGCGCAGCGTATATTGCGCGAAACGGCCGTTGTCTTCCGGCTGGAATACCTCGTATTCTTTGCCGAGAAGTTCGGGCACCTTGGTACCGTAACCGATCAGACGGATGGAATCTCCTAAAAGAACGACTTTTTTCATCTTTTCTCCTTTGGCGGCGCGCGGCAAACTTGATTCGCGGACGCGCGGGCCGCTTGCCGTACAAGCCTTTCGCACGATATACATGTATATTATAGTATATATCGCCGCCGTTTGCAATGGCAGAATTTGCTCATTTTTCAGAGCAAAAAAAGCCGTTCTTTTTTGCGCGGCGTTGCATAGAAACAACGCCCGGCGCATCCGGCTCAATATTATTTTCGGCGGGGCGTTCCGAAAAACGGAACGCCCCGCCGAATGTTCAAAAAAGATATGTTGTTATTCCAGCCGCGAGGCAACTGCCTGCAAAAATCCGCGGCTGTTCAGTTTTTTGGGGGTGACGCCTTCCGCCTTGAACAGCGAAACGAGGTCGCCCGTCATTTCGCCCGCCTCGATGGTTTCCACAGTTGCCCTTTCCAGCTTTTTGGCAAAAGCGGTGAGTGCGGGGATGCCGTCCAGTTCGCCGCGCTTGGCGAGCGCGCCCGTCCAGGCGAAGATGGTCGCCACGGAGTTGGTGGACGTTTCTTCTCCTTTGAGGTGCTTGTAATAGTGGCGCGTGACCGTGCCGTGCGCCGCTTCGAACTCGTAGTTTCCCTCGGGCGATACGAGCACGGAGGTCATCATGCCCAGCGAACCGTAGGCGGTGGCGACCATGTCGCTCATCACGTCGCCGTCGTAGTTCTTGCACGCCCACAGAATGCCGCCTTCCGAACGCACCACGCGCGCCACAGCGTCGTCGATGAGCGTGTACATATATTCGATGCCCGCCGCCGCGAACTTTTCTTTGTATTCCTTTTCGAAAATTTCCGCAAAAATATCCTTGAAACGGTGGTCGTAGGTTTTGGAAATGGTATCTTTGGTGGCGAACCACAGGGGCATCTTTACGTCGAGCGCGTAATTGAAACAGGAACGCGCGAACGAGGCGATGGACGCATCGAGGTTGTGCACCGACTGCACGATGCCGCCGCCCTTGGAAAAATCCTGCACCAGCAGTTTTTGTTTGACTTCGCCGTTGGCCCCCTCCACGAGGAGATACGCCTTATCGCCCGCCTCCGCGCGCGTTTCCACGCCCGAATACACGTCGCCGTAGGCGTGGCGGGCGAGCACGATGGGCTTTTTCCAGCCGGGGATGTAGGGCGTGATGCCCTTGGCGAGGATGGGAGCGCGGAACACCGTGCCGTCGAGAATGCGGCGGATGGTGCCGTTGGGGCTCTTCCACATCTTTTTGAGTTTGTACTCCTCCACGCGCTGCGCGTTGGGGGTGATCGTGGCGCACTTTACGCCCACGCCGTACTTTTTGTTCGCCTCCGCCGCGGCGACGGTGACCGCGTCGTCCGTGCGGTCGCGCTCGGGAAGGCCGAGGTCGTAGTACTCGGTTTTCAGGTCTACATACGGCAGGATCAGATCCTCTTTGATCCACTGCCACAAAACGCGCGTCATTTCGTCGCCGTCCATCTCCACGATGGGCGTTTTCATCTGTATTTTCGCCATAAATGCCTCCTCTGTCGCTTTTATTTGTTCCCGACTATTTTAACAGATATTGTGCAAAAATACAAGCGTTTGCCCGCCCGCGGAAAAAAGTTGCCGCCGGCGCGCCTTTTAGGGCGCGGCTCTTTCGTTCCGGCAAAAGCCCCTTTCCGTGCGACGAACGCGTTCTGTTCCGGCCGAAAGTGCGGCGGGCCTGTTCTGCCCCGCCGCCCGTACGCGTCGCAAAACATAAATTTTGCCGCTGCGCAAAATTTATGCAAAAAGTTATTCTCCCGCCGTTGACAAAACCGCCGCCGGCAGGTACAATTAAAAGCAGACGTTTAAAAAGGAGAAAACTACCATGCGGCAGATCGGAAGCATCCGTTACGATTTTGAAAAATGCACGTTCGGCGGAGGCGGTTTGTGCGTTTCTGCGCCGGAAATCGCCCTGTTTGCCCTTTCCTTGCGGGCAGAGGACGGAACACAGACGAAACTGAACGGACAAAACGCAGCTTTCGAGGGTTTGGACGAGCGCGGCGGAACGCTTACGGCGCACTATTCTTTTGAATGCGGCGTGCACGTGCGGCTGCACATCGCCTGTTCGGGCGAGCGGACGGCATTCCGGCTGGACGCCGACGTTCCCGCCGACAGAAAACTGGAATGGGCGGAATATGCGCCCGTATGCGTGCCGCCCCTGCTGGAACGGGACGGCGAAGGCGGGCGCGGAAAGATTCTTTGGCCGTACAACGAGGGCGCGCTGCTTTCGCGGCTGCGCGACAGGGAATCCGATTTTCTGCGTTACCGCGAACCGGAATATCCCAGCCTCGGCAGCGACGGCATTTATCCCAATATGGTGGAGAGCCAGTTCCTCGCCTACCTTGCCGGCGGCGAGGGCATTTACCTCGGTGCGCACGATTCGCAGTGCGGAACCAAGAGCATCGACTTCGAGCAGCGCGAAAACTGTATATACCTGCGCATCCGCGCCTATACCGACACGGGTTTCGGCGAAAACTATGCCGCCGGCTACGACACGGTGATACAGACCTTCAAAGGCGACTGGATGGACGCGGCGGACATCTATGCGGAATGGTTTGCCGAAGGCACGGGCGCCGCGTTTAAAAAATCGTACGAAAACCCCGACCTGCCCGCCTGGTATAAAAATCCGCCCGTGGTGGTGGCATACCCCGTGCGCGGACACCATGACACCGACGAAATGTCGCCCAACAAACTCTTCCCCTACACCAACGCTCTGCCCGTGCTGCGCGGAATCGCCGAAAAAACGGGCAGCAGCGTGATGGCGCTTTTAATGCACTGGGAAGGCACGGCGCCCTGGGCGCCGCCCTACGTTTGGCCGCCCTACGGCGGAGAGGAAAACTTCCGCGCGTTTGCCGACGCGCTGCACGCGGAAGGCAACCTTTTGGGCGTGTATTGCAGCGGGCTTGGCTGGACGCAGAAGAGCAACCTCGTCGATTACAGCCGCGAAGAACAGTTCGAAAAGGAAAATCTGCAAAAGATCATGTGCGCCGCGCCCGACGGTTCGCTGCCGCTCAGCAACATCTGCACCGCCCAGCGCAGCGGGTACGATATGTGCCCCGCCTGCGAAGAAACCGGGCGGCTCGTGCGCGGGCAGGCGGAAAAAATTGCCGCGGCGGGCGTGGATTACATTCAGATTCTCGACCAGAACCACGGCGGCAACTGCTATTTCTGCTATTCGAAAGAACACGGCCACAACCCCGGCCCCGGCAAATGGCAGGCGCGCGCAATGCGCAGGCTGCTCGCTCCGCTTACCGGCAAAAACAAACCGCTTTTGGGATGCGAATCGGCCGCGGCAGACTGCTTTTTGGATATGCTGCGCTTTTCAGACAACCGCTTTGAACTGGTAATGTTCATAGGCGAAAACGTTCCCCTTTATTCTTACCTCTACCATGAATACCTCTATAATTTTATGGGAAATCAGGTATGTATGCCGCTGCAGCCCTCGCCTGTAAACTATTTGTACCGCGTCGCTTATTCCTTTGCGGCGGGCGATGCGCCCACCCTCGTGATCAACGACAGCGGCGAGATCGCCCAGCACTGGGGACAGAGAGATTTTTCCGTGATGCCGGACAGAGATGCGGCACTGCGGCTGATCGCCGGCGCCAATGCATGGCGACGCGGTTTTGCCGCCAAATACCTGTGTACCGGCAAGATGCTCCGCCCCAACCGGGTGGATTGCGAAAGTATCCGCATCCCCATATACCCGGGACTGGACGATCTCGTTGTGCCGCGGGTGCTCACATCGCGCTGGCGTGCGGCAGACGGCACCTCCGCGCAGGTACTCATCAACCACACTCTGCAAGACTGCGCCGTTTCGTGCGCACCCGGCAGACTGCGGAAAAACCCCGCAGCCCCCGAAGACTGCGAAAGGACGGACGGAAATTTCGTTGTGCCCGCGCTGAGCACGCTGCTGTGGGAAGCAGACTGAGCGCCGCGCCTTCCGCGTAAGAGGCGTTTTGGAACCATGTAAAATTTCCGCCGCGGTGTTTGCCGCTCTTGAAACCATATAAAAATTTTCGCCGCAGCGCTCGCCGCGGCGGAGGAAATCAGAATATGTACATCGACACTCACTCGCACCTGAACTATGAAAACAAGTACGGCGACACGGATAAACTGCTCGCCGAAATCGCCGCCGCGGGAATCGAAAAAATAATCGACGTTGGGTGGAATTACGAATCATCCGCCCTCGCGGCAATGCAGGCGAAAAAATACCCCGCCGTGTACTTTGCGGCGGGGTTTCACCCTTCCAACCTCGATGATCTGCGCCCCGGCGACTATGACCGCCTCGCCGCCCTGCTCGCCGCGCCCAAAGGCGTGGCCGTGGGTGAGATCGGCCTCGATTACCATTACGACGGCACCGACGAGGCGGCGCAGAAACGCGCCTTCTGCGAACAGTTGGAACTTGCCGATGCGCTCGGACTGCCCTTCTGCATCCACAGCCGCGACGCCGCGTCCGACACTTTGCAGATACTCAAAGACAACCGCGCAAAGCTCGCGCACGGGGGCGTGATGCACTGTTTTTCGGGCAGCCCCGAAACGGCGAAAGAGTACCTGAAACTCGGGCTGTACATTTCGTTCGCGGGGCCGGTGACCTTTAAAAACGCGCGGCGGCTGGACGAAGTGGCGAAAATGGTGCCCGCCGACCGCATCCTCGCGGAAACGGATTCCCCCTACCTCGCGCCCGAACCGCTGCGCGGCACGCTGAACACGCCGAAAAACGTGGTGCGCGTGTACGAAAAACTCGCCGCACTGCGCGGCGAACCGGCCGAAGAACTTGCCGGCCGCATCTGGAAAAACGCGCACACGCTCTTTTTTAAACTGAATACGCAAAACAAACATTAAAAAGCGGGGGCGCCGATGTTTTCGGCGCCCCCGCTTTTCGATACGGCTTGCCCGTACTCCGCCGGCAAGCGAACGGGCAGAGCGTTTTCGGGCAGAAAACCCCTCTGTACCCGTCAAGAACCTGCCTGAACGTCCAACCCCAAAAGCCCCGCGAGCAGATTTCCCTTGCCGACCAGGCGCATATTTTTGTCGTACGTCTTGTTGCTTTCGGGATAATAATAGCCGAGCACCTGAAAATCGGAATCGCAGACGGAAGTTCTGCCCGTTTCGCTCTGCACCATGTAACCGACCAAATTCATATTATGATCATATAACTTCTGCATAACGCCCTCCCTGCTTCTATCATACCGCCGTGAAGAGTAGAAAACAAGCGTGGATGTCATTCTTTTTTGAATGCGGCACCGTCCGCCGCGGAATCTCCGCCCGGGGGATACGCGATGAGCGGGCGGCCGAATTCTTCCGGCGGCAACGGCACGCCTGCGGCGCGGCAGATGAACAGCAGGTCGACAAGCCGCACCCCCTCCTCCACCGCCCGGCCGAACACGCGTTCCGCGCTCTCGTGCGAAACAAAGGCGGAATCGGCAGGATCGCGCCACTCCTCTTCCGATTCGTTGAGGCAGACAGAATCGTAACCGGCCCGGCGGCAGCGCGACGAAAGCATATGGTTTGCCCGCACCGCGCTTTCGGCGCAATAAAGAAATTTTCGCCGGCCTTCCGTCACCCGGGTAAAGGTACGCGAAAACAGGCAAAACCGGCGCAGAGCGGCGGTGAGGGCGCGTTCAGACGCGGATACGCCGAGACGGCCGAGGGCCTCGCTGAGAAAGGGCAAGAGCGGGGCAAACCGGCGCCTGCCGCAAATTTCCGGGCGGTAAGGGGCGCGCGGCTCCGCCGCATATTTTTCCGCAAAATAGGTATCGAGATCGCTCTCGATGTAGCCGTGCAGAGAAAGTTTATCGCTGTAACCCCGTTCGAGCAGTTTTTCGGTTATGCCGAACACATACGGATGAAAAACCGAATCGAGCGCACAGTGCGTTACATAACCCGCAGTATAGGAAAATTCCCGCGGCGATCTTGCACAGCCGGCAAAAGCCGCAGCCGCTTCGAAAGCGTTTTCCCCGTGCATCCGCCTGCCCAGCCTGCCGCGATCGGTATACGGACGCAGGAAATAAAACAGATCCGGCCCCTGCGCGCCGAGGTCGTAAAACGGCAGCGAAGAGATCTCCGCACGCACGTTTTCGGGCAGGCGTTCATAGATCCGCAAAGCGGCAAAACGATGTGTAAGTTGCGAAGGCATTCCGTTCTCCTTTTCAGCGTTTCCGGCTCCGATGCCGCACGCCTTCTTACAGTATGCGCGGTTTTTTCGGATTGCTTTCTCGTTTTCGCAATTATTCTGAAACGAGTGCAGCCGAACTGTTTCCGGGCAAAATCGAAGGCAGAAAATTTTTTAAAAAATCATAAAAATTTTTGCGGAAATCACATAAAAACACTTGCCTTTTGCCCGATTATTTGGTATAGTATATAAGCGTTTGAACGGAAGTTTAGCTCAGTTGGGAGAGCATCTGCCTTACAAGCAGGGGGTCATAGGTTCAAGTCCTATAACTTCCACCAATACAGTCAATCCATAAATACAGTGCGGAATAAATATGCGGGAATGGCTCAGGGGTAGAGCGTCACCTTGCCAAGGTGAATGTCGCGAGTTCGAATCTCGTTTCCCGCTCCAATCATTATTCCGCACTTATTTTTTGGCGCTATAGCCAAGTGGTAAGGCAAGGGTCTGCAAAACCCTGACTCCCCGGTTCAAATCCGGGTAGCGCCTCCAGAACTCCCTCCGCTTCGCCTTAGCGAAGCGGAGGATTTTTTCTGTTTTCCGCGCCATACCGGACTTCTGCCCGCGGCAGCTACGGCAACGCAGGGTTCCGCGCACTTGCAGGCAAGCTCCCGTTTTATACTTTAAAAGGATAAGGCGATGAACGGCAGAGCGCACAAAAGATGCCGCCAAAAGCGGGTGCGCTCTGTGCCCTTACAGTATAGCAGTCTTTGCTGCAGCGTGTTTACCGTAAAAAACGCAGAAAAAAGTCGGGTTCGGCAAGGGCAAATGTTATGAAAATTATTTTGGAAACGCCGCGGCTTATTCTGCGCGAAATGGAACAGAAAGACTTTGCCGACATCTGCCGCGTTTTGCAGGACAAAGAAACGATGTACGCTTACGAACACGCCTTTTCCGACGAGGAAGTGCAGGCCTGGCTGAACAACCAGCTGCGGCGCTACCGCGAGGACGGATTCGGGCTGTGGGGCGCGATACTGAAAGAGAGCGGCGAAATGATCGGCCAGTGCGGCATCACATTGCAAAACGTAAACGGCGAATGGGTGCCGGAAGTGGGATACCTGTTTGAACGGGCACACTGGCACAAAGGCTATGCCACGGAAGCGGCGATCGCCTGCAAGGAATACGCCTTCAACGTTTTGGGAATCGACACCGTTTACACGATCATACGCGACAACAACATCGCCTCGCAGAACGTGGCCAAACGCAACGGCATGGAGATCTGCGGAAAGATCGTAAAGCACTACTTTGGTATGGATATGCCGCATTACGTGTACTGCGCAAAGCGCGTTTCCGGAAACAACGGGAAGTGAATTGCGCCGGACATACCGGAAAGCTCCAACGCGCACCGCTCGCATGAGCGGTGCAAAAAACTGAAAATTCAAAATGCCGCTGTGGCGAAACTGGCAGACGCAAGGGACTTAAATTTGAGCATCGGAACGGGAAACTTTCCGCATGAATCGCGTCAAATTCGGTGGAACTCCCCTATCGGGACAATACCGAGCGAAGCCTTTTTTAGGGAACGTGTAGAGACTTTACGGCGCGTGCCTAAAACCTTTTGGTCATGGCAAAGATAAAGTCCGGACTACAACGTCGCATATGACGGCTATGGCAACATAGAGTAGCATGAAAATCCCTCGGAGTTAACCCTCCGTACCGGTTCGAATCCGGTCAGCGGCACCAAACAAAAAAGCACCCTTTACGGGTGCTTTTTTGTTTGTGTCGTTTCAGCGGCTCGAACCATGAGCCCGCAAGAAAACCTCGTATTTTTGTATTGCACTGCTGGCGGGGTTCGTGCTCGCAGTGCTTTGCGCCTACGGCGCAAGCCCCGGTTCAGCGGCTTGAACCGCGGTACTTTTGCCGGTTTCTTTGCGGCCGCCGATTCAGTTTTCGCTCATTTTATGCAGCGTAACAGGCAAAACCAACTGCTGTACCGGCTTCTTCGGAAATTCCAGCCTGTTATGTATAACCTCGTACGTCGATAAGGCGAATTCCGGAAAATTGATCTTGATCGTCGATATCTGCTGCAATCCGCTCACATATTCGCACAGACCGTCAAATCCGATAATATTCAGATCGGGAAAACTGCGCCGGATATCGACGATCACAGTATCCAGCCGCGCCAATACTTCGTAAGCGATCGTATCGTTGTAAAAAAACAGATTACGATACCCTCCCGAAATATAGCCGTATAAGACTCGGATATCCTCCTCTTCGGTAAAACAAATCACCTCGCAGCCCTCATCGAGCGCGTTTATTTCGTCGCTGAAAAGTTTATACCTGTAATCGGACAAGTAGTATTTCGGCCCGACGTATACAAATTTGCGGCTGTTGCAGCAATTACGCAGATAACGCGCCGCCAAAGAGCAGCCCATTTTATGATCGATGACCACACGGTCGACCGTATCGACCATATCAGAAACGTGCGCTCCTCCCACAAAAACGATTTTTATGTTGTTCAACAGCGCGAATTCGTATGCCGACTTATCCGGTTCGTTGTGCGTTACCACCAGGTCGACGCGCAGCAATACGCATTGTTTCAGAACGTTTATATCAAAATGACCGGAATACAGAAACAGAAAATCGTATTCGTTCTTCGCCTGAAACAGCCGCGTAAGTTCGTTGCTGAAAATGTTGAAAAACAAATTCATGAACGATCCCACGATAATACCGACCAGCGGTTTTTCGTCTTTTTTCATGTTCTGGGCCACATGATTCGGCATATAACCCAGTTCGATCGCCTTTCTCCGTATTTTGATTTTCAATTCTTCTGAAATATCGTCTTTATCCCGCAGCGCGTGTGAAACGGTATTGATCGATACATTCAGCTGCTGCGCTATGGCTTTCAGACTGACGGCTTTGCTGCTCATAGTATCCTGTCGCCGGTGACGGGATCGAAAATATAAATATTGGAAAGAGGAAACTGCACAACGATCTCATCCCGCAGCGATATTTTTTCCTCCGCCCCGATCTGCCCGACAATATCCCGGTCAAAAAAATCAAAATGAACATTATATTCACCACCGAGAAGTTCGCAGACGGTGGGTTTTACGATAAATCCGTTTGCGTATTTTTTCCCGGGCACGCGCTTTTCGAGTTTGATTTTTTCCGGTCTGATACCGACGATAAGCGGATGATCCGAATCGGCGTATTCGCATATTTTGCGGTATTTTTCCCCGGCGATCTTTTTTTCGTAAGACGTGGCCGCGTTTTCCGTTTTTACCCGGGGCCGGCGGCGCAGCGCATCGAGGACGCTGCGCCTGCGACCGAGCTGCGGACGCTCGTCTTTATTCTCTCCCGTAACGGAAAGTATCTTGCGTATTTCTTCGCGTTCTTTTTCGCCGAATTCGCTTTCATACCCGGAAAATATCTGTTTTTTTCCGGTATAAAATTCATCATGACGGCGGATAAACCCGTCGCCGACGGGAATGGTAAGTTCGCCGCCGGACAGATTTTTTTCCGCCCTGTTGAACCGCATTTCAAAGATATTCATTGCCGGCGAACCCATAAATTTGGCAACAAAAATGTTCACGGGATCGTTGTAAATTTCTTCGGGCGTGCTGATCTGCTGTACAAATCCCTTTGACATGACGACGATCCGGGTGGCCATCGTCATCGCTTCCGTCTGATCGTGCGTGACATAGATGGTCGTGGCGTTGATCCGGTTCTGCAGTTTTACGATCTCGCTCCGCATGGTGAGGCGCAGCTTGGCGTCCAGATTGCTGAGCGGCTCGTCCATCAGAAAAATGGGTACGTTTTTTATGATCGCACGGCCGAGCGCAACGCGCTGCATCTGCCCGCCGGACAGCTCTTTGGGCAATTTATCGAGGTACGGCACAAGATCCAGTTTTTCCGCCGTCTCGTACACTTTGCAGCGGATCTCAAAAGGCGTATATTTTCTCTGTTCGAGTTTGACATTCCCCTCTTCATCCAGGAGATAGTACCTGTCATCCAACCGGATATGCGCGGCCGCGGCGGCAGCCTTTTCCGCTTCCATCCGCGCGCAGATATCCCTTCTCCGGCGTTCAGCGGTTTCCTGCATTGTTTCGCCCGCTCCGGCCGCATCATCCCGCATCATGTCCCACAGTATTTCAGCCGCCGGCAGACCGATCTTCAGCATGGCGGCACAGGTTTGCAGTTTTTCTTTTTTTCTGCCCCGCGCTTCAAACACCGCACGCACCGCTCCCTCCGCTCTGCTTTCGGAGCCGAACAGGCCGAGCAGTTCGTTTAACGCGAAAAGTTTTTCATGCACGGCAGGCAAAGAAAATTTGTTGATCGTGAGCGGAAACGCAATATTGTCGAATACGTTCATCTGCGGATAGAGTGCATAACTCTGAAAGACGACAGCCATGCCCCTGTCTTTGCTCGGCTTATAATTGAGCAGTTCTCCGCGGAGAAAAATTTCGCCGCGGGTTATATCTTCCAGCCCGGCAAGCATACGCAGCGTAGTGCTTTTGCCGCACCCGGAGGGGCCTACAATGACGATGAACTCGTTTTTTTCGATATCGAGGTTGAAATCGTAGACCGCCTTTTCGCCGTTCGGATACACTTTTTCAAGATTCCGGAGCGATAAAAACGCGGTTTGCTTTACAGTATTATCCATTTGCATCAATCCCTCTATTTCTTAATTCCCGTCGTTGCCAGTCCGTCGATCATCTTGTTTTGGGTAAAACAGAAAACGATGATAATAGGAATCATTGCAAAGACACTTGTTGCCATCGAAACGCCCGTCTGTCCCCAAGACGTTCCCCCCGTATATCCGGTGAGCGCCACCGTAAGCGTATACCAGCGGGAATCCTCTCCCGTTAAAACGAGCTGCGGGAATATCAGGTTGTTCCAGTTGCCCACAAATACGAACAGCGCGATCAGCATGATCGTAGACCGCGCCAACGGGCAGACGATCCGGCGGAAAATGCGCATATTGCTCGCGCCGTCGCTCTTGGCGCTGTCGATAATGTCCTGCGGAATGGAATCGAACATATTTTTCATCAGCAGCAGATTGAAAATCCCCGTCACACCGGGTATGACCAGCCAGGAATAAATGTAGGCATACCCCGCCGTTCCGCCCGTTATTCCTAAAACAGACTTGAAAGTGGCGTACATGGCAAACGAGGGCGCAGTGCCGATAACGCCCGGCACGGCCATCCACAAAAACAGAAACTTTACCAATATGTTCTTGCCGCGGAATTTAAAAAACACGACGGCATAAGCGGTGACAAGATCCATCAGCACGGTGAGCACGACGCAGGCGGCCGTCGACCACAGGGAATTGAATATCCAGAACGGCATATTATCCACTTTTCCGTCGCGGATAATAAACCCTTCGTAGTGTTTGAGCGTCCATTCGCTGCCGGAAGACGGCAGCAGCGTTTCGGGATGAATCTGCAGATCGAGATCAGACTTGAACGAAGTTCCGAGCATATAGATGAACGGAAACAGAAACAGCAGCGATGCGACCGACAGCACGATAAAAGAAACAATTTTTTCTCTGCGCCTTATACGCTCTGACTTCGTAAGCTGCCTTTTTTCCGCGGTGAATTTACTCATGCTTCGTCCTCCTTATTTTCGCGATCCGCAGCGAGATATTCCGTATACGCAAAATACTTTCTGCAAGCGAGGGTATGCCTGGTTTTTTTGCGCCGCTCGCGCGAACATATCCTCTCTACAACGGTGAAGCACATCACGATAAGCCCGAACATGATCGCGCAGGCACAGATAAATCCCGTTTGCCGGGCATACGCCATTCCTCCCGAAAGATAATGCTGTATGAACATCATCGGCGAAACGAACACGTTTTCGTTGTCGACTTCATTCAGCACATACGGCTGCCCGTACAGATTCAGGTATCCGATCAAAGTATTGAAAAGGCAGATCGAAAGCGCGGGGCGCACGTGCGGGAGGGTTACGTTCAGTATCCGCTGCATACGGTTCCCTCCGTCCATTTCGCAAGCCTCGTACAGCGATTTCGGAACATTGCGCAATGCGCCCGCAAAGATCACGAAATTGGTACCCGTCTGCCACCAGATCGTGGCGATCAGCATGACGAGCCAGCGCAGGGTATCGTCTACCCACGGCTGGCCGGACATCCACTTGATCTCCGTACCGAGCCAGGCGTTGATCAGCCCGGAACTGTCGCCGGCGAACATATTTCCGAAAATGATACCCATGATCGTAACGGAAACAACGCTGGGCAGATAGATGATCGCGCGAAAAATTTTATATCCGGGCGGCTGCATATTGATAAAATAGGCGAGCACAAACGGAATGATCATCATCAGCGGAACAGCCACCACGTCAAAGAGCAGCATCGTGGAGAAAGAATCCCAGAACGTTTTGGTGACGGGCAGGTCGAAATTGAAGAGATTGATGAAATTCTGAAAGCCGATAAATTCGCTTTCATCCGGAACATACGGATTGTACCGCATAAAGGACATTATGAGTCCCATCACAACGGGAAGAATCGTGAACAGCAGAAAAATGATCAGATACGGACTGATGAGGGCGACGGCAAAGGCCGCTTCTTTGCGGCGCGCACGCTTCTGTTCACGGGCGTGATCGATGTATTCTTCCGAAAAAGATTTTTCTTCCTGCATACTCACATACCTACAAACGAAACGACGGCATTATAATCGTCCTGCGCCTTCTTTATGGCCGCGTCGTCTTTGCTCGCGTCCGCCTGTTCCAGCGTGTTCAGAATGATATCCACGAGCGCGTTGTTGATATCTCCGTAAAACGGCGTAACCCCTACGCACTCGAAATTATCGATGCCCGAATAAAATTTAGAAATAAATTTTGAAACAGATTCGCTGCTCTGGTACTCCGGCGATTCGCTGATCACTTTGGATGCCGTCATATGCCCGGCATCCGCCCAGGACGCCCCGACGGAACCGGTTTGCGTGAACCACCGGATAAATTCGCAGACGGCTGCCTTTTTGTTGATATCCCTGACCGTTGCGCTCATCGCAAAAAAGTGCGAATCTCCGTAGATCTTGGCGCTGTTTTCGTTCTGCTCGTCGGTAAACCAGTTGGCAAGGCTCGCCGCGCCGAGATAATCGTTTTTTACGACTTCCGGATCGATGCCGCCGTTCAGCTGGCCGAACCCTTCGGCAATGGAATCGATGAACCAGGGCAGACTCACGTAAATGAAGGCACGGCCGGTCAGAAAGCTGTTGAGCGCATCGGCCTCGCTCTGCCCCACGGCAGCCAGCGGGCGCGGATCGTGATAGATCAGTTCGCGGATAGAGGCGATCGCTTTTTTGAACGCCGCGTTGTTTTCCGGATTGGAACTCCAATCCGCGAGATAATCGTCTGCATCAGGATTGTTGATGTATCCGCCGTTCTGGATGACGGCAGTGGCAAAGAGGTACTGCGAAAAGTAACCGAGCGTGGTAGACCAGGCGATCGGCGTCATGTTTTCGCCTTCCGCGATCTTTTCGAGCAGAGAGATCAGCCCGGCGCGGTCGGAAGGGAAAGAATCGGCGTATTTTTCCAAAATCTTTTTATTGTAGTAAACGACCATGCTCTGCGCATCGACCGGAACGCCGTACAGCGAATCGCCGGTTCCCATGGAACTGTACTTTGCAAGCCCTTCGGCATAATCGGCCATATCGAATACGATACCGGATTGCTCCATGATCTCGTCGAACGGCTGGATCAGGCGGTCCTGCACGAAAAATTTGTGCCCTTTTTCGTGCGACATCAGCAGATCGGGAGCGTTGAGGTCGTAGGCGATCTGCTGCCCTACCGTCGATTCGTAATAAGCTTCGGCTATATTGGTGACGACGACGTTGATTTTGCCGCGGTACTGCGCGTTGAACTGTGCAACGATGCGGTTGAACGGATCTTTGTCTTCCCCGTTGACGACGGTGGAAAGCTTGATCTCCACATTGTTGAATACAACATTGCCCGCATCGTCTTTTTCGAGGGTTCCGGTGGTGTTCCACCAGTTGCCGCCGGAATTTCCGCCGCCCGTTCCCCCGCAGCCCGTGAACATGAAAACCGCGGCGATCGCGCAGCACAGCAGTGCCAGAATTTTCTTTTTCATAATGCCTCCTGATCAGTAAAAAATTGTTTTTTATATTCTGCCTTTATGCTCCGGCGTGCGGTTTCAGATAATAGACAAACCCGCCGTCAACCTGCATTGCGATATCTTTGACCGCAGACGAATCGACGGTGTCTGACGAACGCACGATACCGTTTTCTCCGTCCGTAAAGACGACGGCGTCATACGTTCCCTCTCCGAGGAAGGAAAAATCTATCCTTGCCGTAGTTTCCGTGAGAGAATTGATGCCGGCTACAAACCATTCGTCGCCCGCACGGATCGCCGCGCAGTAGTATTCATCGGGAAATCCGCATAAAAACACGGTTTCGTCGCGCAGGGAGGGAATCGCTTCATAGAAATCTTTGAGATAGTCCCAAAGATATGTTTCGGGGACGTCCGCCATGGACGGAGCGCCGCTTTCGAACAGGACGGCGAGCGCCATCTGATGCCCGACGGTGATCCCCTTTGCAAGAGGGGTGACCACGGG
>CALVHW010000018.1 GCA_944328905.1 uncultured Clostridia bacterium | reverse complement strand
TTCACCGCAAAGGAAATGCCGGAAAAAACGAGGGTACGTACCCCGAACTCGTGCACAATTCCCGCCGTCAGCCGCCGTTTGGCCGCCGCTGCGAGCACGGCCGCCTTGATCTTGGGCGCAACGCGCACCGCCGCATAAACGGCATATGCGAGAGACAGCGCCGCCAGCGCGTAAGCGGGGTACGCCAACCAGCCGGCATATTCAAACACGACCGCGAGCATCGCCAGCGTCACGAACACGGCGGCAACGGCGCACACAATGCCGAACACGGCGCCGCCCGGATTTTTGAGAGTCTCCCAAAGCCGTTTCATTGCACACCGCCTATCTTCACGGTAAAGGCGCTGCCCTTGCCCGGCTCGCTCTCCACGCCGATCTCCCCTCCGAGGCGCGAGATCGCCCGCTTGACCAGCGAAAGCCCCAGCCCGTTGCCCTCCTGTGCGCGGGAACGGTCTGCCTGGTAAAATTTTTCGAAGATGTGCGCGCCCGCCTCTTTGGGGATGCCGCAGCCGGTATCCGCCACGCACACGGCGGCGCGGCCGCCCTCCCGCCGTAGCGTCACGGTGATCTCCCCGCCCGCGGGCGTGAACTTGACGGCGTTGGAGAGCAGGTTGTTCCACACGATCTCCAACAGTTCGGGCGCAGACCGCACGGTCACCTCGTCGAAATCGCAGGAAAGGCGCAGGCCCTTTTCTTCGATCTTGTCCTCGAAGCCGAGAACCGCCTGCGCGACCTGCTCGTCTAAACGGAACAGCGTCGTTTCCGCGTGCATCTGCCCGTTTTCCAGTTTATCCAATTTCAAAACGTCGGAAACGAGGTCGGTGAGCCGCTTTGCCGCGTCGGAGATGGCCTGAATGCAGCGCAGGCGTTCGGCCTCGTCCGTTTCGGTTTTCAGCGCGGCGACATAACTGCGGATGACGGCGAGCGGCGTTTTGAACTCGTGCGACACGTTCGCCACGAAATCGCTGCGCAATATCTCCGTGCGGGAAAGTTCCTCCGCCATTTCGTTCAGGTTTTCCATGATCAGGTCGTATTCGGTGCGCCGCTCGTAGGGGTGGTCGATGTGCAGGCGCACGGAAAAATCGCCCGCGGCGATGCGCTCGGCGGCGTCTAAGATCTTTTTCACCGGCCGCTCGACCGTGAGCTTTCGGCGGAACAGGTCGACCGTCGCGCACGCGAGCGACAAAAACAGCACCACCGCGAACATGAACGCGGCCACCGCGCCCTTATTTTCGCCGAACATGTCGTTTGCAGCGGAAACGGAAAACGCGGCGATCGTGATGACGAACGCAATGAGCAAAAAGAACCAAACGTATCCCAAAAAAATGCGCAAAGCGGGCCTTCTCCTCTTCATTTGAGCACCGCCTTATACCCCAGGCCGTGCACGGTTACGATCTCGAAACCGTCGCAGGCGGCCGTCTTTTCGCGCAGTTTCGACATATACACGTCGACCGTGCGGGAGGTCGCCGAAGAGTCGAAGTCCCAAAACTCCTCCATCAGCTGGTTGCGCGTGAAAGTGCGGCGGGGAAAGGAGAGCAGTTTGAACAGCAAGTCGAACTCGCGCACGGTGAGCGGGAGCTCCTCGCCGCCGACGTACGCGGTGTGCTCGTCGGCATTCATGCGCAGGTTGCCCGCGACGAGTTCGCGGCTCTTTTCGATGTTGGCGCGGCGCAAAAGCGCGCGGATGCGCAGCACGAGGATATCCGTGTCGAAGGGTTTTTCCACATAATCGTCGATGCCCAGGCCGTAGCCGCGCTGTTTCGACGCCTTGTCCCCCAAAGCGGTCATGAACAGAATGGGCATATTTTTATCACCCGCGCGCACGGCGGCGGCAAGTTGGAAGCCGTCCATTTTGGGCATCATCACGTCGCACACGAGCATATCGAAGGCCTGCTCCTGCATGAGCGAAAGCGCCTCCTGCCCGTCTGCACAGTGCACCGCCTCGAACCCCTCGCCCGAAAGCGCCCTGCAAACGAGGCGGCCGAGCGCCGCGTCGTCCTCCGCGACCAGAATACGCACCATTTTTCATACCTCCATTTATGTTCACGAATTTTTACGGAAAGAGTCCGTAAAAATTCCGTGATTCTGAGGGCGTTGCCCTCTGTGCGCGACCTTTCAGCGCTCTCCTTTATAGAAGTCGCGCACATTCACCCTTTAAGCGCTCCCGCGCAAATTGGGTTGCGCCGCGGGAAAGTGTGATTTCCCTTGCGCGAGTTAAAAATATTCTTCGCGCAAATTCTTTCAAAAGAGATGAGAGAATTTGCTTGATACTCAGAGAAAACCCGCGGGCGCGCGACTATGCCGCTGACCGCCTGTTTTCTCTCTTTGCGCGATACTTTATATCGCTCTCGATTATAGAAATCGCGCAAATTCACTCTTTCCGCATAAGCCGAATGTTTTCGGCAACTTGTGGGCGCGAGCGATTATTCTTCTCGGCGAAATCTTTTCGTGCTGACGAAAATATGCGCCCTTTATCGGCCCCGCAAAACACGCTTTACCGGCAGTACTCTCTTATTCTGCCCGCATCATACCGCACCGATGTTTAGAAAATGCTTGCAAAATATTAAAATTTTGTAAAAATGCAAAAAAGCCGCACAAAAATGCGGCACTTCTGCACCCACGGCAGTTCGAAACGGCTGCCAAAGCCGTACCGTTCGGCACCCTTTTACATTCTGAATGCCGCCGCAAAAGTTCTCCCGTTCCATTGCCGAAAGTCTTTGGCTCGGTGCGGCGGTTTTCTTAAAACTGGATATGTTCGAAATTTTTGCGCGACGAACGGCGGTACAAAATCACCTTTCTGCCGATGACGGCCACGCACTCGGCGAACAATTTTTCGGCGAGTTGCGCACCCAGTTCTCTGGCGTCCTCCTCGGCGTTCGTGAGCACGTTGATCTTGATCAGCTCCCGCGCTTCGAGCGCCTCGGAAAACGAGCGGATCATGTTGTCGCTCACGCCGCCTTTGCCGAGTTGCCCCACGGGCTGCAAATTGGCGGCAATACTCTTTAAATTACTCCTTTGTTTGCTGGTAAGCATAGAAAACTCCTTTTTTCCCTCGGCGAAATGTTTTCGGGCTGCCGAAAACATTTCGTCCGATTTTTCAGGGCGACACCGCCGCACGGCGCTAAATAAGCGCCTATCGGCGTTTTCTCCCTCTTTTTGCCCTTTTTAGGGGCTCACCTTTATAGAACGGGCAAAAATTCACCCTCTTCCCATAAGCCGAATGTTTTCGGCAAATTGAGGGCGCTTTCCGCAAAGCGTGGTTTGCGGACGCGCAGTCAGTTGTTTTATTTCTCGCATTTCTCGCCGGGCTGCCGGCTGCGAAATGCCGAGATTTTAGGGGAAACCCGAACGGTTTTCCCCTCACAGCGGCATTTTTCAAGGGCTCCCCCAAATTTTAATGCCGCTGTTTCACCCTTTCCGTAAGCCGATATGTCGGCAAATTGGGTTGCGCTGCGGAAAAACGCGGTTTCCCTTGCGCGAATTATTATGGGCAAAAATTTACCCTCTTCCCGTAAATCGTAAGTATGCGGCAAATTGTGGGCGCTCGCAAAAAGCGTGGTTTTTACTCGCGCGATTGAATTATATCCCTCGGCGAAATGTTTTCGGGCTGCCAAAAATATGATGTGCGTTCTTATTCCTTGAACGAAAACTCCACGCCGCCGATGACGACGGTGTCGTCCTCCTGCACGCCGGCGGCGCGCAGCGCGGAAATGACGCCCTTGTCTTTGAGCACTTTCTGAAAATACGCCATCGAATCGGGATCGGAAAGCACCACGTTGCGCTCTAACATATCGACCAACCCGCCCGTAACGTACCACACGTTTTCCTGCTCGTCTTTATCGATGCGGAATTCGTTGACGTCCGCGCGCTCATACTCAAAATCGTCGGCAGGGATGGGCTGGGGAGGCGGCAGCGTATCCAGCACGGCAAAGATGCCCTCGATGAGTTCGCGCGTGCCCTCGCCCGTGACCGCCGTAATGGGGTATTTTTTGTATTTGCGGCACTTTTTAACGAACGCTTTGCGGTTTTCTTCCGCGCCGGGAATGTCGCACTTGTTCAGCGCCACGATCTGCGGCAGGGCGGCGAGTTTTTCGCTGTACTCTTTGAGTTCGGCGTTGATCTTTTTGAAATCTTCGTACGGATCGCGCCCCTCCGAGCCGGAAATATCCACCACGTGCACGAGCATACGCGTACGCTCGATATGGCGCAGAAAATCGTGCCCCAGCCCCGCGCCTGCCGCCGCGCCCTCGATCAACCCCGGAATATCCGCCGCCACGAACGATTTGTCGTAATATTTCACCACGCCGAGGTTGGGCGAAAGGGTGGTGAAATGGTAATTGGCGATTTTGGGTTTCGCCGCGGATATTTTGGAAAGCAGCGTGCTCTTGCCCACGTTGGGAAAGCCGATCAGCCCCACGTCTGCGATCACTTTCAGTTCGAGGATGAGATCGTGCGGCTGCGTCTTTTCTCCCTTTTGCGCAAAGTGCGGCGCATGGCGGCGGGCGGTGGTAAAGCGCACGTTGCCCTTGCCGCCGTGGCCGCCGCGCGCGATGAGGATTTTTTCGCCGTCCTCGTACACGTCGCACAAGATCCGGCTCGTTTCGGCGTCGCGCACGAGCGTGCCGAGGGGCAGAGCGATCACCACGTCTTCCCCGCTCTTGCCCGTGCAGTTGTTGGTGCCGCCGCGCTCGCCGTCGCCCGCCGCGAACTTGCCGCCGTAGCGGAAGCGGATCAGATCGCCCGTATCCTTGTCCCCCACCACGTACACGCTGCCGCCGTCGCCGCCGTCGCCGCCGTCCGGCCCGCCGTTGGCAAAACCCTTGAAACTCTTGAACGAGTTCATGCCGTCGCCGCCGCTGCCGGACTTGACGGTAATTTTCACTTTATCGGTAAACATCGATGTCGCCATAACTTATACCTCGCTCTTTTACAGGCGTTTTTCGCCGCCCGCTGTTGTATCGGCACTCTCTTCCGCCTTTTTCCGCGCCTTTCTCCTGCCGATCCTGCTGCTAAGGCGCGCGATAAAATCGGCGAGCAACACAGCGGCAAAGACCGCCGCAACGGCCAATGCGGACATAAACGGAAGATTTGTCCATAAATTTACCCTGCCGCCGTTCCCGAAATGGCTGCCCACGAACCAAAGGACTGCGGCAAGCACAGCCGCTACCGGAAGATAGATCCCGAAAACCCGCAGCAAAAGGGAATCCTCGTTTTTATCGATTCGGAAAGCAAACGTGCTCAGGGAAAAGAGCACATAACCGAACACGGCGAGAAATCCGCCCATCGTATAGCCCTGCATCCGCGAATTCGGCAGATGCACTGCGTAAGGATTCTGCCGCTCCACCCAAACGGTAACGGTGTCGCCCACCGAATACTGCGAACCGAAAGCAGACGAAGTGCTCGTATTATCTTTTTTTCTGTACGTTCTGCCCGCATACTCGTATTCGAAAATTGCCCGATAGTATGTTATATAATAGTGGTCGCCGTCGGAATCGGTTTCCCTTCTCTGCCAAGACTCCACCTCGACCACGCGCGCCTCCACTTCAACGCATATGTTTTGCTGCGCGCGCAGCTCCGTATATTGCAAAACGCAGGTAAGCACGCCGCCTAAAAAGGCAACGATGCCGAGCACGGCCAAAAAGATACCCGTCCCCCTTTTTGCACTCTCTTTCATGATTCCCCCATAAAACGCCTGCCCTTTTACCCGATAAAACGCCGCCGCGCGGCGAATTTTTTACGGATGCAGGCCTTCCGCCGCCGTATTATTCCCCTTTTTTCTGCGCCGCAAAATAGTCGCAGCAGCCGGAAAGCGGGCAGTGCGCGCAGTCGGGCTTTTGCGCATGGCAGATGCGCCGGCCGTGCCAGATCAGCCAGTGGTGCGCCTCCGACCAGTACTTTTGCGGAATCGCCTCTTGCAGTTGCTGCTCGGTTTTGAGCGGCGTGCCCGCTTGCGCCAGCCCCAAACGGTTGGAAACGCGGAAAACGTGCGTATCTACGGCGATCGCATCCTTATCGAACCACACGGAAGAAACGACGTTGGCCGTTTTCTGCCCCACGCCCGCCAGCGATTTGAGTTCGGCAAAGCCTTCGGGCACCTTTCCGCCGAATTTTTCCACGATGTCGCGCGAGGCGGAAAGGATGTGCGCCGCCTTGCTCTTGTACAGCCCGCACGAAAAGATGTACTTTTCCAACTGCTCCTGCGAGAGCGCGAGCATCGTTTCGGGCGTGTTGTGCTCTTTGAAAAGCTCCGCCGTCACCTTGTTCACCCGCTCGTCGGTACACTGCGCCGACAAAATGACCGCGATGAGCAGTTCGTAAGCGGTGTTGTAATGCAGGGCGGGGCGCGCGCCCGCGTAAATTTCGCTCAATATTTGCAGCGCCTCTTTTCTCTTTTGTTCTTCCATGCCGTTATTTTACCATAAAACGCCGCCTTTTTCAATTATTTTCGCCTCTTTTCGCCCGCGCCGCCAAAAAAGGCCCCGCGAACGGAACGGACGGCGCTCTTTTTTCGCGGCAAAGGCGCCCGCGGGCACCATGCCCGTTTCTCCTTCGCCGAAAAAAGACTTCCCGCGGGCGGCGGCACAAATTTTTCGCACGGCGCTCTTTCCCCTTCCATCCACGCCCCAAAAGACCTGTCCGCACCCTCACGCAGACAAAAACAGCCTGTCCGCGGGCGGCGGCTCCGCGGCTTTCTGCACGCGGCGCACGGAAAATTTTCAGACCGGGCGCACGAACGTGCGGCCGCCGCGCACCTGCACGCGCAAAAAACCCGCAAAAGCGCTGTAACCGGCCGCAGACAGGATGCGCTTTGCGCGGGGAAGATCGCCTTCGGCCAGCCGCACCGAAATGCCGCAGCCGACGTTCGCCTCGCGCGGGGTGGAGACCGCCGCGGCGCCCACGCCGTAATATTTGAGCCGCGAAACGCAGTCGAGCGCCTGCGTGCGGGAGCGGAATACCGCCAAGATACTGTCCATCTTTTCACCTTCGTTCGTCAAAATTTGCCGGTCGCGGCATATATTAGTACAGTATATGACGCATCGCGGCGAATTGTCGCGGCGGGCATAGCTGCGAACGCGGAAAAGCGAGGTGAAAATGATCTATTTCGACAACGCCGCCACGGGCGGCAGAAAGCCGGACAGCGTGGTGCAGGCGGTAAAGGCGAGCATCGAGGGCATCTGCGCCAATCCCGGCCGCAGCGGCCACGCGCTTTCGGTGACGCTTGCGGAACGGATTTACGAGTGCCGCAAACTGCTTTGCGCGTTTTTCGGCGGAGAGGACGCCGAGCGCGTGATTCTCACCAAAAACTGCACGGAAGCGCTGTGCTGCGCCATTTTCGGCACGGTGCTTGGCGCAAAAAACAAGGGAACGTGCGGCAAAAAACCGCACATTATCACCACCGCCGCCGAACACAATTCGGTGCTGCGCCCCCTCTTTGCGCTGGAACGGGCGGGCGAAATTTCGCTGACGGTGGTGCCTTTGCAAAGCGGCGAAGTGCGGCCGGAGGCGATCGCCGCCGCCGTGCAAAAAAACACTCTCGCCGCCGTGTTCACCCTCGCCTCGAACGTGACGGGCACGGCGATCGACGCGGCGAAAGTGCGCGCCCTGCTGCCCGCGCACGTTTACACCGTCTGCGACGGCGCGCAGGCGTGCGGACACATCCCCCTCGATAT
Source organism: uncultured Clostridia bacterium (assembly GCA_944328905.1). Lineage (GTDB taxonomy): Bacteria > Bacillota > Clostridia > Christensenellales > Borkfalkiaceae > Borkfalkia. Next base: position 13,503 of record CALVHW010000018.1, on the reverse strand, counting down.
GCAGAAGGCGGGCATCGACGCGCTGGCCGTGGCGGGGCACAAGGGTATGCACGGCATACAGGGTTCGGGCGCGCTGGTGTTTTCGCGGCGGCTGGAACTTGCGCCCCTCTTATACGGCGGCACGGGCAGCGAGAGCGCCAACCCGGATATGCCCGCCTTTTACCCCGACCGTTTGGAGGCGGGCACCATCTCCTTCCCCGCCGCCGCGTCCCTCACCGAGGGCGCGCTTTACCTTATGCCGCGCCTCGGCGAGGTGGGCGCCCGCATCACCGCATTGACGGAACAACTGCTGTGCGGTCTGCAAAGCATCGCGGGCATACGCACCTATTCGAAACCCAACCCGTTCGGCATCGTCGCCTTTGCCTGCGACGCGGTATCCTCCGAATTTTTCGCGCAGGCGCTTTCCGACGGCTACGAGATCGCCGTGCGCGGCGGCCTGCACTGCGCGCCGCTCATGCACAGGGGGCTGGGCACCTTTGAAACGGGCCTGGTACGCGCCAGCCTCTCCGAATTCAACACGGAAACGGAAGTAAAAACCTTTCTCGAAGCGGCGGAGGAGATCGCCTGCGGCTGAACGCATATGCGCCCCGCCGCATACGGGCGAAAAACCGTCCGACGCGCACCTTTTTGCAACAGATATGCGCACGCCCGCATCTGTGTTGCCGCACATATTGCCTCTGCGGCCGCCGCGCCCGCTCAAAAGCAGCACACACAATTTATTTTCACGGAAAGCGCCGCCGCTCAAAAGCAGCGCACCCAATTTTTCACAAAAATAGCGCCGCCCGTTTTATCCCCGCAAAAAAGCGCCGCGCCCGCCGGAAATGCGGCGGGCGCGGAATAAAGGGCAATACGGGCAAAACCGGTGCCCTACTTCATCTTTTTCAGTTTTTCCACGATCTGTTTGAGTTTTTTGCGCTTGGCGGCGTCGAGCATGGGCGAAACGGCCGCATAAAAATTATCCAGTTCGGCATCGGTGAGCGTGCCCGCACGGCGGCTGCGTTCTGCCTCCGCATAGATGGCGCGCAGTATATCCGCCTCGCCCTTTCCCCGGAACGCCTGCGCGATCTTCATCGTCATGTCGTCCGTTTCCTGCTTTTCGCGCTTGTCGCCTCCTTCATACGAGTTGAAATCCTGCATACTGACCTCCCGAAAAATTTCGTCAATCCATCTTATGCGGCAGGCGGCAAATTTGCCGCAAACCGGCGCGCAAAAGGCAGAAACCCGCAAATACTGTGTTTTGAGGTGAATATGGAAATTCTCATTCTACTCATCGCCCTGCTCGCGGGGCAAAAAAAGCAAGCCGACTTTCTGCGCCCGCTGGGCAAATTTTTGGAAAGCGGCGAGATCTCGGCGATCATCAAAAGCGACTGGTTCCGCGCGCAGACCTTCGGAAGCGTAAACGGCAAAGAACTCGCCGAAGCGTACGAAAATGCGGCGAAACTGGCCGACGGCGGACTGCTGCGCGCGCTGGGCGGCAAAGACGTGCAGTCTGCCGCGGAAACGATCGCGGGGCTGGCGCCCGCGCTTTCCGCGCTGTTTACGCAGCAAAAAGCAGCTCCGACCAAAGCCGAGGCTGCCGAAAGCGCGGAAAACCCGTTCGCGCCCATCGCGCCCTTTGCCGACGCGCAGATCGTGTATTCTCTCAACCGGTACTTTGCCGATTAAAAAGGGCCGCGCCGCCGGGGCGCGCCCCTTCAAAACACTTGCCGGCACGGCCGAACGCGACGCTAAAATGCGCACGGCCGAACGCGACGCTCCGCCCGCAACGCAAAAAGGTATCTTTCCCGCTTAAAAGGCGGAAAAGATACCCCTGTCTGCACCTATTTGCGCCGCAACGCGCCGTACCCGCACGGATTTACGCCGTCCGCGCGGAAATATACCCGAAAATGCTTTCCAACTCCGCATCGCCGTACTCGCCGAACGATGCGGCGGGGCTGGCGATCGCACCGTCGTTTACCGTGATGCCCACATCGTGGATGGTGCGGCCGTTCGGCCAGTAGATCTGCGCGGTGGTCAGTTTGATCGCCTCGCCCGTTTTGGTGTTCACGTACGTCGACTGCATGATGCCCTTGCCGTACGTCGCCGCCGCGTAGCCCTCTTTCTGCACGGTATCGGTGATGTAAATATCTTCAAACCCGATCGCCCCGTAATCGATCATGGCGCCGATGAGCGCCTCGCTCGCGCTGGCGGTATTGCCGTTGGCAGCCACGTAAATTTCGCTGCCGGCAAAATATTCGCCGTATTTGTTGCCGACGGCACGGGAAACCGCCTCTTCCCCGCTGCGGTAGCGCGCCCGCATGATCACGGCGCGCGCGTCGTCCGTATTCGCTATAAAATACGGCGCGATGCGCTGCAAAATGTCCAGCCGTCCCCCGCCGTTGTTGCGCAGATCGAGCAGCAGCGTGCGCAGGCCATCCTCTTTGTACTGCCCGGCGGCCTGCGCGAATTCGTCGGAAGCGCCGCCGTTGAACTGCACCAGCCGCAGATACGCCTGCCCCGCAGGCACCTTTTCGTCGGCGGCCGTGTACGCACTCACGTCCGTCCAGGCGCCTTCGCCGTCCTCACCGTAGATGACGGCAAAAGCGCGCGCCTGCCCGTCATCGGTACGCCCCGCGTACAGCACATAACTCTCGTGATAGGCGGCGGAAACGACCGAAAGCGTGCGGCAGGTCGCGTCTGCCCTATCGTTTGCGCCCTTTTCGGAAACGCGCACAACCACGGTATCGCCCTCGCCATACTTCGCCATTTCTTTCGAGAGCGCCGCGCTCGTGAAAGTATCGGCGATCTCGCTTTCCGAGCCGCCCACGCCCGTCACCCAGGCGCCGGCGAGGTCGGTATTCTGCTGTGCGAAGAACACCGGCGAGCCGATGGCCACTTTGCTGATTTTGTTGCTGCCCGCAAAAAAGGAGACGCCGATGCCCGCGCGCAGGCCGAGGTTTTCGTCCGTGACCGTATCGTACTCCTCGTCGGTGTAGTACGCGGAATACTGGTCAAGCCCGGCGATGGCGCCGTCGATGGCGGCCTGCCAGAAATCGTCGTCGCTGATCTCCCGGTAATACTCGTCCTGGATCATGTTTTTCACCCACAGTAGCGAGCGAAAACCCTCGCCGAGCGAAAGATAATAGGTGTAATACCCTGCAAAAAACAAGGCGGCGGCAGCCGCGACCGCGACAACCGCCCATAAAATTTTCTTCGTCAAATTGGAAACACGCGGTTTTTTATCGCCTTCCATTGTACCCTCCGGTCAGTTATTTTTCCCACGGAAAAAGGCGCAGCCTGCCGAGTGTTTCCGTGCGCAGCGGCTCCTCTTCCAGCAAAAATTCCGTGTTTTCGTTTTCGGGCGAGAGCAGGGCAAGAAATTCGCGGCAGCAGCCGCACGGCGGCATGGGCGCGCCGTCCTGCCCCACGCACACCACGCGCCGCACCACCGTTTCGCCGTCGGTGAGCATACTGCCCGCGGCGTTGCGCTCGGCGCAGTACCCCAGCCCGCAGGCGAGGTCTACGTTTACGCCCGTATAATACTTTCCGTTCGCCGCCTCGAGCACGGCGCTCACGAACCCGAACGAGCAGTATTCGCCGCGCTCCTGCGGATTCAGATTTTTCCGCGCCAGCGCCAGCATCTCTGCGTACGTCATGATTATTCCCCCTTTTGCCCTGTTTTTATGCGCGGGAAAAGCATTGCGCCCTTTCCCGCTTAAAAAAATTATTTTTTTGTGCAAAAAATGTATATACGTATGCACTTTTTTCGCACCGTTTCGGAGCGAAAAAAGCGCTTTGCCCGTTCACGCATATGCGCGCGGAAACACATCCGCCGCCCGCTCGCAGCGCTGCGGCTGCCGAAACGCGGATTGCAAATTCATACATATGCGCGGCTACACATCCGCCACCCGCGTGGGGCGGGCCGCAACAACTCTTCCGCAGCGCACACCATTGCCGCGCCGCCGCCCGCGCAAGCCGTGCGGACGCTCATTGCACCCGCGCAAGCCGTTACAGCCGCGCCGCATCCCGCAAACCGCAGTGTTCTGAAAACGCCTCGCCGCGAAAATGACTTTGCGGCCGACCGCTTTCGCTATACGCCGTTACAGCCGCGCGACGCCGTCCTTTTTCGCCTGTTCGGCGACCGCCTTGGCGACCGCCCCCGCCACGCGCGCGTCGAAGGGCGCGGGAATGACGTATTCGGGCGCGAGGTCGTCGCCCACGAGGTCCGCCAAAGCGCGCGCCGCCGCCACTTTCATGCCCTCGGTGATGTCGCGCGCGCGCACGTCGAGCGCGCCGCGGAACACGCCGGGGAAGGCGAGCACGTTGTTGATCTGGTTGGGGAAGTCGCTGCGGCCGGTACCCACCACGGCGGCGCCCGCCGCGAGCGCTTCCTGAGGATAAATTTCCGGTTCGGGGTTAGACATGGCGAATACGATGCTCTTTTCCGCCATGGTTTTGACCATTTCCTGCGAGAGCTGTTTGGGCGCGGAAACGCCGATGAACACGTCGGCACCCTTCACCGCGTCGGCGAGCGTGCCGCGCACCTTTTCGCGGTTGGTGATCTTGGCGATCTCCGCCTGCGCGGATGAGAGCCACTCCTCGCCCTCGCACACGATGCCGCGGCGGGCGGTGAGCATAAAGTGCTTGGCGCCGCACTCCATCAGCAGTTTGCAGATGGCAATGCCCGCGCTGCCCGCGCCGCAGATGACGATGCGGATATCCTCCATCTTTTTATTCACGAGTTTGAGGGCGTTCATCAGCGCCGCCGCCACCACGATGGCCGTGCCGTGCTGGTCGTCGTGGAACACGGGGATATCCAGTTTTTCTTTCAGCCGCTTTTCGACGGCAAAGCACTTGGGCGCGCAGATGTCTTCGAGGTTGATGCCGCCGAACGACGGCGCGATCATCTCCACCGCCTTCACGATGTCATCCTCGTCCTGCCCCGAAAGCACGATGGGGATGGCGTCGATGCCGCCGAATTCGCGGAACAGCACCGCCTTGCCCTCCATCACGGGCAGGCCCGCCAGGCCGCCGATGTTGCCGAGGCCCAGCACCGCGCTGCCGTCGGATACGACCGCGACCGTGTTCCATTTCCGCGTATACGTATAGGCGGAATCGGGATTTTTCGCGATCTCGCGGCAGGGCTGCGCCACGCCGGGGGTGTACGCCTCAGAGAGCGCCTCTTTGTCCTTGATCTCGACGAGCGAGCGCACTTCGTACTTGCCGCGCAGGCGTTCGTGCAGTTTCAGTGACCTTTCGTAAATATCCATAATTTTGCTCCTGAAAAAATTTTTTCGGTATCAAAACGCGGGGCGGCCGTGTACGCCCCGCCGCGTCATACGAGTTTGTTCAAAATAATGACCAGGCGGAAGGTGACCGCGTCATACGAGTTTGTTCAAAATGGTGATCAGGCGGAACGTGACCGCGTCATACGAGTTTGTTCAAAATAATGACCAGGCGGAACGTGACCGCGTCATACGAGTTTGTTCAAAATGGTGATCAGGCGGAAGGTGACCGCGTCGGAAAACTTGCGCAGGTTCAGCCCCGTCACGCGCTCGATCTTGTCCAGCCGGTACATGAGCGTGTTGCGGTGCATATACAGCGTGCGCGACGTTTCCGAAACGTTCAGACTGCGCTCCAGAAACTCTTCGGCGGTGTTGACCATGTCTTCGTCTTTCAGAAGTTCCTTGGCGTCCCCTTCCAGAAGGATGGAAAGGTACTCCGAAAGTTTTGTTTCGGGGATATCCTCGAGCATTTTGATGAGCACGAATTCGCGGTAACTGTGCACGAATCCCTTGGAACCAAACACAGAACTCATGCGCAGCGCCGCGCTCGCCTGCTGGTAAGAGATGCTCACGTCGTCGAACCGGCGGAAGCTCCCGCCCACGCCGATGTGCGCGCGCACGCCCAGCTCTTCGTACAGAGAACGGCACAAAAAGGTGGCAAAGTCCACCGAAGACTGGTATTCGGAATCTTCCCCCATGAACTTTACGAAGGCGCACAGCTTGCCGGAAATGCTCACGGCGCAGTCGGCGCCGTTGTCGGCGTATTGCGAGAGCAGCGAGAGCGCGTCGGAAATTTTTCCCTCGGGCGCCAGCGCGAGCGCAAAGCAGGGAAGTTCGGGCACGGAATATTTGAGCCGGTACTTCTGAATGTCGCCGGCGGCGCATTCGCCCAGCAGAATGCGGCGGATAAATTCGCCCTTCGGCAGATTGACCGCGCGGCTGGCGGAATTTTCGATCATATCCGCGAGCAGAAAGGCATAATTCTTCTGCACGGGGCCGGCGCCCGCAAGCGAAAAGATATACTGCACGTCGCGGTAGCGCGCGCGGAAACGCGTCGTATCCGCTGCGTCGTCCTGCGCTATCCCCTTGAAATCGGGAGATACGGCGCGCCCTTCGCCGTACAGCGGCCGGCCGTCTTCCCCGTATACGGAGAGGCGGATGCCCGTGTTCTCCCCGATCATATGCACCACTTTTTTCAGATCTGAATCCATAAAACAATACCCCGCGTAAGGCCGCGCCGGCAAAAAACCGATCGTATTACCGTTTTATTATACCGCAAACGGGCGCGAATATCAATAAAATTTATCCGGCCGGCACAAAATTTTGTTATTTTTACACACTCTATTACCGGGAGAGCCGAGCCGTCCGCACGGAATGATGCGCGGAATACGGGCAAAAAAATTATAGCGGAAACAACCGGCATTTTTCCGCGTATTACTTGACACAATTTTGCATATATAGTAAAATAATACATAGAAAAGTTTCTTTGCGGAACTTTTCGCCGGAACTGCGCCGCAGGCGCTTTTCACCGACAAAAAATCATGAAGGGGTATTTATCATGAACGACACCGAAACGAAAGCCGCGGAAAACAAAGTACAGAGCCGCGTATTTCAGCTGGTATGGTCGCTGATCCTCTTTGCAGGATTCGTGGCACTGCTGTTCGTACCGAACATGGCACCGCTGCACGACGTAGACATCGACGTGAAAAACGCGAGCCTGTGGTCGCAGATCCTGCTGCTGTTCAAAGGCGAACTGATCGGCGACAATATGCTGAAAGCCGCTTATTACGCCTTCGTCGGCTTTTACGCCGTATTGCTCATCTGCACCGTGGCCGCGTTCTTCGTGCGGCGCAAAGGCGTGATCGCGCTCAATTACATCAAATGCCTCGTCGGCGTCGCGGTCGTGCTGTTCTTTGCCTGGGCGATCCGCGATTTCGGCCTCGCCGCCATTTTTTACAGCGAAAAGACCTACATTGCGCTCAACTCTACGGTACTTACGCTCGTACTTGCCGTACTCGGCGTGCTGGTAGACGTCGTTGCCCAATACAGGGGCCGCGGCGTAGTGAAACTCATCTCGTTCATCCTCGCCGTCGGCACGTTTGCCTTCGCGCTCGACCGCTTCGCTTTTGTGGAAGGCGGCACGTTTGAAAGCATCATCTTCGGCCTCACACTCTCCGGCGACGGCATCGTGACCACGATCACGGCCATCGTGCTGCGCGCTTTGGTGCTCGGCGCGCTTGCCAATGCGGCGGTGACGCTGCTGCTGGTAACGCTTCCCCGCACCGCCGTGCTCGATATCATCCGCACCGCGGTCATGACGGCGATCGGCATCGCGGCAGTCGTGCTGCTCGGCGTATATGCAGGATTCGGCAACCTGTTCGATTACCTCGGCACCATCGGTTTTGCCGGCGTGGCGCTCGTGCAACTCATCTATGCCATCATCGTGGCGGCCGTGCTGCATGCGCGCAAAGCCAAAGCCGCCGAAAGCCCCTTCGTGGTAGGAGCCGACGATCAGATGGCGATCAAAGGCCTGGAAGCGCCCGCCGCGGAAACGGCGGCTCAGCCCGAAACGGCGCAGCCCGCCCCCGCCGAAGCGCAGGATGCGGCGCGCACCAATGCGGCGTTTGAGGATGCGGCGCAGATCTCCATCGACGACATCGCCCCGCAGGAAGAAAGAGAACCTGCGGCGGAAACGGCCGACTACGACGAAGCCATCCGCGAAACGCCCGCCGAAGAAGAAATTCCGGAAGAAGAGCCTTCGTTCGATTACGAGCAGGCCAAATACGACGGCAAGTTCAACCGCGCCTATGCCGACTTTGCCCAGCAGCAATCGCAGCAGCAAACCGCGCAGGATGCGCAGAACGCGGCGAATGCGCAGCAACAGCAAACGTACAACTACAATGCTTACGCGCAGCAGCAGCCGCAGGCTCCCTACTATGCGCAGCAGCCGTACGCCGCGCCCCAGCAGCCGCCCGTTTACGGCCAGCAGCCTTACTATGCGAACAATTATATTCCCGACGCCTTTTTCAGCAGCCTGACGCCCGCCGAAAAGGACGAGTTCGACCGCCTGTTTATCTCGCGCATCTACGGCGACAACAAGCGCCTGCCCGCCTACACCATCGGCGGCGACAACCGCGAATTCTTCACGAAGGTGTTCGTGTTCATGGGCAGATACCGCAACGTCATTTCCGACGGTCTGCTGGAAAAGATCTACAATTACAGCAATTCCGTGCGCTGACGCTTTCATCGCCATTTCCGGCACGAAAACGCCCGGCACGAAGTTCCATTCATAAAAGCACCGCCCCGTGGCAAATGCCGCAGGGCGGTTTTCGTTATACAAAAAAGGGCGCCGCCCGTTGCAAACAACGGGCGGCGCCCTTTTTTCAATGCCGATGCCGCACAGGCAAACGGCTTTTCATCTCTCCTCTTCGTAGCCGTACTCTTTGAGCAGATGCGGCTTGTCGCGCCAGTCGTCTTTGACCTTTACGTACGCCGTCAAAAACACTTTGGCGCCGAGGAACGATTCCATTTCCCGCCGCGCCGCCGAAAGCGTTTCTTTGAGCGCCGCGCCCTGTTTGCCGATGATGATCGCCTTATGGTTTGGCTTTTCGCAGACGACGTCGAGGTCTATGTCGTAAATGTTCCCCTCTTCCCGCTTTTTAAACACGTTCACGAGCACCGCCACGCCGTGCGGGATCTCTTTGTCGTAGCGGAGCAATATCTTTTCGCGCATGATCTCGCCGATCATGAACTTTTCGCTCTTGTCCGAAAGCACGTTATCGGGGTAGAGTTTATCCCCCTCGGGCAGCATGGCGATGATCGCCTCTTCCAGTTTGCGGATATTGGTGCCCTTGCGCGCGGAAACGGGGTACACGTCGCAGGTGATGCCCTCCTCAAACAGTTTCTGCGCGTCGGCGGGGATGTTCTCTTTGGGCAGGATATCCGTCTTTGTATACGCGATGAGCATGGGCGCGCCGAACGAGAGAAATTTTTTCATCAGCGCGATGTCCGAATCGGCGATGCCCTTGTGGCCGTCGTGCACGTATAAAATCATGTCTACGTCTTTGGCGCTCGTTTCGGCGGTGCGCATCATCAAATCGGAAAGCGCGGTCTTCGAGCGGTAGATGCCGGGCGTATCGACGAACGCCACCTGCGCGTTTTCCGTGTTGAGAACGCCGAGGATGCGGTTGCGCGTGGTCTGCGGTTTGGGCGATACGATCGCCACCTTTTCGCCCACGAGCACGTTCACCAGCGTGCTTTTGCCCGCATTCGCCTTGCCTACGACGGCCGCCGTTCCCGATCTCATAAATCAAAACTCCCTTCTTCTTATGTTTCTGCACGGAAATTCAATCCGCAAAGAGAATATTCTTTTCCGCGCGCAATGCACTTAAAAGCACATACATACCCGCAAAAAAGACAACGCCGCCGCCCATTATAAGGGCAGCCGCTGCCGTAAGAGCCGCCTATTCTCTGGGCAGTCCCATGGCGGTGAGGGCGGTCTCTTCCCGCGCGCGCATCTGCGCCTTATCCTCTGCCGTTTCGTGGTCGTAGCCGAGCAGGTGGCACAGCCCGTGCACGGCGAGGTAATACAACTCCCTCTGCAAAGAATGGCCGTACTCCTCCGCCTGCTGTGCGGCGCGCTCGCGACAGATGACCACGCTGCCCAAAAACAGCCGCCCCTCCTCGTCGAGGTCGAACGGGTGCTCTCCCGCGCGGATCGCCCCGCCGCGCTCGAGTTCCATGCTCGGGTAGCTCAAAACGTCGGTCACGGCGTCTTTGCCGCGCGTCTGGGCGTTGAGTTTGCGGATGCCCTCCTCGTCCGTAAAGACCAGTTCCGCGCAGAGGGGCGCATCGCTCTCCGTGCCCGCAAGCGCGTATTTTTCCAGCAGAGAGGCATCGAAGGTCTCCTCTTCGCAATCGATAAACAGATCAGCCATTTTCGTCCTCTTTTTCCTGTCCTTCGCGTTTGAGTTTGAGTTTGGGGTACTGCGTGCGCGCATGGTACACGCCCGTGAGGCAGCCGACGATGGTCTCGCGGATGATGGTGAGATCCTTCATCGTGATGTCGCACTCGTCGAACTGTTCCAGTTCCATGCGCTCCTCGATGATGTCGCGCACGGCGCTCTCCACCTTTTCCGTAGAGCGGTCGGGCAGCGTGCGCGAGATCGCCTCGGATGCGTCCGCGATCATGATGATGGCGGCGATCTTGGTCTGCGGTTTCGGCCCCGCGTACGAAAAATCTTCGATATTGAGCGCGCCGTCCGTCATTTTCAGCGCCTTGGCGTAAAAATACTTGATGGGCATGGTGCCGTGGTGCTGCAAAGCGATGTCTGCCAGCACTTTGGGCAGGCGGCGGGAACGGATCAGGTCGTAGCCGTCTTTGGCGTGCGAGCGGATGATATCCACCGAAAGTTCGGGCGAAAGTTCGCTGTGCGGGTTGTAGCCCGCCTGGTTTTCAGTAAAGTATTCGGGCTGGCGCAGTTTGCCGACGTCGTGATAATACGCCGCGGCGCGCGCGAGGGCGGTATCTTCGTTGAGGGAAATAGCGCACGCCTCCGCCAAATGCGCCACCACGATGCAGTGATTGAACGTGCCGGGCGCGCGGTCTTTGAGTTCGCGCATGAGCGGCGCGTCGTGGTCGGTCAACTCGCGCAGGCGGTAATCGGTGATGCAGTTGAACACCACCTCGAACACGGGCAGCAGCGCCATGAACAGCACGGCAGACATCACGCCCGCTTCCAATCCGTACAGCAACAGGTACACCATGTCCACGCCCCTGTCGTATTCGAGGCAGGCGGTCATGATAAGGATAGGCACGCACACGGCAAACCCCGTTAAAAAGGAGCGCAGGCGCGTTTTGACCTTGCTACCCACGAAGATGGCGACCATGCCCGCCGAAAAGGTCATCAGCGGCGTGCTGTTGAGCGCATTCACATACGGATTGATGTCTGAATAGTTGGAAAAATAGTCGATGGAAAACATCATCAGCGCGAAGATCACGTTGAGGAAGATCGCATCGCGGCGGCCGAGCAGCGTGAGCGCGAGCAGCGCCAGCATGGCCACGGGGCGGGAATAGATGTTGAAAAAGTAGCCGAAAAAGTAGCATACGATGATGCCCACGTCCAGCAGAACGAAGATCAGCCAGATATTTTTCGGGTTGGCGAGCACCGCCCTGTCTTCGAATATATAGTAAAAATAGATGGTAATGAACAGCATGAAGATGCTCGCCAGCAGATAGACGATGGTATTGAACCTTTCCAAAAAGAAATCTGTCAGGGTAGTATCTTCCATGCGCAGCGAATTCAGCCACATGAACAGCGCCACGAGCAGCAGCACGACCAGGTAGTTGAACAGAAAGATCGCCACGCTGCGCGCGCATTCGGTTTTGCCGAACTTTTTGAAGTCGGTCTGATCGGAATTTCTCATCTTCTTTTCCTTTCCTCTTTGGCGGATTCGCGCTCGCCTGCGCGCTCGTAGGCGCGCACGATCTGCATCACGAGCGGATGGCGCACCACGTCTTTGGCGGTGAGCGTGACCGTTTCGATGCCCTCGATGCCGCGCAATACCTGCACGGCGTGTTTGAGGCCGCTGCGCTTGCCTTCGGGCAGGTCGATCTGCGTCACGTCGCCGGTGACGACCACTTTGCTGCCGTCACCCATGCGCGTTAAAAACATTTTCATCTGCTCGACGGTGGTGTTCTGCGCCTCGTCGAGGATGATGAAGGCGTTGGATAGCGTTCTGCCGCGCATATACGCGAGCGGCGCGACCTCGATAACGCCCTTTTCCATGAGTTTGGCGTACGTTTCCGGCCCGAACATCTCCTGCAAAGCGTCGTAGAGCGGGCGCAGGTAAGGATCGACCTTGGTTTGCAGGTCGCCGGGCAGAAAGCCGAGTTTTTCGCCCGCCTCTACCGCGGGGCGGGTGAGGATGATCTTTTCCACCTGCTTGCCCTTGAACGCGGAAACGGCGAGGCACACGGCGAGGTAGGTTTTGCCCGTGCCGGCAGGCCCCACGCCGAACACCACGGTGTTCTTTTTGATGGCCTCCACGTACTTTTTCTGCCCCACTGTTTTGCACTTGATCTGCTTACCGCGGGAGGTGACGGCCACGACGCCGCTCATCACCTGTTCGATGCCCTCGATGGCGCCCTCGCGCGCGAGTTCGATGCAGTACACGATGCGAGACTTGTCCACATCTTCGCCGGCGCGGATGAGTTTCAAGATGCCTTCGAGCACCCGGCCGGCGAGTGCGGCGTCCTCTTCGGGGCCGAAAATTTTCAGGCAGACGCCGTCGACCGAGGCGGCAACGCCCAGTTCATTGGTGACGATATTCAGATTTTCGTCGAACACGCCGAGCAGTTTCTGCAAATCTTCGGTATTGCCGGCATCGATGATCACTTTTGCTTGTTCCATAAAAAACCTATAAATATGTTCTCGAAAATCTCGGCGAGCTGAAGGTGCACGAGGCTTTCACTTGCTTGCAATAGCGAAAACGAGTGCACCGCAATCGTCTCCGATTACGCCTGCGATTTTCCGAGAGTTAATGGAGACACCGCCGCACGGTGCATAGCACCTGTCGGCGTTTTCTCCCTCTTTTTGCCCTTTTTAAGGCCCACCACACTGTTCACGAAAATTTGCGAAAAGAGTTCACAAATTTTTCGTGATTTTTAGGGCTCCGCCCTCTGCGGCGCGCATTTTTAGGTGCTCTCCATTCATACGCGCGCCGCATTCACCCGTTAAGCGCTCACGCGCAAATTGGGTTGTGCTGCGGAAAAATGCGATTTTCCTTGCACGATTGATTATGGCAAAAATTCACCCTCTTCCCGCAAGCCAAAGCGTTGGCAAATTGGGGTGCGCTGGCGCAGAGACGCGACTCTGCTTGCGCGAGAGAATTATTAAAACTTCGCGCAAATCTCCGCAAAAGAGATGCGGATATTTGCTTGATATTTAGAGAAAACCCGCGGGTGCGCGGCTTTGCCGCTGGCCGCCTGTTTTCTCTCTTTGCGCGATATTTTAAGGGCTCACAAAATTATAATCGCGCGCATTCACTCTTTCCGTATAAGCCGTAAGAATGCGGCAAATGGGGTGCGCTTTTTGAGAAACGTGGTTCTCAAACGCGCAGTTAATTATTTTGAAATAAATCACCTGCGCGTCCGAAAATCACACCATAGCGACAACGGAGTTGTCGCGCAACTTCGTCAATTTTGCATAAATGCCCGCAAGCGGTCGCTCCGCAAAAT
>CALVHW010000017.1 GCA_944328905.1 uncultured Clostridia bacterium | reverse complement strand
CTGCAACCGCAATTTCAAGTGCGTGGACGATTTCGAAAAGAACGAGAAAGTCGACGTCGTGGTGCGCCCCGAAGACATCAAGATGACCGCCCCCGCAGAGGGAATGCTGCGCGGCAAGGTGGTCGGCGTGGTGTTCAAAGGCGTGCATTATGAAATCACGGCGATGGTCGGCCGCTCGGAAGTGGTCATTCAGAGCACGCAGAGCCGCAGCGTGGGCGAAGAGATCGGCATGGTCATCGAGCCGGACGACATCCACATCATGAAGAAAGAATTCACCGCCAACAGATACGACGGCTACATCACCAAAAAGAACACGGTGGCGTTCGGCGACGGCGAATTCGAATGCGACGTGACCACCCTCTATCCCGGTTCGCATCTCGACGAAGAGGGATACCTCGTCACCGCGGACGGCGAAAAACTCGACCTGACCGATACCGACGTGACCGTGGAAGTTGCCCTGACCGACATCGAGATCAGCGACAATGCCGATGAGGGCGGCGCGCGCGGGCACATCGTTTCGCTCATCTACAAGGGCGACCACTACCAGTACATCGTGCGCACCGAAGAGAACGAAGAGGACTACGTTTTCGATTCGGAAGACCTATGGAACGAAAACGATTACGTCAGCGTGAAGATCAAACCGGAAAACATCCGCATGACGCTCAAACAGGAGAACAAGTAAAATGATGAAACTGCACTTTTCGCGCAAACAGTTGTGCATTCCGTATGCGCTGTTTCTGCTGCTCTTCGTTGTGATCCCCATGCTGCTCATCCTGTTTTACGCGTTCACAGAAACAGTGGATGACAAAATCGTATTTTCCTTTGCAAACTTCGCCAATTTCTTTACGAGCACGGCGAAACTTTCCACGCTGCTGATGAGTTTTACCATCGCCATTATTTCCACGGCGATCTGCCTGCTCATCGGCTACCCCATCGCCTATATCCTGGCGCGCAGCAAATTCCGTAAAAAGAACGTGCTGCTGATGCTGTTCATCATGCCGATGTGGATCAACTTCGTGCTGCGCATCACGGCGCTGCGCGAGTTGCTCGACCTCGTCGGCCTGCTCAGTTCGCAGAACTATCTGAACACCATCATCGGCATGGTTTACGATTTTCTGCCCTTCATGATCCTGCCCCTTTATACCACGCTGGAAAAACTCGACAACAGCTATCTCGAAGCGGCGTCCGACCTGGGCGGGAATAAGTTCACCGTGTTCGCGCGCGTGACCTTCCCCCTCTCGATGCCCGGCGTGATCTCCGGCATCACCATGGTGTTCATGCCGTCGATGACCAACTACGTCGTTTCCGATACGCTCGGCAACTTCAACATCACTATTCTCGGCAAACTCATCAACGAATATTTCACGACCTACGACAACTGGCACATGGGATCGATGATCTCGATCATCCTGCTGGTGATCATCTTTCTGACCATGCTCGCGACGGGCGGTTTCAAAGACAGCAACACTGATGCAAGGGGGGCAAACCTGTGGTAAAGAAAATTTTATCGATCGCGCTCTGCGCCGTCGTTTTGCTCTTCATTTACGCCCCCATCCTCCTGCTCGTCGTTTACAGCTTCGACAATTCCACGGTGATCAACCTGAACAATTTCAACTTCTCGTTCGGGCTGTACCGCGACCTCTTCCGCGACGAAAAGATCATGGAGATCCTGTTCAACACGATCTGGCTCGCGCTCGTGGCGGCGGCGCTTTCCACCGTACTCGGCACGGCGGGCGCCATCGGGATTTTTTACAGCAAGCGCAGGGTGTCCAAGCCGCTGCAAGCGGTTTCGCAGATACCCGTCATCAATGCGGAGATCGTGACCGCCATCTCGCTGGCCCTGCTCTTTTCCATGGTTTTCCTTTACAGGACGTATTTTTCGCTCATCGTCGGGCACATGGTGCTGTGCACGCCCTTCGTGATCCTCTCCGTCCTGCCCAAGCTCAAACAGATGGATTCCAACACCTACGAGGCGGCGCTCGACCTCGGCGCAAGCCCCACGCAGGCGCTGTTCAAAGTGGTGATCCCGCAGATCTTCACCGGCATTCTTTCCGGCTTCATGCTCTCGATCACGCTCTCGCTCGACGATTACATCGTTACCGCGTTTACCAAACCGAAAACGTTCGATACGATCAGCACCTACGTTTACAACGCCGTTAAAAACGGCACCAACAGTTCCACGCCCGCCCTGCGCGCACTGTCCGCCATTATCTTCATCGTGATGATCGCGGCCCTGCTCATCTTCAACCTGCGCGCGGGCAAACGCAAAAAGGAGGAACGCGCGAGATGAAAAAACGCATATTCTCGGCAGCGCTCGCATTTGCCCTGCTGCTGCCCTTCCTTCTGAGCATTGCAGGCTGCGCGAGCAGCGGCGGCGGAAACACCGTTCTGCGCGTCTATAACTGGGAAGATTACATCAGTATGCCCGACGGCGAAGACGACGAATACGTAGACCTTATCGCCGAATTTGAAAAGGAAAATCCCGGCGTTACGGTGGAATACTCCACGTTCGGCACCAACGAAAATATGTACAACGAACTCAAGATCGGCGGCGCGTCGTACGACCTCGTTTGCCCTTCCGACTACATGATCATGAAAATGATCGAGGAAGACATGGTCGAACCGTTCGAGCAGGAGTTTATCGAAAACAGCAACTACGCCAAATACGCCTCCCCCTACATCAAAGACCTGTTCGAAAAGAACGGCTGGGCGCAGTACGCCGTCGCCTATATGTGGGGCACGATGGGCTACGTTTACAACCCCGAGATCGTCGACAAAGAAGACCTGCAAAGCTGGGGCGGCATCTGGAACGAAAAATACAAGAATCTGACCACCATCAAAGACAGCGTGCGCGATTCGTATTTCCTCGGCGTCGCCTACGAGTATCTGGACGAGTTAAAAGCGCTGCAAGAGGAATACGACGTGACTTCCCTCGACGATTCGGATTACGCCGCGTACAACGAAAAAGTGACCGAGATCATGAACCGCACCGACGAAACGACGCTGGAAAACGTGAAAGACGACCTCATCGACCTCAAACAGTACCTGTACGGATTTGAAGTGGACAGCGGCAAGCAGGATATGATCGTCGGACGCATCGCCATCAACTTTGCATGGAGCGGCGACGCCGTGTTCTCCATGGACGAGGCGGAGCCTTATACCGACGAAAACGGGGTATACCATGACGGCATCTACCTCAACTACATCGTGCCCGAAGAGTGCTCGAACATCTGGTTCGACGGCTGGGTGATGCCCAAGGGCGCGAACGTGGAACTGGCGCAGAAGTTCATCGACTTCCTTTCTCGCCCCGAAAACGCGGTGGCGAACATGAACTTCATCGGCTACACATCCGCCATCGCCGGCGACGAGGTATACGAGGAAATGCTCGACTGGTATTCCGAGGGCGAAGAGGGCGATACGGACGAAAGCGGCGCGCCGCTCGTGCCGTACGATCTCAACTACTTTTTCGAAGGGACCGGCTCTTACGACGATTATGTGATCTGGGTTTCGGAAGAGAGCCTCGACCGCCAGGTCGCCGCGCAGTACCCTTCAGAAGAGGTGATCGCGCGCAGCGCCGTCATGCAGCATTTCGACGACGACACGACGGCCGCCGTAAACGAAATGTGGGAGGAAGTGAAAGGCCTGCCCATCCCCGTGTGGTCTTACATCGTGATCGCCGTCATCGCGGCGGGCATCCTCGTGATCGTGCTCACCTACCTCTACAAGGGCAGGCGCAGCGAGGCAAAGCCGAAAAAAGGTTACAGAGTTTTGAAAAAAGGTGCATAAACTGCCTGCGGGACTGCATTTTTATGCAGTCCCGCAGCAAACTATACTGAGGTTATCATGAAAAACTTGATCATCATCGGGCAAGGCCCCGCGGGGATCTCCGCCGCACTGTACGCCGTGCGCGGCGGCGCCGACGTGACCGTGATCGCCAAAGACGGCGGTGCGCTCATGAAAGCCGATAAAATTGAAAACTACTACGGATTTGCCGGCGGCGTTACCGCCAAAAAACTCGTGGAAGACGGCGTTTCTCAGGCGAAAGAACTGGGCGTGAAATTCATAAACGACGAAGTTTGCGGCATCGAATTTGCCGCCGA
This sequence comes from uncultured Clostridia bacterium, assembly GCA_944328905.1. GTDB lineage: Bacteria > Bacillota > Clostridia > Christensenellales > Borkfalkiaceae > Borkfalkia. The sequence continues at coordinate 17,262 of CALVHW010000017.1, read as the reverse complement.
CGGCTTTGAAGTGAAAACGACTTCCGCCTCCCTGCCCGCCGGCGCGCTCATCATCGCCTGCGGCACCTCACGCAATGTGCCGCCCATCGAAGGGATCGATAAATTCGAGGGGCGCGGCGTGAGTTACTGCGCCATCTGCGACGGTTTCTTTTTCCGCGGGAAAAAGGTCGCCGTCATCGGCAGCGCTGCGTATGCAAAGAGCGAATACGAGGTGCTCAAAAACATCGTCGAAGACGTGACAATTCTCACAAACGGCGAAAAACCGCAGTTCGATCTCCCCTGCGATACGCGCAAGATCCTGCGCTTTGAAGGAGAGAACGCAATCGACCTCGTCGTGTTCGAAGACGGCGCCCAAGAGCACTACGACGGCGTATTCATTGCCTGCGGCTCTGCGGGCGCGTTCGAACTCTCCAAAAAGCTCGGACTGGAAACGAAAAACAACAAAATCGTGACCGACGAAACCCGCGCCACCAATGTGCCGGGAATCTTTGCCGCCGGCGACTGCATCGCCGGCTTACAGCAGGTAGCAAAGGCCGTGTGCGACGGCATGATCGCCGGAACCCAGGCGCTGAAATTTCTGAAAGCCAATTCCTGACCATTCCGCAAAAATAAGTGCTCATACTTTTTTCCATAAATACAACATGAAGAGCGCCCGCGATAAATCGCGGGCGCTCTTCTCATTTGCCTCCGCCGGCACCGGCATTTGCTTCCGAAATACCCGTGACAACGGATACCCATCACCGTGCAATCCAATTTATTGCACGAAATTGTAACCTTAAAGATGTTTCACCCGCCCCAAGCACGGAAAGAAACCGCGTACAGTCGTTATTTTGTACAGGCAGGCGATCAAAACAGTACCGCAAACGACGGCAAACCCGCCTTGCAAGGCATTGCCTGCAAGACTGGCCGCTCCGCCGGCAATACCGTACAAGATGCTTTCAAATGCAAAATACCCCAGCACCATCCACGCCTCCGCAACGACGGCGGAAACAATGCGTGCGGCGATATCCGCACTCCCCTTAAACAAAAACTTTTTTACGGCAAACCACACGAAATAAGCGATGAGCGCATCCACGCCTTTCACGACGAACGTGACGGGAGCATACAGCAGAAAACCGCTGAACACATCCGCCAGAGAACTCCCGATCGCCGCGGCGAAAGAGCCGAAAACGGGGCCCAGACACCAGCCGGCAAGAAGCACAAAAATGTCGCCCGCATTGAAATATCCGAACGGGAGCGGGATCACGATCACGAGCGTCCCCACACAGCACAGCGCGGCAAAGAGCGCCGTAAACGAAAGTTTTTCCGCGATCGATTTTTTGGCAGAAATCTCTTTCTTCGGTTGGCTGTTCATGCTGTCGTTTTGGTTGCTTTCCATCGTTCATTTACCTCTCTTATAGTCATTTATGTCACGCATAGTACATGATTTAATGGAAAATTTTATAAATTTACAAGTTTTTCGGCGCGTTTTACGTCTTCCTCTTCCGCCTCGCGCACATTCGCATAGACAAAGGGCAAGCCGAGATTTTCGTACTTTTCCGCACAAAGTTTACGGAAAGGCAGAAAGCGGATCTTCCCGTTCGGATAATATTTTTTTACCAAAGAACCCAACGCGCGCAAAGCCTCTTCTCCGTCGTTGACGCCGGGAACGAGAACGTTGGTAACCTCTACCCGCGCCCCCAAACGTCTGCACTCAGCCAAAAATTTTTCGTAAGCCGAAAGATCGCCGCTTTGCTGGTTTTTGATATCGACGATCAGGTCACCCGCGGCGATCAGCTCCCCATCGCAGATATGCCCGTTGGTTTCGATACAGACGTGCACCCCTTCGGCCTTCAGGCGTTCCGCAAGAGCCAGCACAAACTGCTTTTGCAGAAACGGTTCTCCGCCCGACAGCGTGACACCGCCCCGCCGAAAATACGGTTTATAGCGCAGCAGCCGCGCCATAAGTTCGTCTATGCCTGTCGCAGTACCCTGCTTATACAGCGTTTCGGGGTTGTGACAGAACGGACAACGCAGATTACAGCCGGAAAAGAAGACCACACATCGCAGCCCCCTTCCGTCTACTCCCGAACCGCAGTACACGGAATCGACATAGCCGACGCAGAACTTTTCCGCCGCCATGTTTTACACCCGCGCGTGATAGGTGCGCTTGAGCACCTCAAGTTGATGCGCTTTGGAAAGTTTATGGAAATTGACCGCATAGCCGGAAACGCGGATGGTCACATTCGGGTACAATTCCGGATGCTCCATCGCCAGCACGAGGCGCGCGCGGTCGAACACGTTCACGTTCAGATGGTGCGCCCCCTGCCCGAAATAACCATCCAGCATATCCGTCAGATTTTCGGCGCGCTCCTGCCCGTCTTTGCCCAGTGCGGACGGCACGATCGAGAAGGTATTGGAAATACCGTCACGGCAGCAGTCGTAAGAGAGCTTCGCCACCGAATTGAGAGACGCCAGCGCGCCGCTCACGTCGCGCTCGTGCATGGGGTTGGCGCCCGGAGCAAACGGCTCGCCGGCCGCCCTGCCGTCGGGCGTGGCGCCCGTCTTTTTGCCGTAAACGACGTTCGACGTGATGGTGAGCACGGAAAGCGTGTGTTTTGCGCCGCGATAAGCGGGCGTCTTTTTCAATTCTTCGGAAAATTCGCGCACGAGGTCGGCGGCGATTGAATCTACGCGGTCGTCGTCGTTGCCGTATTTAGGGAAATCGCCCTGCACGTCGAACCCGGAAATAATGCCGTTTTCGCCGTAGACGGGCGTCACCTTCGCATACTTGATGGCAGAAAGCGAATCGACCGCGACGGAAAGCCCCGCCACACCGCAGGCGAGAAAGCGCTCGACTTCCGTATCGTGCAGCGCCATCTGGATCTTTTCGTAGGCATATTTGTCGTGCATATAATGGATGACGTTGAGCGTGTTCACATACAGCCTGCACAGCCAGGCCATATATTTGTGATACGCCTCGCGCACTTTATTGTAATCGAGCACGCCTTTGAACGCCTCGCCTTTGGGCGCGAGTTGGTTGCCGCTCTTTTCGTCTTTGCCGCCGTTGAGCGCCAGCAAAAGCAGTTTTGCCAGGTTGCAGCGCGCGCCGAAAAACTGCATCTGCTTGCCGATCTTCATCGCCGAAACGCAGCAGGCAATGCCGTAATCGTCGCCGTAGATCGGGCGCATCAGGTCGTCGTTTTCGTACTGTATGGAATCGGTGTCGATGGAAACCTTTGCGCAGAACATCTTGAAAGGTTCGGGCAGTTTTTCCGACCAAAGGATCGTGAGGTTGGGTTCGGGCGCCGCACCGAGGTTGTAGAGCGTCTGCAAGATGCGGTACGATGTTTTAGTGACCAGCGTCCTGCCGTCCTCCCCCATGCCGCCGACGCTTTCCGTCGTCCAGGTGGGATCGCCGCCGAACAGGTCGTTGTATTCGGGCGTGCGCAGCTGGCGCGTGATGCGCAGTTTGATCACGAAATCGTCGATCAGTTCCTGCGCCTGCGATTCGGTCAAACGGCCGTCCGCGATGTCGCGCTCGATATAAATATCGAAAAAGGTGGAAACTCGCCCCAAACTCATCGCCGCGCCGTTCTGCTCTTTGATGGCGGCGAGATAGGCAAAATACGTCCATTGAATGGCTTCTTTTGCGTCCCGCGCGGGGTTTGAGATGTCGATCCCGTACAGCATCGCCATATCTTTGAGTTTTTTCAGAAAATCGATCTGCTTGTAAAGCTCTTCCAAAGTGCGGATATTCTCTTCGCTCATCAGCTTTTCACCGTAAGCGCGCTTGTCTTTCATCTTCTCTTCGATCAGTTTATCCACACCGTACAGCGCCACGCGGCGGTAATCGCCGATGATGCGGCCGCGGCCGTACGCGTCGGGCAGACCGGTGAGCAACCCCGCGTGCCGCACCGCCTTCATTTCATCCGTATAGACATGGAACACGGCATCGTTGTGCGTCGTTTTATAGGCAAACTCCGTTTCAACCGTTTCCGAAAGTTTATAGCCGTACGCCTCGCAGGCCTGCCGCGCCATGCGGATGCCTCCGAACGGATTCACGCCGCGCTTTAAGGGGGCGTCCGTCTGCAGCCCCACGATGATCTCGTTTTCGCGGTCGATGTACCCCGCCGGATACGAAAGGAGTGACGACACCCTGTCGACATCCACATCCAGCACACCGCCCTTGTCGCTCTCCGCTTTGAGCAGTGCGTTCACCTTTTCCATCAGCACCGAGGTGCGCGCCGTGGGCGGCGCGAGAAACTCCGGCCCGCCCTCGTACGGCGTGTAATTAGTCTGGATAAAATCGCGCACGTCGATGTGCTCCGCATACCTTCCGGGCTTAAACTGACTGTTCATTCGTTTGCCTCCTTCTTGACGCATCGCCGCAACAACGGCGGCGGCAGAAAATTTTGGATGAAAAAAGGGCAGTCTTCTTTTACGAAAACTGCCCAGGTGGTCGGCTCTTTTGTCTTTCGCTCCCCCGCAGTTCCCTGCTATACCACCAGTTGCGAAAAACATCTGTGTTTCAACACAATATCTTGTGTTTACTTGTGTAAAGAGTATAGCGCATCCGCCGAGATTTGTCAACGGAAACGCAGCGGTTTTTGCAGAATTTTTTCCGCAAAAATCAAGAACGACACAGAGATCAGTTCTTAAAATATCTCTTCAACAGACCGTTGAACCCGGCGCCGTGACGGGCCTCGTCCTTCGCCATTTCGTGTACGGTGTCGTGAATGGCGTCGTAGCCGAGTTCTTTCGCGCGTTTCGCGATGGCCAGTTTGCCCTCGCAAGCGCCCGTTTCGGCCGCTACGCGCAGTTCGAGATTCTTTTTCGTAGAATCGGTGATGCACTCGCCGAGCAGTTCCGCAAATTTGGATGCGTGTTCCGCCTCTTCATACGCGTAGCGCTTGTAAGCCTCCGCCACTTCGGGATAGCCTTCGCGCTCGGCAACGCGCGCCATCGCGAGATACATGCCCACTTCGGTGCATTCGCCTTCGAAATTGGCGCGGAGCCCCGCAACCACTTCTTCATCGAGTCCCTTCGCAACGCCTACCTCGTGAACGCAGGCAAATTTAATATCGGCACTGTCGTCGATCGGAACAAATTTCGTCGCTTTGCAAACGGGGCATACCATCACGTCGTCGGCTACAACTTCACCGCAGATCGCACATCTTTTCATCTTAATAACCTCTCCGTAAAATTATTTGAAACGCTTGCCGTTTCTACGCTATTATTTTACCATTGATAGAATAAAAATACTGTTGCATTTGCAACAATTAAACTTGAATTTCATAAAAAAAGTAAAATTTTTCCAATAAGTGAAACGAGAACGCCGGCCCCGCTGAAAATCCTTTCACCCTCTTTTGCGCCGCGCCGCGAAGATTTACCCGCTTTTACTCTGCATCGCAAAAGTCAACGGCCGTTTTTGCCCCGCGCAGCAAAAAATCACCTGTCTCTCCGCACCCGCAGTGACGCCGCCGAACACTTCTCCGAAACCCGAAATTCACGTCCCGCAAAGCAACCGGCCGTATGCTAAGTCGCCCACGCAGAACGAAAGCGACGACACGCAGGCACAATTCGAACAAATATATCAAAAAAGTGAACGTTTCGCTAAAATTTTTGTTGATATTTACCAAAAACTCGCGCAAAAACATTGACAGAGCGAAAGTGCCATGTTAAAATAGAATTGAGAAAAAGAAAAAGGCGGTTTTATTTATGGCTAAGTACAACGATCCCCTCGCCCTCGGGCGCGCAGATCCGTATCTTTATAAACATACGGACGGTTATTACTATTTTACGGCGACCTACCCTGCCTACGACCGCATCTGCCTGCGCCGCGCAGCGACGATCAACGGCATCACCGACGCGGAAGAAGTTGTCGTCTGGCGCAAACACGAAAAAGGCGCCATGGGTTCACACATCTGGGCGCCCGAACTGCACTACATCGACGCCAAATGGTATATCTATTTTGCCGCCGGCGACAGCGAAAACATCTGGGAAATACGCCCTTATGTTCTCGAATGCGCAGACTGCGATCCCCTGAACGGAACATGGAAAGAACTCGGCATGATGCAGGCATTGACGCCGCCCAACGAAAACACCATCAACGGCTACGACCGCTATTCCTTTACCGATTTTTCGCTGGATATGACGACGTTTGAAAACCACGGCAGGCGGTACTGTATCTGGGCGGAAAAAGTAGGCCGACGTTTCGGCATCTCCAATCTGTATATTGCCGAAATGTCTGCACCCAACAAACTGAAAACGGTACAGGTTCTGCTCACCACCCCCGACTACGACTGGGAGCGCATCGATTTTTGGGTGAACGAGGGCCCCGCCGTACTCAAACACGACGGCAAAATTTTCGTAACCTATTCGGCATCCGCAACCGGGCAGATGTATTGCATGGGAATGCTGTCCGCCGATGAAAACGCCGATCTGCTCGATCCGCGTTCCTGGCAGAAAAAGCGTTACCCCGTTTTAAAAACGGATCCGGCAAAGAAAGTATTCGGCCCCGGGCACAACTCCTTTACCGTGGGCGAAGAGGGCGAAACTCTCTGCATCCTGCATTACCGCGATTACTCCGACGAATTTATTTCCGGCGATCCGCTCGATAACCCCGACCGCCACGCCCATATTTTGGAAGTGACTTTTGAAGACGGCGAACCTGTATTCAAACTGTAAAATGATGAAAAAAGAAGGCTCCTTGTCGGAGCCTTCTTTTTTGTGCTGATATATTGAATTATGCCTGACATAATACTGTTTTAATTTGCATTTAACAGAGAATGCAAGTTATAATGGATTCCCCTCCGTTTATAAAGATCTCCAACACATACCCGTCGCGAAGTACTTTCAAATCGCTGATCACGCCTTTATATACAACATCATCCCGGCGTTTTCTGCGCACAACAAAGCCGTCATCCGTTAAAACAATATTTTCGTCGCCATTTTTCAAAAGATGGCGCACCTCCTCTACGGGATAACCGTAAAGTTTTCCGTTCTTCTCCAAAATTTCCACCGGCAGCGACAAGCACCCCAAAGACCGCTCAGCAAATCCTTCATACGCCCATCCGGGAATCCATGAAATCAGTATGCTCCGTCCTTTGCCGTCCAAAAATATCTGCCCCGCGTATTGGTCAGGCCCTTTATGTATCCGAGCGACCGTCGACGTACTAAATTTGTTACCATCAAAACTCCCCTGCATGACCGAAAACCACATCCGGTTTTCATCCACAACCGAGGACGACAGCAGATATTTTTCTCCGCATTTCAAAAACGACGGGCATTCGCAAAAGCGCATCGCGAGTTTATCGCCCCCTCGCCACTCGTGCAAAATTCCCTTATAAAGCCAATTTATGAGATCCGCACTCTCATAAAAAACAAGGCGCGCAGCATTCGCGATTTTATTTCCCGTTCCCAAAACAAGATAAAAACGCTCACCGTCCCTCATAATGGCCGGATCGCGAAAATCATCGCTCCCCTCAGGCGGGTAAGCGGAAATCAACGGATTTTTTTCGCATTTTACAAAGCGTATGCCGTCCTCCGAATATGCCATACTGACCGTTTGCACGTTTTTACCTCCGCTTTTGTAAACGGAAGTATAAAAAAGATATAAAACCCCGTCCTTCTCCAACGCAGTACCGGACCAGCAGCCTTCCCCGTCATAAGGAGCATCGGCGCGGATTGCCACCGGAAGTTCCTCCCACGTCAAGAAATCTTTCGTGCGGGCGTGTCCCCAAACAACGGGTTCCCTCCCCGGCAATTCGTGATTCGGACAATATTGAAAAAAAGCATGATAATAGCCGCCAAACCACACGAGTCCGTTCGGATCGTTCATCCAACCCGATCTCGGGCGAAAATGATACCGCAATGTATAATTAAACATTGCGTCACCTCCTGTTTGGTTTTTTCTTTACAACCACATTGTACGGCCGGATCAATTTTTTGGCAATCAGGTACGCATCATCGCGATAGGGATAATGGAAATCCGTATAAATGCTGCCCACACTCACCAACCCGTACTTAGAAGCCAGTTCTTGCAGCAACCCTTTTGCCTGTTTCAGCGTACGTTTACCGGTAATCTTTAAACGCATGGGCGTATCGGCATGAGTCTTTTTATCCGACAGGTCTTCAAACCTGTATTTGGAATCCTCGTACACAGACGGAGCCAGGGCCAAATACAGCGAAAGCGTTTTGCCGCTGACACATAGCTTTGCGATCCGCTCCTTCCCCACCCGGAAATTTTCACCGTTTTGCCCGACTCGGCTTTTAACGCCGCCCAGGCAGAGAAACGAATTTTTTATTTCCGTGTACAAATCCTGCAGCGCAGGACTCTGTATGATACGCGCCCGGAAAGAACGCCTGTAACGCGTAACCAACTCATAACCGGCCGGAACCGTTTTTTCTTGTTTTGCACGGCTTTTTTTCAGTCCTTTAACGCCATTGCCGCCGGCAGCATCCGCCCTTTTTTCCGCACTCCCGCCTTCCGAACTGACGGCGATCTCCCCTGCGGCAATCTCCTCCTCCACTGCTTCCTTTACAGCCTCGCGAGTTCCCGCGGAACCGGATACGGCATTTTCCTCCGCGGCAGCCGCCCGCGCGTCGCGTTCCTCCCGCTCCACGATCTCATCGACCATATCATCCAGAGCGCGATCCAGTTTTTCACGGAACTGCGCCTTTGCGCAAGGATACTCCTCGCCCTTCATACAGTATACGCACCAACTCATGCTCCCGCACAAATCGCGCCCCGCACGCTCGCTCGCCAACCATTTTTTTACATCGATCTGCGCCTGCAACTGCCGAAACTCCTGCGGCGAAATATCGGAAAGATCTTTTTTCATCCGCGAAACACCCTCCTTTTTTCTGCGGAAAGCTATTTCCATCCGCAAATATATTATATAATATATTACAGCAGAAAAGCAAGCATTCGCCGCAAAAAATCCGCACAGGACGCAAAAAACTTTATTTAGCGTAAAAAATGAAGTCCCGCAGCCGGTTAAAACTCAACCATCCATCTCCGGCCATTTTCACACACAGCCGTTTCTCATGAAATTTCTTTACACATATATCGGCGAACAACTTGACAATTCAAATATTTTACACTATAATAATGTAAAATCATAGTGAGGTTATACAAAATGAACATCGTAAAACGCTTTACGGCGCTTTTCATTGCACTCGTATTGACCTTTTCTCTTTGCCTTTTGCTGACCGCCTGCAATGGAGCAGACAATCCGGGCGAATCGGGCAATCCGGGCGAATCCGACAACTCGGGCGAATCCGACAATTCGGGCGAATCGGGCAATCCGGGCGAATCCGACAATTCGGGCGAATCCGACAACCCGGGCGAATCCGACAACCCGGGCGAATCCGACAATCCGGGCGAATCCGACAATTCGGGCGAATCGGGCGAAACAAACGAGGCACAAATGCGACAGGCATACCAGGAAATATACGGCAAAATGTCTGATTTATTTATGAATACCGCTATCGGCAGCATGGTGCCGAGCTCTACACCGAGCGCAAAACCACTCCGCAATTCTCCCAACCGAACTGCAGTATTGTATACCGCGCCCTATACGGCGGAAGATGAAATATATACAGACGCGGTGACGAATTCCACATGGTTTATCGGTGCCACCACCTACGTATATTTGGCGGCTGAACTCTATAAAAATGAAACATTCGTCGTCACAGACAATCCGGTCGGCTACACCGTAACGCCGGAAAACACCGGCACAGTTGTACATACAGATGTTATCATGATGTCAAACATGAACACTGAAACAGGCGAAGTTCTGCTGCAGTTGGAATTTAAAACCACCGAATACAGAGACGGTGCAACTCCTTACAGTGATGAAAATTATATCTATATAGACGCCGACTACGATTTTGCCGAAAAAGAAGTGAACACATTACTCATTCATATTTGGAGCCTTAGCAATTCCAATTTAATTTTAAGCGCCAAATACAGCAATGAAACATTCAGGCATATGAACGAAGCTTATACCCAAGAAGTAACGGAAACGGTAACGGCGCTGCGCTCGGCATACGAAAGCAAGTTTAACGAAAAGGTACAACTCGGCGACTATACCGCCGAATTTGAGCGAGCGAACGAATATATGGAAAACAAGATCGAAGAAATGCTCGGACAATAATGAAAACAGCGAAGCCGCCGCGGCAAATTGCCGCGGCGGCTATTCCTTATAGTTGCTCAGCCCGGTTTTCAGCAAAACAAATTCTGAACCGAACCAAACACACGGCTCCGAACATCGGCACCGCCGTCAAACAGCGGAACCTTTCGGAGCGGCTGCTAAATAACTTTTATGAAAATCCGTTTCTCCGTTGCCTTCCTCCTCCAGCTTTTCTATCCGCTTGCGTATGCCCATCATGCGCGCGTCGGTCGCGGCAATCGTTTCGGCGCAGCTCTTCAATTCCGCCGCAATCTCCGGCCTGTCAGCGTTCGCTTTTTTATATTTCATCTGGTGTTCAAGACTGGCCCAAAAATCCATTGCCACAGTGCGCAGCTGAATCTCTACGCGCATCATCTTCTTTTCGCGCGAGAAAAAGACGGGCAGTTCCACGATCATATGATAACTGCGGTATCCGTTCGGCTTGGGGCGCCGTATGTAGTCTTTCACTGTGACGACCGTAACATCGTCCTGGCGGGCGAGCATTTCGGCAACGCTGTAAATATCGTCAATAAAAGAACAGATCACGCGGATCCCCGCCACGTCGTTCAGATTCTCTACTATGGAATCGAGCGTAAGCGGCAGCCCCTGCCGACGCAGCTTGCCGATAATGCTGAGCGGCTTTTTTACGCGCGACTGAATGCTTTCGATCGGGTTGCGGCTCGTGTGCAGAGAAAGCTCCGCATTCAGCACTTCAAATTTAGTGCGCACCTCGCGGATCGCCGATTCGTAGCGCATCATCAATTCCTGAAATTGCAAAAACTGTTCCGCCGTAGGCTCCGCACCCAAAAACTCCCGCAATTCCCGATCTATCGATTGTTCCTCTTGCATACCATACCCCGCATAAACAGTTTCGGGCAGGCTCTTTCCGATGCCTGCCCGAGTGTTATTATAACACAACAGCGCAAAAATGTAAAGCGGTTTTTAAAAGGGGATCACAAACACAAAAACGTTTATATCGCGCCATTTATGCGTGACATAGTACTGAAATAACACTAAAAATCTTTTCTTTTATAGATATTTTCGGAAACTTTCATCGAAACAGGGAAACAAATTGCCCCCAACGCAAAAACCGCAACAGAGACATAGAGAACGGCATTGCCGGTTTCGAGATTGAATAAAAACGCCAGTCCCGCCCCTACGGCAACCACTAAAACGATCATCACGATGAAAGTAATGCGCGCCTTTTCCACGCCCATTTTGAACACGAGAGGCAAAAGCACATCGGCAGTAAAAAAGCCCATGCCGCCATAAAAGAAGATGATGGCAAGCGTTTCCATCGCCGCCAGATCGCCGGGCACCGCAAGGAATATAAAACTGATTGCCCACAGCGGCACGTAAAAGAGCAAACTGAACAGATACCGCGCCACAACCAACTGTTTACGACTCATTCCCGAGGCGAGCGCAAATTTATCCCAGTTGTCCTTTTCGTCGTACGCCATCGCGGATACAGGCAGCGCGACCAGAAAAAAGACGATCGCCCCTACATAATAATAAATATTGTCCGAAACAATCGCGACCACCGTAAAAACAACGAGCACCACCAAATAATAGAGCATCTGCCCGCGCACATTTTTGATGTCTTTCAAAATCAGACCAAACATTGTTTCACCTCCGCGATCTGCCCCTTTCCGCCGCGCACAAAATACAGCATAATGTCCTCGATACCCGCGTGTTCGAGCGGCTGCGACGCCGGCATTTTATCCCGAAGAACAAGCGCGCTCGTGCCGTATTCGCCGCGCATATACGAAACGACCGCACCCGGTTCAAACTCCCCGAGCGCCTCATACGTCCCGCGCCAGATCGCATATTTTTCGGAAAGCACGTCCTTTTCTTCCTCAAACACGATGCGGCCGCCGTGAATGAACGCGATGTAATCGCACAGTTTTTCCAGGTCTGACACGATGTGCGACGAGATGAGGATGGAATGCGTTTCGTCCTGCATGAAATCGTACAGAAGTTCGAGTATTTCATCCCGCGCGACGGGATCCAGCCCCGACGTAGGCTCGTCGAGAATAAGCAGCCGCGCCCCGTGCGACAGCGCCACCGCCAACGAAACCTTTTGCCGCATACCGCGCGAAAAATCTTTCACTTTTTTATCTTTGGGCAGGGCAAACTTTTCGGCCAAAGCAAAAAATTTGCCTGTATCCCAATGGGTGAAGATGTACTTCATGACACCGTCGATATCCTGCAGGTTCAAATTTTCGGGCAGCGCCGTTTCGCCGAGCACGGCGCCGATGCGGTTTTTATCTTCCCGCGAAAGCGCGGCGGCAGGCTTTCCGAACACCTCGATCTTTCCGCCGTCCGGATTCACAAGCCCCAAAATGCTCTTGATCGTCGTACTCTTGCCCGCACCGTTTTCGCCGATAAAACCGACCACAACTCCCTGCGGGACGCGAAAAGTTACATCCGTAAGCGAAAAATCCTTAAAATTTTTACGCAATTTTTCTATTTTTATAAGATCAGTCATTGTTCCTCTCCGATTGCGAGCGAAAACATTTCGCTCAACTGTTTTTTGGAAATCCCCGCCTGCCCGGCCAATTCAGCCGCTTCGGCAAACTTCTCTTCGATCTGCCGCAGATACTGTTCGCGCACCATTTCGCGGTTCTTTGCGGCGACGAAACTGCCCTTGCCCTGCACGGAATAGATAAATCCGTCGCGCTCCAAGTCGTCGAACGCCCGTTTGGTCGTGATCACGCTGATGCGCAGTTCTTTCGCCAATGCACGGATAGACGGCAAAGCCTCCCCCTCCCTGCACTCGCCGCGCAGGATGGCACCCTTGATCTGCGTATAGATCTGTTCGTAGATAGGCTTGTCGATCGCGTTGCTTACGATTACATTCATCTGTCCCTCCGCAAATTAAGTGTATATATACATTATATACACTATACACAATTTGTCAAGCGTTTGAAACACAAAAAACTCCCGTGCAAAAAATTTTTGCACGGGAGTTTTCCTAGCGATTCACCTTTTATTAAACTTTTTTCAGCCGGACGACGCGGCCGCCGGTAAGAACGATCATTTTTACGGCCGACAACGAAAAATCTGAAGCCTCAACCGTAAGCGATTTATCGAGTGTTCCGCGCGCAAGCACTTTAAAAGCCGCCGCTTTCTTATCAATGAGCCCGCGCGCTTTCAGCGATGCCAGATCGACCGTTTCGCCTTCTTTATAATTTGCAGAGATCGTATCGAGATTTACGAAAGTCCGTTTGCCGGCTGCGAACTTTACCTCTTTTGATTCAGCCAGCATTATCAGATTTTCAGCCGTATCGTCGGTGATCAGCGATTCTGCATCGCCCGCAGCGATCTCGTCTGTAACCGTGTAGGCAGACATCGGTTCAACGGTAGCCCCCTCCGCGATAAAATCCTCCAGCTGCTCTTCCGTGACCGTTTCACCGGTTTCGCGCTTCGCATAAACTTTAATCAATTTTTCGCGGATAAGCTCTTCGCGGCTCCGGTACGGAATGTGCATATCATCCTGCACGCGGCGGAAAGCAAGATCGAATTTGGCCGCCGTCTGTTCCAACAGTTCTATAGCATACTGCAAACTGCGTGAACCCGTAATTTTACAGCGCACCGGCACGAGCGCGTACCGTTTTTTCCCGGACACATCTCTGAAATTGTATTTATCGCCGACCGTTGCAGGCTCCAAGGCAAAATACACGATAAGACTCTTCGTATTCGCGTTTATTTTGACGAATTGGCTGCGCCCCACATTGAAACTGTCGTAATTCCAGCTGATACGCTCTTTAACGCCTATATACGAAAGCACTTCATTCCGGAAAGCATTGTAAATCGCCTTTGTTTCCTCGGCAGACTGGATAAGCCTGGCTCTGAAACTGCGCCGATACTGCACGAATACTTTTCCGCCGGATACGAGAGTGACCAGCGCGTTGTCGATCTCATCCCCTTCGCCGACCTCACCTTCATCCTCCGGTTCCTCAGCCCCGTCCGTTTCACTGTCAGCGGCAGACGGTTCCTTTTCTGCCGCGGGCAAAGGGAGCTCCGCCGAATCTGAAGATGCTTCCCTGTTTTCCGATACCGCAGGGCGACCGGGAACGGCGGCCGAAGATTCGCGAACGAAAATTGGCGTTGCCGTTTCAATTTCTTCAACGGCTTCCGCGATCTCCACAGGCGTCTGCCGTACCGCAGATGTTTCGCATTTTGTCCATTTGGAATAGAGTGTTACACCGTGCGCCGGCATACGAAACCGCGCCCCGACGGGCTTTGTGAGAGTTTCATCCCTGTACCATCCCCCGAAAATATATCCTTCCCGCTCCGGGCGCGGCAGGCAAACGACCTTTCGGAACGCCGTTTTTTCTCGGGAATATCTTCCGCCGCCGAGCAGCAACACCAATGAATGAGGGAGCAACACCGCGAGCAAAACAGCCAGTACGACGGCGATCGCCGCCGCCGCGATTCCAACATATGCGCCGACTGAAAGCGACGCAGCAGATATCTGCCATAACTGTAAACAGGTATGCATCAAGTAAAATCACCTCCGTGTCCTGTTTTTCATACCCGTATTATAACATTTATGGCCACATTCCGCAACCCTTTGCCCCCGAAAACCGAAATCGGCGGAAACAATCGACATTTTACGCAAATTTGTTTTTTATTCAGAATACCCTATCGCTTCTTGCAAAACCTCATACAATTCCGCTTCCGAAAACGAAACGGCGCAGCTCTTGCGGCTCTGCGACGCCTTATGCGCCCAGGCGCGGAGTTCTTTTTCGGGATATTTTTCCCGCTCGCCGAGCAATGCGGAAATTTTTTCGGAAAACTCTTCCGCATCCATCCCCAACGCCGCATAGATGCGCCGGGTAAGGGGCGCATCCTTCTCAAAACAGCGCCGCAAAAACGCGGGCAGCAGTAAACCGTTCGCCCTGCCGTGCGGCACACCGTGATAATATGTGAGCGAATACCCCAGAGTGTGCACGGGGCTGGTTCCCGTATTGGCGATGACCATGCCCGCCAGCGCCGCACCGCGCAGCAGGTTCTGCCGGACGGCGGGACTGTATTCCCCCGCGCGCAGACTCTCGTATTCGCCCAGCAGGATGCGGAGCGATTCGCGCGCCAAGGCATCGGACGCCGCGCCCGCCTTTGACGAGAGCATCCCCTCCGCCGCGTGCGACACCGCATCGATCGCCGTGTTCACGGTGATATTTTGCGGCAGGGATTCGGTGTATTTTCCGTCCAGAAACGCGATTTTCGGAAAGAGCGACGGCGCGGAAATGCTCTGTTTGGTCTCTTTGTCGTTGCGGGTGAGGATGGCGTACGGCGTGACTTCACTGCCCGTGCCCGCCGTGGTGGGGATATGGATCATCGGCAGAGCGTCGTTTCCGATCGGCTGCGCAAACAGATCGCCGATATTTTGCCGCGCAAGTAATGCGATCGCCTTGGCGGCATCCATCGGCGAACCGCCGCCGACGGCCACCACAAACTCCGCGCCGCAGCGCTTGGCGATTTCTGCGCCCTCTCGCACGCACTCCACCGTGGGGTTTTGCGGTATGCGGTCGAATATCTCATACGCCTGCCCGTTTGCATCCAAAACGGCCGTCACGTCCGCGAGCGAACCGTTTGCCGCAGAACTCTTCCCCGTTACGATGAGGGCACGGCGGCCGAACGGCGCGAACAGCGCCGCGTTCCTGCGCACGCACTCCTCCCCTTCGATCACCCGCACGGGCATATAAAACTGCGTATCCATGGCAAAACCTCCGGCTTTTTCTTACAAGTATAGCGCAAATCGGGCCGCGCGTCAAGCAGTGAAAAACCCGCCTCCGAAAAGAAGCGGGCCACACGACTGAACTTGCTATCAGCGATGTTATAAATTGTTACAGCATGCAAGATATCAAAAACGGTGCTGGAACAAGTTCGGCGGAAACGGATACAAATCAATACGCCTATGAGAGTTACTCCAACGAATTTACAATTAATAGCGGGTTACGGGTAAAGAGTAAATTGAGGAAAATTTAAGTTTGTGATTTATTCATGTTTAAGGTAACAAATGGTACGACTGTACTATCTGCTGATGTGCCGGTAGATATGCCGAAATATATTACAGTCAATTCTGCAGGTTCAGGGTTTCTGGTTCCATCGTTTAGTTGAAACCAGAAAGCAACATCGCTGGATTTACCTCTTTCAATTATTGTATTGCTTTTATCTACATGCTTAAATTCTGAAGAATCGGATACAGCAAAGGCACTTACATAGTTAGAGACGCTCGTTGAAGGCATTGAGTGATTGGTGATTGTACAAGTAAGTGTTCTATAAGCGTTTTCACCCGCAGGGGTCGTATAACTTCCTACAAACTCTAAAAACTTAATTGAGAACAAATCAATTCCGTTATTAGAGAGGGTATAGGTATCACCGAAATCGCAGACAACAGGCTCTGTATTTACAACCGCTTCTAATGCGGTTAAGCGAGCGGTAGCGGCTGTGAGCTCAGTTTGAAGAGCTTCGGCTTTTGCCGTGAGTTCTTCGGAAGTTTGTTTCAAATTTTCTTCTAATGCAGCGTTTTCTTGCTGCAAAGCGGTAATTTGTTCCTGCAATTGTTCAATTTGCTCTTTCAGGGCATCTGTATCACTATTTTCCCCTTTCAGGGCGTTTAATTCGCTCTGTAACTGCTCAATTTGAGCGTTCAAACGATCGATGTCGGAACTGTAATCGGTTCCGGAAGAACACCCCACGGCCGCAAATAAAAAGCATACAGAAAGTATCAAAAGTAAGGTTTTTTTCATTATAAAAAATCCTCCTTAACAGGTACTTATAGTATAGCATACTTATGCGGTATAGTCAATGTATTGCCCGCATATAATTGTGCCGCGCACTAAGTGAAAGCGGCCCGCTCCCTTTCGGGTACAGGCCGCTTTTGCGTAATAAAACCATTGAAATTGCTTTTACTTTGCATTTTAACCCGCCAAAGCAAGTTTCCTCGCTTTTTTCAACCGGCAAAGTAATTGTTGAGCGCGGAAACGAGCGCGTTGATGGACGACTGGATAATATCTTCGTCGACGCCCGCACCCCAATAGGCTTTGCCGCCCTTTTCCACACCGACGAAGGAGAGCGCCTGCGAATCGGACTTTTC
>CALVHW010000016.1 GCA_944328905.1 uncultured Clostridia bacterium | reverse complement strand
GATGGTGATGGTGCTGTCGACAGTGATGAACTCGTTGCCGTACACCGCTTCGCGGTTGATGACGTTCGGATAGCGGCGGCGTTCGCCCGTAGGCTTGTTGGTTCCGTGGCAGTTGACGATCATCTGGCGTTTTGCCGTTTCCTGATAGATGGTTTCATACCATTTGATCGTATCGATATCTTCGCTGTAATGCGGAGGATTATTTGCGTTCTGCCCGTCGAAAAAGTCGATCTTGATGCCCGCTATGCCGAAACTTTTCCATTCGTCCAGTTTGGCTCTGAGTATTTCCGCATCGCCGTTGGCGAAATCGGTGAGCGCATTGCACCAGACAAGCACTTTCACGCCCCGTTCGTTGGCATAATCCATAAAATCAGACAGCGCCTGATCGGTCAGGCCGGAATCCCAGCCGCCGTCGAGGATGGTGTACGTCCAGCCCATCTGCTGCGCGAGGTCGACGTATTCGCGCTGCAGAGCCCAGTCGTTCTGCGGCCTCTTTCCGTTGTAGCTGAGCCAGTTCCAGGCAACGACGCCCGGCTCTACCCAGTCGTAATCGTAAACGGCTTTTTCCGCGTCGGAAAGGCTGTCGTAATTTTCCGGACGCCAGTACTGCACGTCGTCGAGAACCTTTTCGACCATTTCGCTCTCGATGACCGTTTTCATATCCCCCACCGAGCCGACGCGCCACGGCGAGGTGAACGGGTATGCCACTTCGTCCTGATCCGGCCCACCCGCCGGTGTTTTGGAAACAGTGAACCGGCCGGTGTTTTTGTCTTCTTCTTTTTCTTCCAGGAAAGAGCCGTAGAATCCGCTGCCGACCAGATCGGATTCCGTGACCAGCGAATAGATATCCGTTCCGCTGACCTGATACAGCACCGGCATCGAAATGCTCTCTCCGCCGCAGTTCATAGAAGAACGGCGCTTGTATGTACTCTCGTAGGAGAAAAAGTTCGTTCCGTCGCTGAGAATGGGAACATACGGCTGCGCCCACATGACCGAATTCTGCGGAACGGTGATCTGCGATTCTTCCCCGTAAACGGTCATCGTCCCTTCGCTGCCGTCGACGGCGCGGATCTTATAGCGGAAAGCGTAGCCGTCGTCGTAAGCGCGCATGATGACGTCGAGATAGAATTCGTACCCTTTGAGGGTGATCGTAAGTTCGTTGCAGTCGTAACGGACGGAAGAATGTTTGCCCGTTATGTTCTCGTAAGAGCCGGTGATGCGTTTCTGTGCGGCGTTTTCCAAGGTCACGAGGCGAAAATCGTCTACGTCTACAGAAAAGCCGAGCGCCGATTCTTCGACGACCGTTACCTCGCCTTTTTTTACGTTATACGTCAGGCTGCCGTCGCCGTGCATCGCAACGTCGACGGTGATCGTGCCGTCTGGAGAAACGACCGACCAGTTTTCCAGATCCGCCAATTCGACGGGGCCTTTTTCCTCCCCGCCCGAATTGCAGGCGGCGAGAGAAAACACGAGCGCCGCCGCAAGAAGTAAACTCAAGATGCCAGATATTCTTTTTTTCATTCCGTTTCCCCTCGCTCAGCGATTTATTTCGGTGCGGATCGTGTATTTTATCTGCTCTGCCGTGGCCGCTATGTTCGAGCCGTCGCCGTTCAGAACGCGCGGCAGCAGCCGCCCGGCAAGCTTGCTGTTCACGAGGTCTTTTCCGTTCTTGTTCCCGTACACAGTGCGGAAATTTTCGGGATCACCCGTCTGGAGCAGCAGTTTCCCCACAGCGGTGGCCGGTTGGGAAAATTTTTCGTTTTCGACGGCGGCCTTCGTGAGAGGATAACGCCCCTTGATGGCAAATTCATACGAATTGGCGCACAGGTATTCCGCAACCACCGCCGCAGCCGCAAGTTCGGTATTGGTAAGCCGCTTTGCCCGGTAAAAGGCGAGCGTCTGCGTATGCAGAGGGATACTGTCTTTATTGACCTTATCCGCATCGGCGAAAAGCCCGCTCAGCGGCATCACCCCCACGGTAGCGGTGCGCTGCGCAATTTTGCTGAGCGTGAGAGACCAGTTGATCAGACCGAACAGCGCGTTGCCGTTCACCACATCGTTGAGGGCGGCATCGTCGGTGTACTCGCTGTCGTTGCCCGTAGAAATGCCGTGCAGTTCCCCGTTATCCGAAAGAACGTTGAATGTATTCGTAAGCGCCGTTACCGCATTGCCGAATACCTGTTCGTCGCTCCATTTGCTGACGTATCTGCCGTTTTCGAACGTATAATATTCGGCGTCGTTCTGAAAGAATGCCGCATAACTCGTCGCTTCGTTGTACGTCCAGGAACGGTTGGAGCGGATGGAATGGAAACCGGGGTTGGAGCCGATCTCCCCTTCGTATGCCCTCTTCATGAGCGCGGAAAATTCGCTGTAAGTATCGGGCAGCCCGGCATCGCCGTTGTACTTTGCCATGAGCGCCTTATTGTAGATGAGGAACGGAGCGCTGCCGAGAAAGGGCACCGAATAGAGCTGCCCCTCCACAAAACTGTCTTGCGAGGCTCCCGCATACCATTTTTCCGGCGAGGCGGAAATACCTGCCATGTTGTATATATCCGCAACGGGATAGTATGTATTGTTCAGCCTGTTCTTTTCGGGCGTCTGCTGATAACGCAGAGAAATCAGATCCTGGTTGCTGATGGTCCGCGTCACATTGAGGTAAATTTTGCCCGCATAGGCAGGATCGCGGTTAAAGCGGCCGGCCAACCCCTCTAACAGAGCCGCCGAATCGAAATCGGTGCCTATCCAAAGATTGACTGTTACGTTTTCGAACACAGGCTCGCCGTTTTCATCCCTTTCGATGCTGCCATCGAAGGCAAACTTCGCATACAGGCGCGTATCTTCGTTCACCGCATCCGTTTCGATATCCCACGCATCGGTGCAGGCCGCATCTGCGTACCATCCTTCCAGCTCCATGCCGAGACGTGTAAGTTCGGGCAGGTCTTCTTCGCCGAGCAGCGAACCTTCCTCCACGGATATCTGGCCCGGATAGGGTGCGCCCTCATAGTTCGGATCAAACGTGACGATGCAGTTTCCCTTTTCCGCTTTCCAGCCGGCGTAGAGCGACGCATCGGCATAGGTACCCTGTTCGAAGTCGTATTCCGTGCCTTCTATGCACTGCGGATCGGTATACCAGCCGCCGATCTCAAAACCTTCGCGGTGCGGGCGCCAGCTCACGGCCTTGCCGCCTGCCGCCACGCTGACGGCGCGGGAGGCGGGGGCGCCTTCGTAGTTCAGATGATAGGTGATCGTGTACGTTTCTTTCTCCTCCGCGGTCTGCCCGCAGGCCGACAGCAGGCCGCATCCGAACACGGCGACGGATAAGCACAGAAAAACGGACAAAACCCTGCGTAATTTTAACATGAATCTGCTTGCTCCTTATTTTGCGGGGAAAACGCGCCGAAGCGCGCTTTCCCTGCCGATTGCGTCAATAAAATGCCGTTATGCCTGTACAGGATCGGGAATATACCAGTTTATGTTGGAATACTCTCCCGATACTCCCTGATTGTGCCACAAAATCTGCACGATACCCGTCGGATCGATGGAATACGACTGACCGTAAGCCTGGAAATTGCCGTCGAATTCGAGCGTTCTGGTAAAGATCTCGTCCTGCGGAGTCTTGTTCGCGTCTGCATACGGGATGACCGTGAACGTGTACTCGGCAATGTCGCCCTTGATGCGGCGGGTGACGCTGAATTTCGCGCCGAAATCGTCTTTGCCGTCGTGGCCGTCAAACCAGTGCAGTCCTTCCTGGTAATTGCCCGTCACGCCGGCATCCATGCGATTGGCAAACACGCGCGTCTGCCGATTTTGTTCGCTAGCCGGCCTGTATTCTGCGCCAAACTGGATCCACGTCTCCGAATAATCCCACGGGCGGATGTCGATGTACATGCGCGGCTCGTTTGCGCTCCCGTTTAAGCTCTCGCTGTACCCGGTGTTGCGGTATTCCCATTCAAAGGTAAAGTCTCCGTCAAAATACAAATACGGGCTGACCATGCCGGCGTTTCCGTTTGTATCCGATTTGTTGAAGGTAAAGTTTGCTCCCTTCTCCTGCGTCCATTCGCCGACGGTGAAATTATCCGGGTTTTTGGAATCGATCGCCCAATCGAACGGAACATAGGCTTTGGCCACATTGCTGCCGAGCAGTGCGGCGATCTTGGCTTCCGCTTCGCTGCCGCTGCAATATGCCATATTTTTGATGAGCGTTTCCGCCATGCGGAACCCGGCGATTCCCGGCACCGTATCGCGGTCGCGGTAATATTCGAGCGTGACGCCGTTCACATACTGGTCGTTGATGAAGAAATAGAAGAAATCGCCGTCGCGGGCGACCGCGTATTTCAGTTTGCTGTCGTCAGGATCGCTGAATCCCCTGTAATTGGCAAGCTGAAAGCTGTAGATCACGGGCGAAACGCTGCTGGACTGATCCATATTGGCCCAGTCGAGATCGTTGTATATATCCATATCTTTGAGTTTGTAATTGCGGTCTCTGCGGTCAACGCCGGAAACCAGCCAGCGCGAGCCGTCTCCCTGCACCGAATGCGACATACCGATGCACATATCCCCCGCGTTGTAATCGTTTTCGTATCTGTCTGTACCTTCGATCAGCTGCGGTATCTTGATATCGTAAGTTACTTCCGCATAATACAGTTTGCCCGGCTGCATATTGAACTGCGCGAATACCCAATCGCTCTTGGGGGCCTTTTCGTCGGTGACCTGCGCGGTCTGGTTTTCGTCTGCGGCAAGGCCTTCCACCATGTTGACCGCCGCGGAAAGGTTGGTGCCGCTCACGGTACCGAACACCTTTCTGAACGCGTTAACCGTAATAACGCACGTTCCGATCTTAGAATCGTCGCGCGGATCGGCAACCGAATAGGAGATCGTATATACCCCCGGCTGCGCGACCGTTATCTTTCCGTCCTCTACGCTCATGTTCTTTGAATCGGAAAGCACGAATTCGAGGTCTGTGGTGAGATCGGTCCCGTCGCAGGCGGTCGCCGTAACGGCGGGCAGTTCCGTCTGCGTTTCCGCATATGTATCCACCGCCGCTTCGGCAGCCTGCACCGCAGGATCGGTTACAACGGCCCGCACTGTGAAAGAATCGCTCTTTCCGCCTGCGGAAACGGTAATTTCCGCGGGGCCGGTGGTTTTGGCTGTAAGAATCAGCCCGTCTGCGGACACGATATCCGGGGCGCTGCTCGTTACGGTCACCTGCGTATTCTCGGCGTTATAATAATCGGACGGCGCAAACGCGATTTCGATCGTGCGGGTTCCCGAACCGAGCACCCAGTCTGCCGCAAGCGCCTGTTTGTTGGATATACTGATCGATTCGAGCTGCGGCCGCACACTGACGGTAAACTTATCGCTGAAACCGCCGGCGCTGACCGTGATCTCGGCTGTACCCACGCCGACCGCCGTAAGTTGCATCCCCTCTGCTTTTACCGCGGCGGGATTGCTGCTCGTTACGGTCACTTCCGTGTTTTCCGTTGTAAAATCGTCCGGCGACAAGGCAACTTCGACCGTTCTGGCGGCATCGCCGACGAGCCATTGCGCGGTAAGCGCGTCCTTGTTGGTGATTTCTATGCCCGCAAGCACGGGCTTGACCGTAACGGATACCGTATCCGTTTTGTCCCCTGCCGCAACGGTAATGACCGCCGTACCGGCGCCGACCGCTTTCAGCGTCATGCCGTCCACCGCCACGGCGTCCGTCTTGCTGCTCGTTACGGTCACTTCCGTATTCTCGGCCGTAAATTTATCCGGCGTCAGGCGCACCTGCACAGTCCGGTCTGCGCCTCCTTCATACCACTCCGCTGTAAGCTCTGTTTTGTTGGTGATCTCAACGGCGGTAACTTTATCCTCTTCGCCGCACCCTGCAAGAAAAACGCAAAGGCACATCATCGCTGCGAGAGCTGCCGTCAAACCGATCCACAACCGTCTTTTTTTCATGATTTTCCTCCTCAGACTGAATTACTTTTTTCCGGCACCAGCGATTTTGCCTTCAAAAGCGAATCCATTATACTACCCCCCCCTATTTTGTCAATCATTAAGTTTAATGTAACAAACACCTCGGCTACATTACATAAACAGCGTCCCGCAGGCAGTTTTTGACTCCGAATCTCCTTTTTTGCGATAAATTTTGACAAGGCAAAAGCGGTTTTTTCGGCATCCTGAAATGAAAAATCCCGCGTGCGGCGCGGGATACATTAAAAAAGAGCGCCGCCCTCCGGAATTACGGAGGACGGCGCTCTGCCTGTTTTACTTTTTTCTTTTGCCTATATACATCAGATGATCGCTGAATGCGTAATACTGCGGATTTTCGCACAGGCGCAGCGGCAGATCGAGATAAAAATTTCCGATCTCTTCGGGCGAATTTTCCAAAAACGTGAGTCGCGGGCCGGTGAATCCCTTCTGACCGAACAGCGCCGGTTTTTCAAAACCGAGCCTGCCGAAAAAAGAAAAAACTTCGGCACCGTTGATAAACATTGCCTGCTCTTTTTCCGCCGGCGCCGCGTTCCCCTCGCTGAGAGCGGCCGGAATCCATGCCGCGCAAACCGATGCTGTACCGCCCGGCCCGCCGCCGTTATCCGCGCCCTTCTGTCATTCATGAATTTTTCAGGCACCGCTTTCAAAATGAAAGCCTTACGGCCTGTTCCGCTCTTCTTCGCCCCCGCGTTACAGCACCTCTTTACGATTCACGTTCCATCCATGCAGACGCCCGTATCCGAAGGGAAAGCCCGTCATTTTTTTGCCGCCTCGTTCACACAGCGGAGCGCGTTGAGGCTGCGCGGATAGCCGATATACGGCAGGCACTGCGAAACCACGTCGATCAAAAATTCTCTGTCGTTCCCGATGCGCATATTTGCCTGTGCGTGCGAGATAAGCTGCGGTTCGCACCCTCCCTGCGCCGCCAAAAAGCAAAAGGTGATCAGTTCGCGCTGTTTGCAGTTTAACCCGCCGCGCGTATAGTAATCGCCGAAACAGTTGTCTGACAGCCACTTGTTGACCAGCCCGTTGGTTTCCCTGCCCGTTTTGGAAAAGCCGCGCATCCCTTCGCCGAAAATTTCCACCTGCACCCGTTCGCCCTCTTCCAGGCGGTTCTCCGCCGTTGTCCGCGCCTGCCCTTCGAGCGGCAGTTTTACGCCGCGGGCGCGCAGAATGCCGTTGACGGCGTTCAAAAAAGGCAGCACCCTGCCCATGCCGAGATACGCGACCGCCTGGTAAACAATTTCTTTGACCTCTTCGGCGGAAACACCGGCATCGAGCGCACCGGGCAGCATGACCTCGAACTCGCCGACGCCCTGGCAGCCGATGAGTGCGGCCAATACGGCTATGCAGCGCGTTCTGTCTTCCAGCCGGCTGCTTGCGGCCACTTCGCCGAAAGCGAACGCATCGAACAGAGCCGCCAGTTCAGGATCCGTCTGCGACAAAAAAGAGTGCGGCCGTTGCGCATTTTCTGCTGTTTTTTTCATTGTTCCGTTCCTCCCGTTTCCGTTTGCTCTTTTTATTATAGCATCGATTTGCGCACCGTCAATCCCGCATTTGTTTTTGCATGGAAATTTTTAACCCGAAAGCCCCCCGGGCGGATATGCGCACAGACACCGGCAGGCCCCGGCGGATATGCGCGCAGACACCGGCAGGCCCCGGCGGATATGTGCGCAGACATCGGCAGGCCCGGCGGATATGTGCGCAGTTCCGGGCGGAGCCGTTTGCGGAAAAGAGGGCGCACGCGCCCTCTTCCACTCACATACCCATATTTTGCAGAGCGAAACACGCGGCGGATGGAATTTTCTGCCCGCGCAAGCGCTGAACTGTTCAGAGTTGCACTCTACGCCTTTTCCTTCAGCCGATACACGCCCGCCTCCGCATCATAAATAAGATCGCGCCCGCACGTTTCGCCGAAATACCCGCGCAAAAACGCGATATACCGGCGGAACGTAGCCACGGATATTTCATAACGTCCGCAGCAATCGGCGATGGTGATATTGAGTCCTGCACGCAGCCTGTCGTACAGCTTCAAAAGGATATAGCATTTGTTCATCTGACCGTTTCATAAAGCGCTTTATTTTTTACTCCTGTTCTATTTTCCGGGGAAGCCCCCTGTTGCAACTGCCTATATTGTAGCACATTTTGCGACACTTGTGTTGAGCCGCGTTTTCCGAAACGGTGGAAATTTGCGCTGAAAAAACGGAAAAATCGGCTGAATCGGAAAAACCGCCGTGTTTTTGCCATAAAAAAGGCCCCGCGCGGATGCGCGGGGCCGATTGCTCCGGATTAAGTTTACGCCGCTTTGCCGACGATGCTGACGCGTATCTTCACGCGGAAATGACAGGGAATATCGCTGCCGCGCACGAGTTTCAGCACGGTTCCCTCTTCGTATGCAAAGGAAACGTCCGTCGGCACAAATTGATCATTCGGATCGGTATACGAAGCGCGCTCGATGGCGATTCCGCAGCTTCTGCCGCCCGTCCAGCCGACCGCCGTGCACGAAAGTTCGATGCGGATCCTGCCGCTCGCCACATCCGGCAAAACAAACAGATCGCCCTGCGGGAGCACCAGCAATTCGTACTCTTGTTCCGCCCCGAGCAGAACGGGCGAAGATTCGGTGCGGCCGTCGCTGTTCGATTTTTCTTCGAACACCGCCTGCAAAACGACGCCCCCGCGCATCGGAATATAGAAGGGGTTGACGAAATCGCCCTGCGTATCGCGCCAGCCGAGGAATGTACAGCCCTGTTTTTCCGGCGACGGCAGGGCAAACGCGCGGCCTTCCAAAAACACCGTTTCATCGCCGCATTCGAGCGTGATGCCGCTCACTGCGGGCAGCGCGTACTGCACCTGCGGCGCGGTGCTGTTTTGCGAACGGCACCAGTTAGGGGAAAACGCGGCCGCCTGCTCTTCCGTGAGCGGCGTATAAATGTATTTGTCGGTCGCGCCGCCGTCAAACGCCCACGCCTCGATATACCTGACAGACGCCGGCAGATAGATGCGCAGGGGCACCGCGTTCGAAGAGCCGGCACAGCAGGAAAAGGCGCCCGTGCCGATGTATTCGAGCGTTTCGGGCAGCACGATGCCGCCGCCACCGATCCATGCCCCCGTAAAGGCATACGAGCCGAGCGTTTCCAGCCCGTGCGGCAGTGCGACGACGTTGTTGATATGCGTACCCGCCAATGCGTAGTCGGAGAGAGTGCGGAGGGCGCTGCCCTC
Source organism: uncultured Clostridia bacterium (assembly GCA_944328905.1). Taxonomy (GTDB): domain Bacteria; phylum Bacillota; class Clostridia; order Christensenellales; family Borkfalkiaceae; genus Borkfalkia. The sequence continues at coordinate 12,276 of CALVHW010000016.1, read as the reverse complement.
GGCAAAATACAGCGAAAACGTGGAATAGCGGAAACAGCCTTCGCCCATCTCTTTCACGCTCGCGGGGATAACGACGGGTTCGGAAACATAAAGATTGCAGAACGCATCCGCACCCAGCCGCTCCACCGTGTCGGGTATGACGAGGCTGTGCAGATAATACGGCTCGGGATGGCTGTCGGAATAGCGAACCATCCCATCCACCGCCACGACGGGTTTATCCTCGATATAGGAAGGGATCACGAGATCGATGTTTGCGCCGAACGTACCCGTATAAGCGGTGATCGTGACCGTTTCCTGCCCCATTTCGTACTTAAAATCGTCCGCTTTGCCGCTGACGGTGAGCTCCTGCCAGACCGCATACAGCGTGAGGTCTTCTTCCCTGCCGGCGGGCGTTGCGGTATAATAATCGCCGGAACCTTCCGGGCGGTCGTTCCAGCCGAGGAACAGATAGCCGTCGCGCTCGGGAGCGTGCAGCGGCAAAACCTGCCCGTAAGCCACTTCGGCGGGGTTTTGCAGCGGCAGCTCGCCGCCCTGCGCTTCGTATGTGATCTTATAAGTGAGCCCCGCCTTGCGGTACCTGGCGGTGAGCGACAGATTGCCGATATTCACCGAGTCGATCTCCGCAACGAGATTCCCCTGCCCGTCGAACCAGCCGAGAAAATCGTATCCCGCGAGCGTACAGACAGGCAGCTCGAGCGTTTGCCCGTAACGGAGATTGTATGTATACCGTTCGCGCGATTCGCCTTCCGCCGTAAAAGTGCCGCCGGCACCGTTCAGCAAAACGGCATATTCTTTCGCCTCGAACCGCGCATACAGAGTGGTGAGGCGCAGGATATTGCCCGCATCGATCTTTGTTACGCGCTCGCCGCCCGAAGGTGCGTCGAACCAACCCGAAAATGTGTGCCCCGCCTTTGCCACGGGAAAAAGGGAAACGCTTTCGCCGTATGCGATCTTGTTCGGGTTGACGCCTTTGTAATAGGTGCCGCCGTCCAGTTCGTATACGACCGTATACGTTTTGGGGGAATACACGGCGTACAGGTACAGATCGCCGCGGATGCCCGAAAGCACTTCGCACCAACTGCCGCTGCCGTCTGCCGCGGTGTTCCAGCCGAGAAAATCGTACCCCGTTTTTTGCGCGCCGTACAGAACGTGCACTTCTCCCGCGCCGACGGAAACGGGGTTTTCGCCCAGCGTATTGCCGCCGCAGGTATCATACAGGACAGTGTACTGCGCGCCGGTCTCCTGCCACAGGGCATAGAGCGTTACGTTTTTTGCGTTTGCACCTCCCACCGTAAGGCAGCGCGTGCCGCCTGCGGGCGCATCGTGCCAGCCGAGGAAGTTATAACCGCGGCGGACGGGCTCCGCCAGCGTTATCTCTTTTTCCGACGTGACCTGTGCGGGGTTTTCGGCCGTGAGCGAGCCGCCGCCCAGTTCATAGCGGATCGTGTACACTTCGTCGCTCCATTTGGCATACAGTTTGACGTCCGCGCCCGCACATTCGATGCTTTCCACGGGTTCCCCGGCATAATCGGGCGCGAGGAACCAGCCTTCGAACACTGCACCCGCCTTTTGCGGAACGGCAAGCTCGAACGCGCCGCTCTCCACTGTAAAGGTATACTCCGCCCCGGAAAGGAACGCTCCGCCGTTGAGCCAGTAATCGATGTTGTATTCGTGCGGCGTGAAAACGGCCGTGTATTCTTCGTTTTCCGTGATCTTGCGCGGAAACGTAACAAATTCGCCCGCCGCATCCGCAAAACCGGCGAAATCGTACCCCTCGCGCGAAGGCGCAGGCGGGGTAAACCATTCGTCGCTTTCCACCTCGTAAGTCTGTCCGCTGACGGTTACGATAAACTTTTCCCCTCCGTAAAGCTGCATCAGCAATACGGCGACGCACACGCAAAGCAGGACGCACGCCCCCGCCCATACAAAGGAAAAGCGGCGGCGCCGCCGCGCCTGCACGGGCGTTTCCGTACGGACTTCTTCGGTGATGCCGAAATACAGTTTGGAAACGGGCACGGAAAAATAATCTGCCAGCGTGCAGAGCTGCCGCATATCGGGACAGACGACTCCCCTTTCCCATTTGGAAACGATATCCGCAGACGACGCGGCGACCGCGGCAACGGTTTCCTGCCCGTCGCCCTTGGCGCGGCGGGCAGCGGCAAGGGTTTTGCCCAACCGTACGGCATCGAAACTGCCTGTGTACGCGGTTTCGCCCTCCTCCTGCGCCAGAAGTTTTTCCAGCGTTATACCCAGCGCCGCGGCAAGCCCGCCCAACACAGACAGATCCGGTTCGCTGATTCCGCGTTCCCATTTGGAAACCGTTTGCAGGTGCACGCCGAGCGTTTCCGCCAGGCTTGCCTGCGTCAGCTCCGCTGCTTTGCGCAATTCTTTCAGTCTTTCTCCGAATGAAACACTCATTTTACCGCCGCCTCTCCCGAACGAACGGTTCGCTGCTGCCGAACCTCATTAACATTGTAACACAAATTTTAGTATTTTGCAAGGGCGAAACCGATCTGCGCGGATAAAAAACCGCACGCCGCATCCCCGCGGGCCGGTACGCATCCCTGCGCCGATTTTGCGCCCTGACAGCAAAAGGCCCCTGCGAGCAGGGGCCTTTGAACGGCGTTGTGTTATTTTTTCGCAGAGACACCTTCCGTAAAAACGACGGCTTTCAGTTCCCCCGCTTTGAGCGATACGCCCGTATTCTTGCCGCGGTAGCGCACGACCGCCCGCATCGGCAAACTGAAATCCGTGTTGAGCAGGTACAGCTTTTCTTCGCCGGAGGCATCGTCGTAGAAAAACGAAAAACGCACTTTATCCGAACAGACAACTTTCAGATCGCAGGAGCGGTGCGTCGCCGTGAGCAGTTCCTTTACGACCGTTTTGTAAATTTTGTACACGCCCGTATGGCCTGGATAATCGACGTTCGTAAGGAAGGACACGACTCCCTTTCCGTATGCGTTTTCGATGAGGAACGGCCGGGTTTCCCCCTCTCCCTGCGGCGTATCGAAGGTATCGGAAAACACGCCGATCGCCTTTCCGCCGCACAGTTTCACTTCCGCCCAATCGGCATACCCGCAGGGGAAATTTGCATCGCAGCACATATCTTTCGGGCCGGGATAAAACACGTTTTTCAGCATCGTATTGCGGTTGAATTTGATGCCGCTGTTCACGGGCGACCAGCCGGTGATCTCGGCGCCCAGAAAATCCGCCAGCTTGCCGCCGCCGATAAATTCGTGCGCGCCGCCGCGCACGGGCGAAGGGTTGAGATGCGCCGCGCTGATCAGCAGATGCCCGCCGCGGCGGACGAACTCTTTCAGGTTTTCCCAAATGGCGTCCGTCATGGTGTGCCAGCCGGTAAAGATCAGAAGATCGTAGGCGCAGAACACCTCGGCGGGCGATTCTGCGGGGATAACGTCGTACATACCGTATGCGGGCGCACAGGTCAGGTCGTCGCCGTCGCCGCTGTGAACGGTAAAATCGTGCCAATATCCGCCCCTGTATACTTCGGAAAGGATATCCCAGCTCTTTTCCGCCGGCCCCATCGCCCACTCGGGGCGATCGAACTGGCACCACGAATACCCGCCCAAAAATTCGGTGAAACCGTCCAGATTGCCGTGTACGAAGGCGACCTTCGCCAGCGGCCCGCACGGCGGGCGCGTATCCTTGGAGGCAAAGCGGTCGAACGCGCGCATCACGCGGCGGTATTCCGTGCATTCGGGCGAATCTTCTTCCAGTTTATACCCGAAAGAACGCATACCCGTGCTGCCGCTTTCCAGGTTGGTCATATTCGCGCCGCTCATGTACAGCCAGCGATACGCCAGGGCAAGCCTCTTCGCCTTGATGGGATCCTCATGGTAATACCCGCCGTACCATTCGTTGGCGATATAACCCCACCATTCTTTCCGCCCGTACCCGATGGACGCCCCGCGCGTAAATGCCGTAAGGCTTTCGGGGTTGCCGGGCATCGTTTCCAGCACCGCCGTGCCGATGCCCGCCTCGAGATTGTATTTGTGGAAAGCGGTCGGTTCGATGAGCATGGATTTATGCAGCCCCATGGCATGGTTGTAATCGATCATTTCGCGCAAAGACGAAACGTAATGGTCTTTCGCCTCCTGCATATCCTTGAAATCCTGCGGCGGCATCTGCAGGGCGAGCAGCGTGCTGCCTTCCACATAATAGCCCTTATCCTTTGCCGCCTGGTTGGTACCGTATTCGCCGAAATACTCGCCCAAAAAGTAATCGCCGGCGATCCTTTCGATGTTCGCCACCAGTTCCGCATTGAGCGAACTGCGCTCCCCTTCGGGCGGAAACTGGTAAGCGTAGATGATGCCGAAGCATATCTTCTTTTTCGCCGCCATCTCCGCAATGGCATAATATGTTTCGGGCGGCAGTTTATCGCGCGTGCCGATCACGAACTCGCCGGCATTGCACTGCTTTCCCACCCGTTCGATCTCGGAGACCGCCCTGGCGGGATCGTGCAGGGCATTCGTATAATCATTGAAACTGAACCCGTTCAGAAACCGGCGGGCATCCAGTGAATTGAGCCGTTTTCTCATACACGTACCATCCTTTTCCGGTCACTCGGCATACCCCATCAGCCCGATGTACGCGCAGTTCGGCTGCGTTACGTCCATTCTGCCGAACTGTACAACGACGTCTCTGTCGCTCCGCACGCGCAGCGAATACTGGCGCAGGCGGCCGATCTCCACGCCGCCGAATTCTGCGGGCCGGTCAAGCCGGATCGCCTTTACGCGCTTTGCGGGGACGGTGAATTCGATTCCCTCTATGGGATCCCTGTCCTCAAAATACACGTCTACCAGCGCCTTGGCGGGCTGTTCGTTGCAGTTCAGGATCATCAGGCATTCGTGTCCCTCGTAGCCGCTCTCCTTTACCGCGCTGCGGGCGGGGATCCAGCCGTCTACGATATACCAGTTCTTTTTTCCGTTTTCCATTATATTCTCCTTATTTCCAGAACAGCGCGGGGATCGCCGCGGTGTTGTAAGACGTCATGCGCTTTGCGCCTTTTTCCGTGACCAGATAGCAGTCCTCTATGCGGAACGAACCCCACGGCATACCCTTGAAATACGCATCGATGCACATTGCCATATTTTCCCGGATGATTCTGCCGTTCGTGACGGAAAAAGACGGCGCTTCGCATTCCAGAAGGCCTGTACTGTGCAGGCTGCCGTAAGGGCAGAATTCGAGGTAACCGTATTTTTTGAGATAGTCGGTATACGCGTTCAGCACGTCTGCCGCCAGAACGCCGGGTTTCATTTTTGAAGACGCTTCATCGAGCGCGTCGTAAGCGCAATGCACCGCGTCGCGGATCTCCTGCGGAATCTTCCCCAGAACGTAAGGAGTGCAGATGATGCCGTTGTAACCTTCATAGCACACGCCCGCCGCGATACTGAGTATTTCAGATTCCTGCACCTTTCTTTCGCTGCTGCGGCACATACTGATATGCGAGTTGACGCTGCCCGTGGCGACCATCGGCGCGAACGCCTGCACATAGCTCTCTGCGCCGGCTTTGAGGATATTGCCTTCGAGCATACCCTGTATTTCGCGCTCGGTCATGCCCGCGCGGATCTGCGGCATCGTTTCGCGCATCACGCCGCTGATCATATCCCAGCATTTGGTAAGGCAGGCGATCTCCGCCTCCGATTTGATCAGGCGCAGGTCGTAAAGCTCGTCGTCGAAATCGACGATCTCGGCCCCTTCGAACACGGACGCCAGCTTGTTATAGATGATGGCGGGGAAAGTGAGCCTGCCCATGATGCCGATCTTACGGACTTTGTACTTTGCCTTCAGTTCGCGGAAATAGGCCGCAAAATCCAACTGGCCGGCAAAGTCGTATTCAAAGCCGGATACCTCGCCGATCTCCGGGAACACCTTGATGACGCTGCCTTCCAGCCTGTTTTTGATGAGCGCATAATCGTAAGAAGCCTGCCCGGAGCAGACGGTCACTTCGCCTTCGAGCGGAACGATGAGCGCCGCGCTCTCGTTGACTGCCGCGAAATCGCAGAAATACCGCACCGCCGAAGGATCCAGCAAATTTGAAAAAGCCATGGCAAGATCTACACCTGCCTCCGCCATTTTGGCGCGCAGCGCCGCGATTCTCTTTCCGAACTCCGCGTCCGGTATCCTTACTTGTTGCATTTTTCTATTCTCCTTTTCAATCGATTCTGAAAGTTTTCAGTTTGAGCAGTTTTGCCGCATATTCCAGTTCTTCCGCCATATCCCCCGCACCGATGATGCAGTGGTGCGATACCCCGAAATCAAAGATACGTTCGAGATACTCTTTGACCGGCGTTTCGACGCGCGCCCAGGCGTGCAGTTCGTCGAATGCCAGCCGCGGCAGATCGAGCGTGCGGGCGCGCGTGATCAGCATCCTGTACCCTTCCGGCCCCTCCATGATGTGCGCGATCGTAGCGGGGCCGGGCTTCATCGCGAGTTCGTAATTCAGCCCGGCGCCTTCAAAGCCCCATTCTTCCGGCGTGCGCGTGAGCACCACGTCGCCGTCCGATTTTGCCAGATCGGGCGTGCCGATGCCGTGCCCGATCAGCAGGCAGGCGTTTTCCGCCGCATCGTATTCGCCCCATTCCGCCATGAGCGGCGCATCTTTTGCGATCGCCCGCATGAGCATCATCGTTACGAGGCCGCCGATATCCCCTTCGCAGTTCACGCTCATGCCCGTATTTTCCATCAGAAGGGAGGCGCCCATGCGCGCCGATGCTTTTACCTGGCGCTGGATGAAATGCTGGTCGAGAAAGCAGAGCGCGTCCAGATGAAATTTTTCCGACAGCCTCTGCATGGCGATCGCCAGTTTCATGGCATGGAATACGTCCTGCTCGGTCACATTTTTGCGGGCAAACCGACGCAGCAATTTTTGCGCCCGATCTTCCGCTTCGGCGTCGGATACGTTTTGCCATATATCCATGAGATGCGAACTCTGTATCTGTATGAGGTTGACGCCGAACGTGCCCTTCAAAAAGGTTTTTGAAAGCTCGATATCGTACATACCGCGGAAAACGTGGCCGATGATGCCGATATTCGATTCTCTCAGCGACTTTACCGCGGCCGCCGCGCGCAGCAGGCTGCCGATCTTGCGATAGGCGCGCGCATCATCCACCGAACCGACGACGATGCTGAATTCGCGGCGCAGTTTGCGCAGCGTACCCGTGAGCTGCGCGACGCCGATGATGCCGCTGTTGCGCAGGCTCGACTGGTAATCGCCCTGCCTGTCTACATTCTCGTGTGCCTGCACGGAAAACACGATGACCGGCAGATGCGGCAAAGCGTCCAGCACCGTGAGAGAGATGTAATCAGCAACGTAAGTTCCGCACACGAGCACCAATATATCCGCGCCCTGCGCCGCGAGCATTTCGCCCGCCGCGTGCGCGGCGTCGAGCGTATCGACCATGCCGGTGCATACGATGTCTGCCCCCGATGCGCGGATATGCTTTTCCACAACGGAAAGATCGCCTTCCACCTGTTCTTTCAGCGCGGGGTACATTCTCCAGTATTCGAAATACCCGAGTGTCACAAGCCCCGCCTTCAGGCGGCTCTTCGGTTTGCCGCCCGTGCGGAGATCGCCTGCCGATTCGCCGCCCTCTTCAAACGACTTTATCTGCCGCACGACGTCTGTTTTTTTCATATTTCACCCTCCTGTTTGTTCAGTTCCTGCAAAATCTTTTCGGCATTGCGGAAAAATATCTTTTCCCTGTCCTCATCGGTGATATTCGCGCAAAGAACGCTGCCGATGCAATAGTTCGGATCGTACCACGGGAGATCTGTGCCGAACAGGATCTTATCCGTCCCCGCGCCCTCTGCCATGGCATCGATGATGCCGCTGTGGCGGTGGATATCGCACAGATCCAGATAGACGTGCGGGTATTTTTTAGCCAGCGCGATGGCCTCGCGGCATTCGCCCGGAGCGGAATGCCCGATGATGAAGTACAGATCGGGATGCCGTTCGAGGATATGCGCCACCTCGCGCGTGGAGTTGTGCGGCAGCACGCCCCAGGTATGGCTGAGAACGATCAGTTTGTTTTCCTCCGCAAAGCGGAGCATATTCTCGTAGCATGGCGCATCGAGCGGACGGTTATGGTAGTTCGGAAGAACTTTAAAGCCGATCCACCGGCTGTCGCTCTTTACCGTTTGAAAGTGTTTTTCGTACAGATCGGCATGATTGGGATTGAAAACATAATAACCCTTCACTCTCTGCGGATACCGCTCCGCGAGCCGGCGCGTCACGCCGTTCGCGTCTTCGGCGTCCGGCGCGAACAGATCGCCGTGTGCCGCGCACCAGATCATGCGGATGTTCTCTTCGTCCATCAGCTGCAGGCAGTCTTCGATCTCGCAGACAGGCGAACTGACGCCGTATATGCTGCCCATGTGCGTATGCGTGTCGATCACGGGTACGCTTTTCAGGCGGCCGAAGTTGATAAATTCGCGCAGGTAGGCGGATGTATTCGTCGGCTTCATACGTTCACCTCCGACCAAAGCCTTTCGATATTGCGGTGGGCGATGTTTTCCCGGTCGCTCTCGCTTATCTTTGCGCCGAACAGCGAGGCGATCGGCCCGCCCATGTTGTCCATCGGGTAATTGGTTCCGAACAGCAGCCGTTCGCTGCCGAATTTGTTTACGAACGCCTCAATGCCGCGTATCTCCTGCATATCGCTTGTATCCACGTAAACGCCCGGATAGGCGCGCACGAGCGGATAGAAATATCTGTCTGACCCCCACAGCCCGTAGTTGGTGATGATGACGCGCAGCGCCGGAAATTCTTTGAGCACCGCAAAGATGTGCTCCCAGTTTTTCATGGGCGTGAGATAGAGCGGAAGTTTCGTTTGGCACAACAGGTCGAGCAGATCGCCGCAGGTTATGCCGTCGAGCATATAGCGGTTGAGCTGCGGCCAGGCACGCACGCCCGTAAGCCGGTATTTTTTTGCCGCATACAAAATCTTTTCCGGTTCAAATTCCGGATCGGAAACGGAGGGTGCAACGGCCATCGTTGCGTGCAGACGGCGCGGAAGCGGTTCCCCTTCCAGCAGTTTCGCGTTGCCGTACTGCGGCGAAACGTCGACCATCGCCTGGTGGTAAACGACCGCTTCGTCAATTCCGTTGCGGTCCATTTCCGCGAGAAGTTCCCGTGCATTGCGCGGCTCCTTTACCGCTTCGCGCACGATATAATCCTCGTGGTTGACGATCTCGCGGTTGATGCCGCCCAGCCCTATACAGGCGCTGCAATCGATCAGTTTCATTTTATACCCCTCCGTCGTCGAGAAAATCGGCACAGTTGGACGTGAGCATCGCTTCGATCTGCGCGTCGGAAACGCCGCAGTCGCCCAGCATCGGGCGGATGTTCTGCAAAATGTGCGCATACCCGAAACCGCCGTACCGGCAGAGCATATTTTTCAGGCAGATATCGTTGCACAGCAATATCTGCTTTCCGTAACCGGCGTCGAGCAGACGCGCGACCGTTTGGGCACGCTCGAGATCGTAGGCAAACCGCCCGTTCAGGGCGTTCCCCTCCCGTTTGCTGATGTAATATTCTTTGCCGAAATTATCGAACTCCACATAGATGCCCTTATCCAGCAGCTGCTTTATGTAATCCTCGCGGATATCGACGTCGATGTGGTCGATGCAGATCTTCTGCGGCGGAACGCCCATCGCCAGCAGTTTATCGGCAACGGCGATGCCGTTGCGCTCGTACAGGCTGGTATGGATGTGAATGCCCTTTCCGCTTTCCCGCTGGGCGATGCCTGCGGCGGCGACGCACTTCCACTCTTCGGGGGTAACGACCGCGCTCGTGCCGATCTCCCCGATCACGCCGGCGCGGATGCCCGTACCGCGCACCCCTTCGGTGAGATCGCGCAGTATTTCCTCCGCCAGTTCGCGTTCGGTGCGTTCGCGCACATAGGCCGGATGCGATGCCGCCACATAGAATCCGCAGCCCATTACGATTTTCACGCCGCTCTCTTCGCTGATGCGGCGCAGCGCGAGCGGATCGCGGCCGATCGTATCGAGCGTGGCGTCGACGACGGTGCCGCCGCCGGCCGCCCTGAACAGCTTCATCTCCTCGATGGCCGTATCCGTTTCGTCCATGATCGCGTTATCGAGGATCAGATAGGGATCCTTGCGCACATAACGCAGGTTCGAAAGCGAAAGCTTTTCTCTGTACGGTATGCTCTTATCTTCCGGCGGAGGCGCAAAAACCGACAAATCGATCAATAAATGTTCGTGCGCAAGCACTCTTCCAAGGCTGCCGCGTTCGGCAGGGCCGGTAACAGTTTGAATCATCCGCACCGCTCCTTTGCCCGAATTCTTTGCTTTTCGGGCGTAAATGTGATATAATTAGAATTATGAAAACATATTTGAAACACCGGATTACCAACCTGGTCGACATCAAAGAACTGATGGCGATCGAATATCTCGATTTTGCGGGGAAATACGCTCATTACAGCGAAAGCCATAATTTTTGGGAACTGTGTTTCGTTGAAAACGGAAAACTGAACGTGCGCATCGGAACCAGGCATTTCACCGCGCGGAAAAATCAGATATTTTTTGTGGCGCCCGACAGCGACCACTCTTATGAGGCCCCCCCCCCGAAAAATTCCTGCAAAGCCTTTGTTGTGTGTTTCGAATGCCAGTCGCAGGTGCTGCGGGTATTGGAAAAATCATGTCTTGACCTGCGGGAAGATCAGATATTCCTGCTCAGAAGCATCATTGAAGAGGCCGAACACACCTTCCGCATGAATGACAGAGATCTTTTGGAGATCGTAGAGCACCCGAACCTCGGCGGGGGCCAGATGATCGTGCTGCATCTCGAACACCTGTTGATCGACGTGCTCCGCGAAATTTCGCAAAACGACACGTCGGGCGTCATTTTCCTGGAAAAGGAGAATTTTCACGCCGGACTCGTAAAGGGCGTTCTCGAATACTTTCAGGAACATATCCGCGAAAAAATTTCCCTTGACGACGTATGCCGGAAAATGAATTACTCCCGTTCGTTCCTGTGCAAAATTTTCAAACAGCAGACGGGTGAAAGCCTGCTCATCTGTTTCAACCGCATGAAAATAGAAGAAGCCAAAAAATTATTGCTGGAAACAGACCTTCCCGCCGCAAAAATTTCCGATCTGCTCGGTTTTACCGACGCGAAATACTTCAATACGCTGTTTAAAAAATTTGCCGGAAAGCCGCCCGTGATCTTCCGCGACACCACGCCGACGGCTTAATTTTCCGTTTCCAGCTCCGCCACGTCCATGCCGCGCGGCGGAACTCTGTCGTAAAAACAATCTCCGTCCGTGCGCACCCTGTAACCGTCCATTTTCAGCAAAGACCTTGCCGCCGCGATTTTCCCGGCGGCTTTTACTTTGGGCACGATGTAAAAATATTCATCGTTGCTGAGCAGCATATATGTTTTTCCCGCCTTCCGGAATGCCGTAACTTTGCACCGCTTTTGCGGTTCGTCGGCATACGGCAGGCCGAACGCACCGTTCAGCCATTCGCTCATGCGGCGGAAAAAGGTTTCCGGCAGGCGGCGGTAGCGCAGCGGCATCGTCCAGATCCCGCCCTGCTCGTCGCCGGGAGAAACGTCTGTTTCTTCAAACCGCACGTCTGCCGCGCCCGCGGCCGCCTCTTTAAAGCCGGACGGCAGCGCCGCACCGTAAACGGCGATGCGGAAACCGTCTGCCTCGCATTCCCAAACGGGTTTTCTGCCCATGTCGCAGCAGCGGCCGGCCAGCACGACGGGAACGCCGCAGTTTCGCAGCGCGGCGATCTCTTTTTCCGAATACAGCGCCGAATTGGCGGCGAATACCGGGGTTCGGATACCGCGCAGCGAATCGGCGCGCGCCATGGCGGAAACGGTCAGACCGCGCGTAAGGAACTCTTTGTATATTTCACCTGCCGAATACTCCCTCTTCGCTATGTAACCGGCGAGATCGGCGTCCATACAGGCATCCGACCAGATCAGCGTGAACCCTTCCGCGCCGTCGATATCTTCCAGGCGGAATTTTTCCACCCCGGCGACCCAGTTCCAGCTTTCGGCGGGAATTGCATCGGAAAGGCAGTAAAGCGGCCCGGCCGAACAGTGTTTGTATGTTCCGTTTTCAAACACGAAACAGTTGTTGCGCCGCAAAATGGCGCGCTGCAATTCGGTGGGCGCATGGCGGATGATATCCCACTGCTCGGTGGTATCCTTGACGGGCGTGAGCGTGATCTGCTCCGTATCCGGCAGACAGCACCGCAGCGACATCTGCATCAGGTAAA
>CALVHW010000015.1 GCA_944328905.1 uncultured Clostridia bacterium | reverse complement strand
CGCAGAACAGCCGTGTATAATTTTGCCCGTTTGTCGGCCGCGGGCCGGCCGTGCAATTTTTCGTCCGCGCGTCAGCCTTGGGACAGCATACCGTAAAAGCCGGGAAACGAAATGTCCACGCACTCCGCGTCCGCGATCTCGCCGCCCCTTTTGCTCGCGGCGAGCGCGACGGCGCCGCTCATGGCGATGCGGTGATCTTTGTACGAATTTATGTTTCCGCCCGCAAGGCTCTCCCTGCCGCGGATCGCGAACCCGTCCGCCAAAGGCGTGCAGTCGCCGCCGATGCCATTGATCATTTCGGCGGTGGTGCGGATGCGGTCGCTCTCTTTCACACGCAGTTCCTCCGCCCCGGAAATGACGCTTTCGCCCTCGGCGAAGGCGCACAGCACGGCGATGAGCGGCAGTTCGTCGATGAGCGACGGCACGATCCCGCGCGCAAGTTTCACGCCTTTGAGCGCCGATTTTTTCACGCGGATGTCGGCGACCGGCTCACCGCACACCGTGCGCTGATTTTCCAGCGAATACTGCACGTTCATCTGCGAAAACACCTGCAAAATGCCCGTGCGCGTGGGGTTTACGCCCACGTTTTTGCACAGCGTTTCGCCCAGGAGAGCGCCCAGCGCCATAAAGTACGCCGCGCTGGAAATATCGGCCGGCACCGCCACGTCCTGCGCGCGCAACGTGCACGGCGACACGGTAACGGCGTTGCCGTCTGTGCGCACGTCCGCCCCCATCGCCGCGAGCATACGCTCGGTGTGATCGCGCGAGCGGATGGGCTCTTCCACGGTCGTTTCCCCTTCCGCGCCCAGCCCCGCCAGCAGTACGGCGCTCTTGACCTGCGCGCTGGCGACGGGGATCTTCACATATGTTCCGGCAAGCCGCGCGGCGCGCACCTGCACGGGCGGTTTGCCGTTTTCCGTGGCAATATCCGCGCCCAGCAGACGCAGGGGCGCCGCTACGCGCTCCATCGGCCGGTTGGAAAGGGAGGGATCGCCCGTAAAGCGGGCGTTTATTCCCCTGCCCGCGGCCAGTCCCATGAGCAGGCGCATCGTGGTGCCGCTGTTGCCGCAGTACAGGTCGGCGTCGCGGAATGTTTCCGTTCCCTGCACCAAAACCGTGCCGCCCTTTACTTCGACCTTTGCGCCGAGCGCGCGCATGCACGCGGCCGTGGAGAGGCAATCCTCGCCCAAAAGCGCGCCCGTGATCTCCGCTTTTCCGCGCGCGGCGGCGTTGAACATGACGGCGCGGTGGGTGATCGACTTGTCTCCGGGTATCTGAAATTCGCCGCAAAATGTGCGGCGGGGAAGTATTTTCACCTGGCGCCTCCCTCCAACAGCGCGAGATACCGCGCGTATTTTTCGGCGGAAAGCACGGCCTCGGCGAACTCGCCGCGCGCTTTCGACACGATGACGGACACGCTGCCGCGCTCCGCGTTCTTTTTGTCGAGCAATGCGTATTGCAGCCCCTTTTGCGCCGCGGGGAAGGCGGGAATGCGCTTTTCGGCGAGGCGCACGAGCGCGCGAACCTCTTCGGCGTATTCGTGCGTACAGAACCCCTCGCCCTCGGCGATGAAAGTTTCCAGCCACATACCGATGAGCACATATTCGCCGTGCGAGCGCCGCCCGCACAGAAGTTCGAGCGCGTGGCCGGTGGTGTGGCCGAGGTTGAGGCACTTGCGCAGGCCGCTCTTTTCCGTTTCGTCCTGCTCCACCACGCCCGCCTTGAAGCGGATGCAGTCGGCGGCGAGTCCCTGCAAAAAGCCGAGGTCGAACAGTTTGTCCGCGCCGCCGCGTATCTTATCGCCCACTTTTTCGCTCAATACGCCTGTTTTGACGATCTCGCCCACGCCGCATTTAACCTCGCGCGCGGGCAGCGTCTGCAAAAACAGCGGATCGCAGAACACGCGCTCGGGTTGGTAAAAGGTACCCACCGCGTTCTTTACGCCGCGGCGGTCTACCGCCGTCTTTCCGCCGACGGAACTGTCTACCTGCGCCAAAAGCGTCGTGGGAATCTGCACCAGCCGCGTGCCGCGCATATACAGCGCCGCCGCCAGCCCCGCTAAATCGCCGACCACGCCGCCGCCGACCGCCGCCACGAACGAACTGCGGTGCAGCCCGGCTTCCAGCATGGCATCGAGCACGAAAAAGAGGGTGCTTGCCGTCTTGTGCCGCTCGCCCGCGGGGATGGCAAACATACGCGCGGCGGGGAATTTTTCCCGCAGCAGCGGCGCATACAGCCGCTCTACGTTTGTATCGGTGACGATAAAAACCTCTTTCCCGTCTAAGTATTCCGCCGCTTTTTCCAGCGCGCCCCCGCCGCAGTACACCGTGCTCGGGCGCGATTTCGTATGCAGTTCGATCTTTTCCATAGGCGGCCTCACTCGGGCAGGCGCGCGTAGCGCTCTTTGATCTCGCGCATATTGTCGCCGCCCAGCCGCTGCAAAACTTTCTGCGCCAGGGCAAAGCACACGGTGCTCTCCGCGATGATCTCGAAGGCGCAGATCGAGCATACGTCGCTGCGCTCGGTCGCCGCGCGGCAGGCCTCGCCCGTATCGAAATTGACGGTGTTCAGCCCGCGCATCAGCGTGGGAATGGGTTTCATGGCGGCACGCAGCACGATCTCTTCGCCGTTCGACATACCGCCCTCGATGCCGCCCGCGTTGTTGGTATGGCGCACGTATTTGCCGTTTTCGTTGAAAATTTCGTCGTGCACGGCGCTGCCGCGGCGCTTTGCCGCCTCGAACCCGAGGCCGATCTCCACGCCCTTCACCGCCTGAATGCCCATCACCGCGCCCGCGAGGTGGCCGTCCAGTTTTTCGCCGTAACTCATGCAGCTGCCGAACCCGCTCTTCAAGCCGTGCACGCGGATCTCGGCGATGCCGCCGGCGGTGTCTTTCGCCTCTTTGATCGCGTCGATCTCCGCTTTGGCGCGCTCGCACAGCGCGTCGTCGGGCATGAACAGTTCGGAAGACTTCACGTTCCGCAACTGCTCGAAGGTGTATTCCTTTTCGTCGGTGATGCCGGCGACCGAGCGGACGTAGCCGCCCACTTCGATGCCCAGTTCGCGCAGGAACATACGCGCCAGCGTGCCCGCCGCCACGCGCACCGCCGTTTCCCGCGCGGAGGCGCGTTCCAGAATGTTGCGCGCGTCCGTCTGGTCGTATTTTTTGACGCCCGAAAGGTCGGCGTGCCCCGGCCGCACGCGGGTGAGCCGCCGCGCCGAAACGTCCGCCCCGTAGGGCGACATATATTCTTCCCAATTTTTATAGTCTTTGTTTTCGACCATTAGGCAGACGGGGCTGCCCAGCGTGAGGCGGTTGCGCACGCCCGAAAGAATGCGCACGCGGTCGGTTTCGATCTTCTGCCGCGCGCCCCTGCCGTAACCGCCCTGCCTTAATGCGAGGTAACGGTCGATCTCTTCCGTATCGACGGTGAGGATGGAAGGCAGCCCGTCCACGATGGCCGTGAGCGCCTGCCCGTGCGATTCGCCGCTCGTCATCCAGTTCAGCATTGTTGATTCTCCGCAATAAAAATTTTCATCGCCTTTCCCCTATTTACCCGTGTAAGAAACGGTATATTCCCCGTCCGCCGAAACGGTGAGCGTGATGCTCCCCAGTTCGTCTGTGCGCCAGATATTTGCGTCCGGCCGCACGGCGAGAATGTTGGAAATGCCCGCAAGATTCGGATGCCCGTACCCGTTGCCGGTGCCGCAGCTTACGAACGCCTCACGCGGGCGGCACAGTGCGGCGAGCGCTTTGCCCGTGGATCCGCTGCTGCCGTGATGCCCCATTTTCAGAAAATCGAGTTCTTCCAGCCGCGGCGCCAGAGATACCGCACCCCATTCCGCTTCCGCCTCGAAGCGGAACGCTTCTCCTTCGGTAACGGCATAATCGAGAATGAGTTTCTCTTCCACCGCCGCGGACGCGTCGCCCGTGAGCAGCATCCGCCTGCCCGCGTATTCGAGATAGACGACGGCGGACGAATCGTTGGAAGAAACATCTCCCTGTTCCTGCAAATACATGGGCGCGAGGAAGAGCATATACGCATAGTTTTCTTCGCTGCCCGAAAGGATATACTCGTAAATGCGCGAGGTGCGCACCTGCGCGCCCGCGCGTCCCGCCGCAGCGGCAAACTTCTCCGCCGCGGTGCTGCCTTGCAAAAACTGCGGCAAAAAGACGGTTTCTGCCCCGAACAGCGACACGACTTCTTCCAAGCCGCCCGCATGGTCGGTATCGGGATGGGTGAGCAGGATATAGTCGTACGCATCGACGCCCAGCGCCGCGCTCCAGCCGAGCACGGCTTGCTGTGCGGCCGTACTGCCGTCGCCGCCGTCGATCATCAGCGTTTCCCCGCCGGGGAATTCGACGATCGTGCAGTCGCCCTGCCCCACGTCTACAAAATGCGCGCGCATCTCGCCCTCGCGGCGCGCGGGCAGGTCGGGCATATACGCATACACCCACACCAGCCGCAGCGGAAAGGCGAACAGGTCGACGACAATCAGCGCGGCGAGCAGAAAAACCAGCGCAATGCAGGCGATGGCTTTGCCCTCTATGCACTTCTTTTTTACTCCCGCCGCCCGTTCGGCGGCGTCGCGCACATCTTTTCTCATCTTTTGTTTTTCCGGCCGCCGCGCCGCAGATGCGGCGCGGCGGCTTCTCGAATTTTGTACTCACCTTCGGATAGAACAAAAAATCCCCGAAGTTCGTTCTGATTCCACGCAAAACAGGCTGAGCCGCCGTTCAGGCGCGCTGTTTTCTGCGGGAAAGTTTTTCCAGTATCTCCCCCGCCCGTTCCGCGGCGCAGGCGTAGCCGATCTCGTACATTTCCATGCCGCCGAACACGTCTGCGGGCGAAAAGCGCGAAAGGTCGGGTTCGAGCAGCACGTCGCAGGCATCGAACCCCGTCTGCAAGATCATCTTCCGCTCGCCGCCCGCCGTGTAAAACTCGCGGATGCGGTAGGATTCCGCGCGGCTGAGCGCCACGCCGATCACGAAATCGGCGCCCAGTTCCCGCGCGCGGTCGCCGGGGATCGCGTTGACGAACGCGCCGTCCACCAGCGTGCGGCCCCCGATCTTCCGGCCGCGGAACAGCGGCGGGATCGAACAGGACGCCAGCACCGCCTCGGCGGCGTCTCCCTCTTTGAGCACGACTTCCGACGCGTCGGCGGTGTCCGTGGCAACGGCGGCAAAGGGCTTTTTCAGTTCGGAAATGCTGCAATCGCCGAGCAGGCGGCGCAGCAGGTCGAGCGCGGGGCGCGACGTTCCCGCCGCCGCCACCGAGAGCAGTAAATTTTTATAATCGAGGCGCGAAAACAGTTCCACGACGTCCGCGCACGAATAGCCGCGGGCACGCAGCGCTCCCACAATGGAACCCGCCGAAGTGCCGGCATATACGTCGAAGGAAATGCCCGCCTCTTCCAGCGCACACAGCGCGCCCAGGTGCGCCATTCCCCGCGCGCCGCCACTGCCCAGCGCCGCGCCGATTCGTACTTTTCGCTTAAATGTCATCCGCAAACCATCCCCGCGGCCGCAAACGGCCGCCGTTTTCCGCCGCGCATACAATTTGTTTTGTGCCGCGGGCCGTTTTTTATTTTTGATCCGCGAACTTTCCTTCGTTATTTTCCGAGCACGAGCGCGCAGGCGCCGTACATTCCCGCATCGCTGCCCAGCGCGGCGCGGTTGATGGCGAGCGGCACGCGCTCGCAGTCTACGAGCAGGTGCTCGCTCACATACCTGCGCAGCGGCTGCAACAGCGCCTCGCCCTCGTTGGAAACGCCGCCGCCGATGACGACCGCCTGCGGGCGGAAAATGTTCACGAGGTTGAGCACCCCCTCGCCTAAATACATGATATAATTTTTGACGACCTGTTTCGCGGCGGCATCGTTCTCGCGCGCGGCGGCAAACGCCGTTTTTCCGTCCACGTTTTCGGGATCGCCGCCGACGAGCGTCCACAAAAGGCTGTTTTTATGCTCGAACATGGCGCGCTTGGTATCGCGGATGAGCGCGGACGCGGATGCGTACTGTTCAAAGCAGCCTCGCCTGCCGCAGGGACAGGGAATGCCGCCCACTTCCACGACCATGTGCCCCACTTCGGCGCCTGCACCGTGCGAGCCTTCGAACACCTTGCCGCCGAGCACGATGCCGCTGCCCACGCCGGTGCCGAGCGTGATGAAAACGCTGTCTTCATAATTTTTGCCCGCGCCGAACTTCGCCTCGCCGAGCGCCGCCGCGTTGGCGTCGTTGGTAAGGGATACGGGCACGCCGAGTTTTTCGGAAAGGTCGCGGGCGAGCGGCTTGTCGCTCCAGCCGTAGTTGAACCAATTCACCACCACACCCTCTTTTCCGTCGATGATTCCGGGCGAGCCGATGCCCACCGCGCTCACCTTCACCTTTTTCGATTCGCCCAAAGCCCGCACCAGCTGCGCCATTTTGGCGACCGTCACCGCATATCCGTCCTCTTTCGACGTCTTTACGCTGTCCTTTGCCAGAAGCTTGCCGTTTTCGTCGAACAAACCGGCCTTCGCGCTCATTCCGCCGAAATCGATTCCTGCATAGTACTTCATAATGATTTTTCTCCTGCTTATCCGTGAATAATTTCTTCGCTGTCAGAGTTTTTTGGCGTCAGTTTTCCGCGTTTCGTCCGCAAACCGGCGCAGAAAGTCTGCCGGATCGTCCGTTTCCGCCAAAGCCTCGCGCGCTTCGGCCAATGCCGAAGCATCTGCGGAAGAAAACACTTCCGGCCGTTTGGAACGCGAACGCAAAAAGTCTACGGGCGGGAACAGCCCGCGCTCGGCCAGCCGTGCAGAAAAATACAGCACCGCGTTGGCCGCCGAGGAAAAATCTTCCGTCTGTTCTTCCGTCAGCGCGCCCGACGCCGCTATGATCGTGAGAGAACCGGCGCTCTCCAGCCTACGCGCCCGCGCAAAAAAGCTCTTGGCCCGCAGCCTCGCCCATTCTTCTTTCTGGTTTTCCTCCGAAAAAGGAGCCGCGCCCCGCAGAGCCTGCAAAAGCGCCGCCAGAGAATCGAGCAGCAGCACCGTCTTTTCGCCGCGTTCGGCAAACCGCTCCGCGCGCTCGAGGGCGAGCAGAGCCATATAAGCGCCGCGCACGGCAGGTTCATCGAACCCGGTCGCCGCCACGCACCCGTCGGAAAAATCCCTGCGGGTTTCGGCGATCTCCTCCGGGCGCTGGCCGAGCAGCACGAATACCGTGCGCGCCCCGCCCCGCCGCGCCGTTTCCGCCGCCGTGCGCAGGAAGGTGGTCACTCCCGTTCCGCGCGGAGCGACGAGCAGCACCCTCTGCCCGTAGCCGATCGGACAAAACGTATCGATCGCGCGCAGCGCAGCCTCTCTCTCCTGCGCAAAAACAATTTGCTCGTCGGGATATGCGGCCGCGAGAGAACCGAACTTTTTGCGCTCCGCATACACGGGCGGAAGTCCTTCCATTTCCAGAACGCGCACGACCTGCGGCAGTCCCTCCCTGTTCTCCACGCAGCAGTTTATGAGATCTCCTTCGCGAAGATGATAGGTGCGGATAAGGCTTTCGGAAAGCCAGGCATCGTTTTCGCCTGCTTCGCATCCTGTGCCGCGCAGCCGGCCGCCGCCCTGTTCGTCCAGCTCCACGATACCCTCCGCGCATTTTTCCCCGGAAGCGTAATTCTGCCGGGAAGTTTCGCCGCTGTCATTGAATTCATATTCTTTCGGCCGCGGCGCAGCCGTATTATAAGGCAGGCGCGCCTTGCACTGCAAGATCACTTCGCGCACCTTCTCCACGCTTTCGGCCGATGCTTCTCCGCCCTTTACCTTCGCTCCCTTATTGCTTTTCTGTTCGGGAGGAAGAGCGCCGGAAACCAGGCCGATCACGTGCACGAGCAGATCGTGTTTTTTATATAAACTCGGCTTTGCAACGCCGAACGCCCGTGCGAGCTGCCGCATTTCATGAATGCTTTTTGCATCCAGAAATTCATAAGCCTCTTCATATCCAGCCAGCATCTTCTGTTCATCTTCCATTGTTTCTCTCCATTATCACAACGTTTATTTCTTTTTCAGCGGTCAGATTCTGCATATCCAAAACAGAACAACTTCCGCAGCGCATCCCTTCTTTTTCCGCCAAAGCAAGAAAGGCATCCGGCGGCGCAATATCCAGCGTTCCGCCCGCCGCAAAATGCATCGGAACCACCGTGCGCGGCGCTATGGTTTTCACATACTCCATCGCTCCTGCGGCGTCTACGGTGTACGTACCGCCCACGGGCAGCAGTAAAACGTCTACGGCGCCCAGCTTTTGCGCAAACTCCGCCGTGCAGGGCTGGCCGATGTCGCCCATATGGCAAACGCGCACGCCGTCGGCTTCGAACACGAACACGACGTTTTTACCGCGCTTCGCGCCCTGCACCTCGTCGTGGAAACTGTCAAATCCTTCTGCGCGAACGCCGCTGAGATCGTATTTTCCCGCCCGCACGACGGGCGCGTGCGGACAGTCGACGCCGTCGGTATAAGCATGATCGAAATGCCCGTGCGTACAGACGACGTAATCCGCGGCGACGCGGGGCATCTCGTAGCCGATTCCCGTATACGGATCGACGACGATCCGCGTGCCGTTTTCCGCCTCGATCAGAAAACAGGAATGTCCCAAATAACGCAACTTCATAAGCTTTTCCTCTTTCGCGAGTCCTCCGCAGGGCAGGACGCCATAAAAATTATTTCGCGGCGCAGCGGCTCACCCGCGCCGGCAAAAAGTTCGTATTCGGCCCGGAAATCCAGCCGTCCGCCGCATTCCTCCAACGCTTGCGCCAAAGTGCGGACTTCCAGCCGCAGCGTACCGCAGGGGGTAACGATCTCCGCCGAAGAACAGCCGTCCGGCGCCAGGATCAATGTATACGCTATATCCCCCTTCCGCTCGATCCGCACACGCGTCCCGAACAGCAAAACAAACTCCGCTTCGCCCTGCCGGAACGAAAACTGTTTTATTCCGCCGACAATACGGCATACGCCGCGCACGGCGATCGTTTCCGCCTCGCCGCCGTCCGAAGTTATCAATCGAATATCCGCTTCACGCATATATTTTACCGCCGCCGCGGCCGGACGCCGCCGTTTGCCGGCCGTCCGAAATCATCCCGAACAGCCTTTCTCTATTATAACACAGGCGGCTCAATTTGTAAAACATTTTCACTATTTTTGCGCCAAAACAGACGGCTAAATTCATAATTGGCGTAATTTTTACAGAATTTTCTTTTCGCGGTCGAGCACCTCTTTGCGCTCGCGCCCCTCGCGGAGTAAACTCTGCAGCGCCTTTTCGTCGCCCGTGCGCAGTGCGTCGAGGTACTGTGAAAGATGCCCGATCAACGTTTCCAACTCCTCAGTCACGGCGGGAAGATTGAGCATATACAGCCGCGACCACACCTTTTCGTCCACGCCCGCGATGCGCGTCATGTCCTGAAAACTCCCGCCCGTGAATCCCGGGAATCCGTCCGCGGTTTCGCTCTTCACATACGCGTTGCTCACGATGTGCGCCAGCTGCGAAGTATAGGCGATCTTTTTGTCGTGATAGGCGGCGCTGCACTTGCGCACGAGGCCGAACCCCATCTGCGAAAACAGTTTTTCCAGCAGCGAAACGGCCGCGGGATCGGTTTTTTCGCATTCGGTGACGATCATGCTCGCGCCGTCGAACAAAGTTTCCGCCGAATTTTCCAAGCCGGAAACCTCTTTGCCGGCCATCGGATGGCAGCCCACATAGCGGAACGCGCGCGGCGCCGAATACACGAATTCTTCCAGCGCGCCCTTCACGCCGCAGAAATCCGCCACCACCGCCCCAGGGCGAAACGCCGACGCGCCGATAAACTCCATCGCCGCATCGGGCGGGAGCGCCACGAACACGACGTCGTACACGGAAACATCGCGCGCGATCTCGTCGACCGCGCCCTGTTCGAGCGCCGCCTTTTCGACGTGCGGCAGGTCTTTTCCGGCCACCGCATAGCCGGCACGTTTGAGCGATTTTGCCATGGATCCGCCGATCAGGCCCAGCCCGGCGATCATAATTTTCATAAAAGCAACTCCTTCCGCGGCGCCGCAAAATTTTCTTTGCCCTATACAGGCACGAAATTTCTGCGGCGGATTGACATTTCCGCCGCCGCGCATTATAATAGAATCAGACAAAAATTTTTGGGAGGAAAACTTTATGCAATACCGCAACCTCGGAAAATGGGGACTGAAAGTGAGCGAAATTTCGCTGGGCAGCTGGATGACCGAACTCAACGGACTGGGTGCCGCCGAAACGGCCCGCCAGTGCATCCGCGCCGCGTACGACGCAGGCGTCAACTTTTTCGACTGTGCCGACGCGTACAGCGGCGGCGAGGCGGAAAAATTCCTCGGCGCGGCGCTGCGCGATTACAAACGCAGTTCGTACGTAGTGTCCTCCAAAGCATTCTTCCCCGTGGGGCGGGGCGCCAATGACTGGGGCCTCTCGCGCAAGCACCTCTTCGAGCAGGTGGAAAATTCCCTAAAGAACATGAAGCTCGAGTATCTCGACCTGTTCTTCTGCCACCGCTTCGATCCCACCACGCCCGTCGAAGAGACCATGCAGGCGCTCTCCGACCTTGTGGCACAGGGCAAAATACTCTATTACGGCGTGAGCGAGTGGTCGCCCGTACAGCTTTGCAAGGCCGTTTCCGTTGTGAAGGAACTGCATCTGCGCCCGCTCAGCGTCATTCAGCCGCAGTACAATATGGTCGACCGCTATATCGAGGACGAAATCTTGCAAATATGCACGGAAAACGGAATCGGCATCGTGCCGTTTTCGCCGCTGGCGCAGGGGCTGCTCACGGGCAAGTACCGCAAGGGCCAGCCGCTGCCCGCAGGCTCGCGCGCCACGCACCAGGCCGACAAGCAGATCAACAACCTGCTCACCGACGACAATCTCGACAAGGTGGAAGAACTTTCCAAGGTGGCAGGCAATCTCGGCATTTCCCTCTCGGTTCTGGCCCTCGCCTGGATACTGCGCCTGCCGCAGATCTCTTCCGTGATCACGGGTGCCTCCACCCCCGACCAGATCGAGGCGAACGTGGCGGCGTCCGGTTTCCGCATCCCTGCAGACGCGCTCGAAGAGATCGAAAAGATATTGGGCTACCATCCGTTCGTGCGCCGCATCGGCTGACCGCACAACCGTTTTGCAATCTATGCCGCGTCCGGCTTCGGAACGCGGCTTTTTTTATAGCATTTCGGAGAGCCGCGCGCCTTTTACCATGGCATTACTTCGCCGTGCGCCCGGCATACGAGGCGCCGCTTCTTCCCGCACACGGGGCGTTCCCAACGAAAATAAAAGCAGACCGCGCACCGTTTCCCTCCGCGTAGGCCTGCCTTTTCGTTCACTGCAAAATATTTGTAGTTATCATATCCACGCCCCAATCGATCAGCCGCCGCGCCGCGGCCGCGTCGTCGCACGTCCAGCAGTTTACGGCGATGTTTGCGCCGTGCATCCGCTCCAACAGCCGCTGCGTCACGAGCGGATAGGCGATGTCGAGATCGAGCGAATACCGCTGCAGATCTTGCAGGAGCGCGTCCTCTTCCCGTTCGTCCCCCACGAGGTATTGCAGTTTCTGCCGCGGCAAAAGTCTGCGAAGCGCGGCCAGATTTTCGTAACAGAAGGAAATAAAAACTATCTTTTCGAGGTCGTATTCGCGGGCGCAAACCTCCGCGATGCCCGCAATATCTTTTTCCGCCATCGCGTTTTTCAGCTCCACCACGCCGGTTTTTTCGTAGCGCCGCATGATGCGCAGGTATTCGGAAAGTTCGGGAATCCTCTGCACCGATGTAAATTTTTCCGTGCCCGCCTCGCGCATTTCCAGCGCGCGCAGTTCGGCAAAATCGCTGCCTTCCAAAGGCAGGTCTTTGCCGCAAATGCGGCCGGTGCTGTCGTCGTGAAAGATGGCATAGCGGCCGTCCGCCGTAACGTGCACGTCCGTTTCCACCCCGTAATAATCGCGGTTGCCCGCCGCCACGAAAGCCGCGTATGAGTTTTCCGTTTCAATGCCGCTCAACCCGCGGTGGGCGATCATTTTTGTGTTCTTTTTGTTTTCCAGCCGGATCGTATCCATAACTTCTCCGCACTCTATAATAAGAGAAAAGCGTGTATTATGCCAGGCATAGTACTGTATTTTTGCGTTTTTTGCCGTTTACATCAGCGTTATATTGTTCTCGCGGCAATATTCGAGCGTTTTATCGTCCCACAGCGAAACCTGCACTTCGCCGATGTGCATCTTGTTCAAAAGGAACATACACAGGCGCGACTGCCCGATTCCGCCGCCCATCGTCAGCGGCAGTTCGCCCGCAACGAGCGCCTTGTGGAAGGGCAGCTCCAACCGCGACAGGCACCCCTCTTCTTTCAGCTGTGCAACGAGGCTCTTTTCGTCCACGCGGATGCCCATCGAAGAAACTTCGAACGCGCAGTCGAGCACGGGATAATACAGAATGATATCGCCGTTGAGCGACCAGTCGTCATAATCGGGCGCGCGGCCGTCGTGCTTGTTGCCCGATTTCAGCCGCCCGCCGATCTGCATCACGAACGCGGAGCCGTTTTCACGCACGAACGCCCGCTCGCGTTCCTTGGGCGTAAGACCGGGGTACGCGTCTTCCAATTCCTGCGAGGTCACGAACTCGATTTCCGGCGAAAGAAAATTCTCTAACCGCGGATACTTCGCGCAGATCTCCCCCGCCGTATTCTTCAGCGCGGCATAGATACGCCGCACCGCCCCTTTGAGGTATTCGGTGTTCCTGTCTTTGCGCTCGATGACCGCCTCCCAGTCCCACTGGTCGACGTAAACAGAATGTAGATTGTCCATATCTTCGTCGCGGCGGACGGCGTTCATATCGGTATACAATCCGGTATACGGCGCAAAACCGTACTTGGCGAGCGCAAACCTTTTCCATTTGGCGAGCGAGTGGACGATCTCCGCCGTTTCGCCGTTCGCCTTCAGGTCGAAGGAAACGGGCCGCTCTACCCCGTTCAGGTCGTCGTTCAGCCCGCTGCTCTTGTAAACGAACAGCGGCGCACTGATGCGCGTCAGATTGAGCGCGGCGGAAAGTTCGCGCTCGAAAATCGTTTTGATCTCTTTGACCGCCCGCTCCGTTTCGAGCAGGCTCAGTTTCGATTCGTACATAAAAATAACCTCGTTCCGGCCGCCGCAGCGGCCGCCTGTAATATTCAGTTCCTCCCGCCCGCGCGGAAGTTCCGTCAGCCATTAAAAAACCTTATTTCAGCACACTCGCAAAGTACTATACACCGCATAAAGGCGCGATTTCGAGGCAAAAATTCCGTCACTTATCGCACAGCAGCGCGCACAGCGACGGCGGCACCTGCAAAAAGGAAGGTATGTAAAAGTCCGCCTCTTTCCGCAACTGTTCCAGTTGCCCGCGCGACGCCTCGTCGAACACCCCCGCCGTGCGCATTCCGATGCTCCCCGCCGCGCGCAGCGCCAAAAGATTGTCCTCGAACACCACGCACTCCTCCGCCCGCACGCCCAACTTTTGCGCCGCCAAACGGAAGATATCCGGAAAACTCTTGTTCCGCCCCGCCTCTTCCACGGTCGCAAAACATTCGAACAGTTCCGCCGCACCGCCCGCGCGCAGCACGGGCATGAACACGTCCTCCGTCGACGCCGTGGCGACGGCGAGTTTCACCCCGCAGCCGTGCAGACGCCGCAAAAATTCGAGCGCGCCCGGCTTAAAATATTTGGCGGCGTCCTTGGCGGCGTATTTCTCGCGGGAGAGAACGCTCCACTCTTCCATGATGTCGCTCTCCTTTTCGTGCGGAAAATACCGTTCGACCGTGTATTTGGCGCATTCCGCGGAACCGAGATGCGCGATGTCTTGCTGGTACGTTTCCGGCACCGCCATGCCGCGGCGGGCGAAGAATTCCTCGTCCACTTCGCGCCAGATCTCCATGCTGTCGATCAGCGTGCCGTCGAGGTCGAAAACGGCGGAATATTTGCTCTGTTGCATCATACGCTCTATTATAACACGCGCGTAAAAAAAAAGCAACCGCATGGCGGCGCCTTTCCCCGCCGCGGCGCATTCGGTTGAATTTTCCGCGCTTTTATGATACAATAAAACAAGGCGCACGCTTTGAAACGTCGCGCCGCCGCGGCGAAAAGCCGAACATAGAGGATTTTTCCATGAAACTGTTTTTCCGCAAAAAGAAAACCGTCCCTCCGCAAGAAGATGCGCAAATTCCGCAGCCGCCCCTGTCCGTGATCCCTTACGGCGAACACTTTCCCGCGGTGGCAGACCTGCCCGCGGGCAGCGAACTGCTCCAAAGCGCGGAGAGCGGCGACCAACTCCCCGGCATTCTCTATTGTGCGCCCGATGCCGCGCCTGCCGGGCGGTACATATTTTTGTGCGGCACCCACCTGCCCGCCGACGGGCGCGCGGAGTTGTTTGCGAGCGCCGCCGAACAGACGGCAGACCTCGTACTGTTCGGCGAGCAAAACGAAAGCCTGCCCGAAACCCCTGCCGCGCGCTATGCGCTCTGCCGCCCGCGCGAGCGCGGCTGCGCGCTCTCATCGGGCCTTTGGGCAAAGTTGAGCGCGCTTGAAAACCTTGACCGCGCCTATTACCCCGCCTTTGCCCTCGCCCTCTGCGAAAGCGCCGAAATGCTCACCTCGGCAAAATTCCGCCCGTACACCCGCGCGGTAAAAACCGCCCCGCCTGCGCCCGAAACGGCGCTCGCCGCCGTGCGTGCCTTCAATGCCGTAAAGACGCAGCTGACGGCGCCGTCTTACAAATTTTTGTTTGAAAAAGTGACCGCAGGACTGCTTTTCGCCTATGCAAACCTCACCCTGCAAGCCAACCGCGACGAACTGTACACCTTTGACGAATCGGTAAAAACGCTGAACATGGCGATGCGCGTGGCCGTTTACGGGCGCGCGCCGCTCGGCTTTTTGCGCGCATTGGAAAAACGCAAATTCGCCCCTTCCGCAACCACAAAAGCCGCCGCCAGACTTGCGCTCGCCCGCAAAAATATTTGAACGCACATTCACCGCCGAAAAATTTGAGCCGACTATTGCTTTTTTACCCCGTTTATGGTATAATAGAATTACCAAAAAAAGGGAGAAGTGAAGATGAAAAAGAAACTTTTTAGTTGCATATTACTCGCCGTGTTCGCTTGCGTTGCTTTGTTCTCGTTTGCCGCTTGCAGCAGCGATCAGAATGTTTCAGATCGCCTTGACGCACTGGAATCAGACATGGATACGCTCGAAGCAAAAGTGGAAGCGCTTGAAGCCGCAAATGCGAACTTCCAGCAGCAACTCGCCGCTTTGGACACCTCGTCCGACACGTTCGCAGACGACCTTGCCGAACTCACTTCCAACTATAACAGTCTCACAGCCAGCGTTCAGAACGCAACACACATTGAAAGAGTTGTAGTGACTAAGAATGAATTATCCACGCAATCTATTATAGAGAATGTTTATTTAACACTCACTTGTACAGATAATGTTGCGGTTATAGGTTGTAGTATTGAGTATCTCAATTATCCGCCACTTTTTCAACTGGTTACTTGTATTACTCAAATAACCATAAATCAGCAGGCGTTTACCGCAAAAATTTCTCTCACAAGGGCTGATGTAAATACAAACACAAACTATATTAGCGGTTCACAAGTAACTAATATTCCCATGACAACTGAATCTACGACCAGCAAAGATTGGACAGAAATAATCTTTTATACTTTTTATTAAGATAAAGATAATTTCCTCATCTTTACACTTTGCCTCACTTTTGTGAGGCTTTTTTTTGTTCCCGAAAAGCCGCCCCTATTTGCAAAAAACATTGTCAAAAATTGGCAAATCTTTTCCGCCCACAAATTTCTAAAAATACGAACATATGTTTGACTTTTGCGGGCGCGAGGTGTATAATAATGGCATCACAAGCGGAGGGCAAAGCCATGATAGACGCCGAGCGGCTGAAAATTTTAACGGAGAGCGCCAAGTACGACGTTTCCTGCTCTTCTTCCGGCTCCGCGCGCGCCAACAAAAAGGGCGGCATCGGCAACGCGAGCATGGGCGGCATTTGCCATTCTTTCACGCCGGACGGGCGGTGCATCTCGCTCTTGAAAATTTTAATGAGCAACAACTGCGCCTACAACTGCCTGTACTGCCCCAACCGCGCCGAGGCAGACGTGCCGCGCGCCTCCGCCACGCCCGACGAGATCTGCGAGCTGGTTCTCGCCTTTTACAAGCGCAATTACATCGAGGGGCTGTTCCTCTCCTCCGCCGTAGACGGCTCGCCGAATTCCACCATGGAGCGTATGCTGGAAACGGTGATAAAACTGCGCAAACAGCACAACTTCAACGGCTACATCCACCTGAAGGGCATCCCCTATGCCGACAAACTTTTAACCCGCCGCGCGGCGATGTATGCAGACCGCATGAGTTTTAATGTGGAACTGCCGTCCGCAAACAGCCTGAAACTGCTCGCCCCGCAAAAAACCAAAGAGAGCGTGCTTTTGCCCATGCAGCAACTCAGCCTGGAAAAGAGCGCCGCCGACGCCGAGGCGGGCAAGCACCGCTCGCACTTTTTGCCCGCCGGGCAGACCACACAGATGATCGTGGGCGCCTCGCCCGAATCGGACGGGCGCATCCTGCGGCTGAGCGAGGCGATGTACCGCAAATTTTCGCTCAAACGGGTGTACTACTCTTCTTACGTGCCGGTGGTGCGCCACGCCCTGCTGCCCGAAAAATGCACGGGGCTTTTGCGCGAGCACAGGCTGTACCAGGCCGACTGGCTGATGCGCTTTTACGGGTTTTCGGCGGAAGAGATCGCCGGCGAGGGCGAAAACCTGCCCGAAGAATACGATCCGAAATGCGCGTGGGCGCTCAAGCATATGCAGTTTTTCCCCGTGGAGATCAACCGCGCGCCGCTGGAAACGCTGCTGCGCGTGCCGGGCATCGGCAGCATGGGCGCGTATAAAATACTGCGGGCGCGCAAATATACAGCGCTCACCTTTGAAGACCTCGCCAAAATGCGCATCGTGCTCAAACGCGCCAGGCACTTTATCACCTGCGGCGGCAAATTTTACGGCACGGAAAACCCCGCGGCGGTGCGCACCCTGCTCGCCTTAGAAAGCAAAGAAGACAAGTACGAACAACTCTCCATGTTCTCCACGCCGGAAACTTCTATTTCCGCCCTCACGGGGCAACTTTAAAAGGCGAAGCGCTTTAAAAAGAATGTGCCGCAGCACTTTTGAAAGCGTCGAAATACTTAGAAGAGCGGCAAAACGCGCCGCGCTCGCAAATACAAACAACAATTTTTGCGTGCACCCCGCAACGCACGCGTAAATTCGCTATTGCCGCCTTTATGGGACAATCGTGAAAACGCCGCCATAAACAATCGCGCACCTTATCCGCAACCACAAACGCCGGCGCACCCGCGCCTCGCAAAAGCAGGCCGCGCCCTTATCCGCAACAACAAAACGCCGCCTCGCCGCACATTGCAAAAACCCGGCCGCGCCTCATTTTTATAAAAAACAACGAGCGAGTTCAACGCATCGAGCCGCCCGAACGCGGACACGACAAAACGACCATGAACATTTACATTACCGACGGCACCGAGCGCGGATTTTATTCCGCCGCGTTTTACGCCTGTACCGACAAAAACTGCACCGTGACCTCCTCCAAAAACTGGCAGATACCGCTGGGCGCGGACATCGTGCCCGTGGAACCGAACGACGAGCACGCCGAGCGCGTGCGCAAAAAACTGCGCGGGTACGACCGCGGCGCCCTGCGCGAAATTTCGCTGATTTTACGGAGGGGCGCCGACACCCGCGAAATGACGGCGCTGGAATACCTGCGGCTGATCGTAAAAGAGCGCCGCCCGGTGCGCGAGAAGCTCTCCCGCCCCGCCGTGCTCAACGCCGCCGCGGAGATAAAAAAAGTGACGCACGAGGCGCACCGCTTTACCGGATTTCTGCGGTTTATGGAAGGAGAAAACGGCGTTTTTTACGCGCCCTTTTCGCCCGACAACGACATCCTCGAACTGATCGTGCCGCACTTTATAAGGCGGCTGAAAACCCAGCCGTTCGTGATCCACGACGTTACGCGGAAAATCGCCGCGCTTTGGAACACGCACGAATGTCTGCTCACCGTCACCGACGAGAAGGTAAACGTTTGCCTTTCCGAATACGAACAGGTTTTCTGCGATTTGTGGAAGGAATATTACCGCTCGGTAAACATCGCCCAGCGCCCGCACGAAAAGCAGATGAAGGGCTATATGCCCGTGCGCTACTGGAAATTTATGCCCGAAAAAAACGATGTTCTGTGACGCATAGTACTCTCTATTGCGGCAATTTAAGCAAAAAGCAGCGCCGCACGCGGTTTTTTACCGCGTGCGGCGCTTTTATCGCATAATTTATTTCTTCAAAACTTTATACACAAAAACAGCGAAAAAGCAAAAGAACGGAGCCAAACAAGGCAAAACCTTGCCCGGCTCCGTTCTTTTATACAAAATTATTTACAGCAAAAAAACTATTTGAAAAGAATCTTTTTATTTCACGACGCCTTTTTTCAGAATGATGTTCGCGTACACGGCTTCCTCACCCGTGGCGATCACCGCATAGGCACCCTTTGCGCGCTCGTAAAAAGCAAAGCGCTCCAAGTCGCCGAAGCGGACGTTATCGTCGTTGCGCTGCGCAACGGCGCGGTACTCGTCCCAAATCTCCGGGCGCGGATCCCCCTCCACCGTTTGCATCAGCAAAAAGTTTTCCTGCGAATAGGTATCCAGCGGAAGAACGCGCAGCACCGCGTCGAGCATTTCCACACCGCCGCAGCCGTCGGCGCGCACCACCCTCTTGCCGTAATTTTCGGCAGGGAAATTTCCGTCTGCGATCACGATCTCATCGCCGTGCCCCATTTCGCACAAAATTTTTAAAAGCGCAGGAGAAAGCAATTTGGGTAACCCTTTGAGCATAAAACACCTCTTATCTTTTTTCTGTATTATGAAGCAAACGCAGAAAAAAGTCAAACGATTTTTCGCCGCCGGAAAAACATCTGTGAAAAGTACAATTTTTTCATTCTTTTGTCCGCACAGGCTTTGTTGTTTGAACCCCGCCCTACAACGCAGCACACAAAACAAAGCCCGGCCACATCCGGCCTCGCCGCCCGGCACAATACAGCACGCACGGGGGGAATTTTGCCGGCAAAACGCTTGCAGGCCTGCTGAAAAAACTTCCGCAGGCCTGCAAAACAATCCGCTGCATACAGCCGTCCGATCCGCAGAACCTTATCGGCAAGCAGAACCGCCGCACCTCAGCGCCACCGTTCACGGCCGGATTACTCCGCACGGCATTCACTTTTGCCGATCTTTTTTCCTTGCCGTCTCCGCTTCTTTTTTGCCGGCATCCGCCGCTTCAGCCTCGTTTTCTTTCTCTTCCTCGGAAAGGCTGTTCACCATTTCCAAAAGCCGATCTTCCGAAAATTCTTCCGTAAGCGAGGCCAGTTTTCCGTATGCAAGTTTATCGTGATGAATGGTCATGAATCACCTGTTTGTTTGAAATTTCGGTCTTTATGTCTGACATAGTACTGTAAAAACACCCGATTTTGCTGATTTTTTACAGGAAAACGGTCTTGTTGTTCAACTTTTTACGCAAGCGCCGGTCTCACAAGAACCAGATCTGCATATCCCCTTTTCCGCGGTTGGCCCAGGAAAAATAAGGGATAAGTTTGAGCGAAATCTTTTCGGAAACGGGCGGCTCGTACGAGTACAGCGCCTCGCCCGAACGGAGCCGCTCGGCATTCACTTCCAGCATGAAATATTCACCCACGGTTTTCTTTGCCCCCGCCAGCGATCTGATGCGCACCGCGCGCAGGTTTTTGCCGTTGTCGCAACTCTCTGCACACAGCACCATCGGGCCGTACTCCACCGCTTTGCGGCCGTTGTCGTACCACACATTCTCGTTGGCGTACACAAAGCGCGGACGGATATGAAAGTCGAGCGATATCTTCGTTTCGCCTTTGCAATCGACAGCGATGTAACTTTCCGCGATCTGCGGCTGAACGTATGCGCCGTTCACGCGCATCGCAACGCCGCCGTTCCAGGCGGGCACGCGCAGGCGCAGGCGGCAATCCCCCACGACCTTCACGCTCGCCCTGCCGCCGTAGGGCATCGACGAATCGAGCACGATCTTCACCCCGCCGATCTCCGTTTGCGAAGAAATGTACTGATTGACGTAAATTTCTCCGTTCTCTTCGCTGTAAATGTAACTGCCGATGCTCTCGATAAAGCGCGTGAGATTGGGCGGGCAGCAGGAACATTCAAAAACTTCTACACGCGTAGGCAAAGGGCAGAACTCTTTTGTTTTGACGGTTTCATTATAGTCGTAAATATCTTCGTGAAATTCCAGAGGGTTCACATAGAAGAATCCTTTGCCGTCTTTACTTTCGCCGGCGAGGATGTTGTTGTAGAAAACGCGCTCAAAAATTTCGTGATAAACCGCCCTGTTTTTAAGTTTGGCGAGACGGTCGCAAAAGAGCGCGAAGGCGATCGCCGCGCACGTTTCGCTGTACGCGAACACGTTGGGAAGATCGTACGCATAGGTGAATTTTTCGCCGTGGTAACTCGAACCGGTGCCTCCGGTGATGTACATCTGCCTTTCGGAAATGTCTTCAAACAGCGCCCCGCACGTTTCGGCGAGCTGCCCGTCCCCTTTGATGCGCGCCACGTCTGCCATGGCGATGTACAGATACAGCGCGCGCACGGCGTGGCCGACGGCGGTGCGCTGTTCGCGCACGGGCTTGTGGCTCTGGTCGTAATCATTGTAAGCAAAGTCGTACGACGGTTCGTTGTGCCGGCCGCGCTCTTCGATAAAGTGGTCGGCTAGATCGAGGTATTTCTTTTTGCCCGTGGCATTGTACAGTTTTACGAGCGCCAATTCAATTTCCGGATGGCCGCAGGTGATAAAGGCCGCGTCTTTTTTTACATAAAAGCGATCGTAAATATAATCGGCATACTTCTGCATGGCGGCGTACAGTTTTTCGTCCACGCCCGCCTCATGCAGCGCCACCGCCGCCTCAATGAGATGCCCCGCGCAATACAGTTCGTGTTCCATGCGCTTTTGGAAGATATTTTCCGGCTCGTATACCTGAAAATAACTGTTGAAATAACCGTTCGGCAGCTGGTTTTTGCAGATATCCGCAATCGCCTCGTCTGCCAGTTTTTTCAGTTTTGCGTCCTTTTTTTTGGCGAGGATGTACGCGGCGCTTTCCAGCCATTTTGCCACGTCGCTGTCCCAAAAAATATGCGTGGACTCGTCCCTCTTTTCGCATTTGAGCGCGCGGAAACGCCCCGTTTCTTCGAAACGCTTGTACACATTGTAAACGGAAACTTCCGCATTCAGTTTTTGCAGATCGCGCACAAATCCTTTGCGGATCTCCACCTTTTTGAAATCGATCGTATTCATAGTTTTCTCCCTGCCGTATTGCCGCAGCGGCAATGACATTAAAATTCCGGGCATCCGTTCCCGCAGAAATTATAGTACCATAAAAAAAGTACTCTTTCAACCCTGCTTATAAACCAAGTTATGGCAAATATAAACTTCTTAGCAACTTTCGCGGATACTTCAATAATAACAAAATATTATAAAAAAAGCAACTCTTTTTTTGCTTTCACTGCCGCTTTTCCGCCCTTTTCCGGCGGGACTTTTGTGCCGTCAGCCCTCCTTTACAAACAGGAAGGCACCCGCCTCGAATTGCTTTGCCTGCACGCGCAGCTCGTCCTGCTCCACGCGGTACGAAAGCGTCGTGTACGCTTCGGCGAGCCGATACCCGCTCGCCGGCGTGGCGGCGTGAATATACCCCGCAGCCGGCTCTTTGAAAAAGTGCAGGATGCGCAAAAGGTATTTGCCGTTTTCCGCCGACTTTTCAAAGCACTGCGAACCGACGGGATCGCGCAGAG
>CALVHW010000014.1 GCA_944328905.1 uncultured Clostridia bacterium | reverse complement strand
AATCATCCTCGCTCCGCTGCGGTATTTTTTCCCGCCAAGCCTTGCGCATCATGTTGCTCATGCGGTTGTTGATGACGCCTTTGCCCGCGATCGTGCCCTTTTTAAGACCGTTGAATGCGGTGGCGTCGTCTTTATAGTCGACGATCACGATGTCGGGATCGTCCGTCGCAAAGACCTTTTTCGCTTTTCCTTCATAGAGTTGGCCGAGTTTTTTCATTTTAGTTTCCTCCGAAATGATTTTCCGTTCTTTATAAATTTTTCAGTTCATCCTGCAATGCAGCGTCGTCCGCATTGGTCTTCTGCGCCATCTTTTTCTTATGCTCTTTAAGTTTTGCGCCGATTTCGGGATAGCGCAGCGCCAGTATCTGCGCGGCGAGCAGCCCCGCGTTTTCGCCGCCGTTCACCCCCACCGTCGCCACGGGAATGCCCGAGGGCATCTGCACGATGGAAAGCAGACTGTCGAGCCCGCCCATCATATCGGTTTTGACGGGAAGGCCAATGACGGGAAGCGTCGTATATGCCGCAATGACGCCGCCCAAATGCGCGGCTTTGCCCGCCGCACAGATGATCGCCTCGACGCCCTCTTTTTCGGCGTTCGCGGCAAATTCGTGCGCCTCGTTCGGCGTGCGGTGCGCCGAGATCACCCGCACCGACGTTTCGATGCCGAAATCTTTGAGTACCTGCACCGCCGGTTTTACGACGGGAAAATCAGACTTGCTGCCCATAAGGATCGCTACTTTTGCCATATG
The DNA here is from genome assembly GCA_944328905.1 of uncultured Clostridia bacterium. Lineage (GTDB taxonomy): Bacteria > Bacillota > Clostridia > Christensenellales > Borkfalkiaceae > Borkfalkia. Next base: position 21,712 of record CALVHW010000014.1, on the reverse strand, counting down.
TATGCCCTCCCGCGGGGATCGCCCGCAAAATTATCGGTTAAAATCCGCCCTGCGCGCACATACTGCATTCGGGGGATTTTTATGACAAGATTTCTTTATATACTGCTTGCGGTCTATCTGGCCGCCGTGAATGTTTACGCGTTCATGTTGGTACGCACGCTGAAAAAGCAGGAGGAACAGCGCGGAGGTGAAAGAAAAACAGGAACCGCCAAATTATACATCGCCGGACTTTTGGGCGGCGCCGCAGCCGCTTACGCCGCGCTTTTCGCCATGAAATTCCGCACGGACAATATTCTGCTCATGGTCACTTTGCCGGTATTGGCGGCACTCAATATCTATCTCGTAATCGCCCTGCTGCGAAGCGGAATTCTCGTCGTGGCGCCCTAAAAAATAAAACAGGCCCGACGGTGGTATACGGATACACTCCCGCCCGGAACCTGTTTTCCCCGAAATTCTGCAAAATGGGCCGAAAGGTGCAATGCGCCGTACAAAAATCGGCCGCATCCTCCGTTGCGATGCGGCACACGACTTTTATGTGCGCCGTAAAACCTTTTCGCCATGCAAACTTCCTCTTCCGATTTTACTGCGGGATGACCGCAGAATGTTACCTTTACAAGTATATCACAAACGCGGATTTTATAAAACTGTTTGACCGCCCTTTTCGGAAAATTTTTTCAGCGAAAATTTTCCTCACGGAAATGCAAACGCCTGACACGGCAGCCAGGCGTTTTTTTCATATTTACTTTTCTTCTTCCGGCTTTTTTTCTGCAACCTCCGCCTGTTGCTGTTTCAGCAGATCGCGGATCTCGGCGAGCAGTTCTTCCGCCGTAGGCTTGGGCGGTTCGGCGGGCGCGGCAGCAGCTTCCTGTACAGCCTCCTGCACGGCATCGCCGGCATTTTCTCCCTTTACAAGTTTATCTTTCAAGGCTTCGGCGCCCTCTTTGAGTTTGCGCTGCGCGTTGCGCACAATGCGAAGTACGGTAAAGATAACGATCGCATCTATCAGGAACGTGAGGATCGCCATGATCAGATTGCCGTAATTGAGCGTGATCTGCTCCACTTCGCCAGCATCGTTCGTAAACTCGCGCAAAACTACCACCAATTCGCTCATATCTCCGCCGCCGATCAGCCACGTGATGAGCGGTTTGATGATGTCGTTCACCAAACTGTTCACGATCGCCGTGAACGCGGCGCCGACGACGACCGCAACGGCGAGATCGACGATATTGCCGCGCGATATGAACGCCTTGAAGTCTTTCCAGAACGTGCTCTTCTTTTTCTCTTTTTTTGACATTTGCATAACCTCTCAAATAAATTTACTTATGTATTCGCGTAAAAATTTTACGACGGCATCCTCCTCGGAATAGCCGATAACGCCCGATGATTTCTCTTTCAGCGATGCGTCTGCATTTTTTACCGCATAACACTCGTCGGCGACGGCAAACAGGCTCAGGTCGTTGGGTGCGTCGCCGAAGGCGACGATCTTTTTCGCGCCGAGAAGATCTTTGAGGACCTTCGCCGCCGTGCCCTTCGAAGTAGTGTCCGGCATGATCTCGCACCAGTAATCGGTCTGGTAGGTTTCTCGCTCGTAAATGCTGCGGATATCGAAACTGCTCTGCACCGCCGCATACAGTCCGTCAAGACGGGATTTTTCGCCGATGCAGGTAAAATAAAAAATTTCGCCTTCGAACAGTTTTTCAAATTGATCGACGGGGCGAAGGCGCGGATCTCCGCGGCGCCTGCCGAGGTAGCGCAATACGCCCTCCGATTCTTCCCCCGCCAGCCACGATACGCATTCGCGGCCCTCGCAAAAGGAATAGACGAGCGGGCGGACGCTGAATTTGACGAGCAATTCGCGGATGTAGGCGATCTGCCCCTCGTTGAAATGATTGGAATACAGCCTGTTGCGGGTGCCCGGTTCCACGATCAGCGCGCCGTTATACAAAATGACAGGCAGCCTTTGTTCCAAACCGCGGCAGGCGCGCGATGCGGAATTATACGAGCGCGCCGTGGCGTAGGTAAACGGCAGGCCATTACCGATCATGGCATTGAGTTCGCGCAGGCTATAATCGGAAATGCGTTCTTCGTGTGTGAGCAGAGTCCCGTCGAGGTCGGAAATAATTAAAGTTTTCAACACATTCCCTCCAAGCAACTATAAGTATATCATATTTTGCGCAAAGTTTCAAATTGTTGGACGTATTTCGGCAAAAAAAGTAAAAACCGGCTGGATGTTCCCGCCGGTCTTTTCAGTCTGCGAGCAGCGCTGAAAGAATCTTTTCTTTATATTCCGACTTTTCCCCGTACGGGCGGGGAACCGCGGCGTCGCCGCCGATATCCGCCGCGACCGATCCGTTTTTAATCACCAAAGCGCGGTGCGAAAGCATATAGGCCTCCTCCGCATCGTGCGTAACGAATACGGCCGTGCGGCGTTCTTCCCGCCAGAGATCGCAAAACACCCGGATAAGCCGTATTTTCAGCGCGGTGTCGAGCGAGGAAAAGGGTTCGTCCATTAAAATCAGATCGGACGGATACGCAAAGGCGCGCGCGATGGAAACGCGCTGTGCCTGGCCGCCCGAAAGTTCGGCAGGATAGGCGTCTGCCTTTTCCAACAGTTCCGCCTTTTCGAGATACGCATCGACGCGGCGGGCATCGGCGTTTTTGCCGAGTACGAGCGAAACATTCTGCCGCACCGTAAGGTTGGGCAGCAGGCGCTCCTCCTGAAAGATATAGGAAATCCTCGACGGCACGTTTTCGATCGTCCCCTCGTAAGGAGTAAGGCCGGCGAGCATATTCAGAAGCGTCGTTTTGCCGCAGCCGCTCGGACCGAGCAGGCAGGTGATCTTCCCCTCTTCGAGCGTGAGCGATAAATTGCGGTAAACGGTCGTTTGGGCGTATTTTTTTGTAACGTTTCTGAATTCGATCATGCGGCGTTCTCCCGGCGTTTGCCCTTTCTGCCCTTTTTCCAGACATCTGTGATGCGCGTGAGGTTGCCGAGCGCAAACTCGATCAAACCGCCCGCCACCAGCATGAGTATGGTTACGGCGAAGAGTTCGTCCATACGCGAATACATGGACGCCGTGTACATTAAGCCGCCGACCGAGCCGAACGTTCCCGCCAGGACCTCGGCGGAGATCATCACTTTCAGTGTGAGCGAAACGTTGGCGCCCGTCTGCGCGAATATATCCGGCAGCATGAGCGGGATATAGATCTTACACAGTTTGTTCCAGCGGCTCACTTTGTACACTTCCGCCATTTCGATGAGTTTTCCGTCTATGCCTTTGAAAGACGCGGAGAGCTGCGTATAGGAAAGCGGAAAGATCATCAGAAACGCGACGGCCGTGGGAGCCACTTTCGGCGACGTCCAGATCAACAGCATCAGCGTGATCGCCATGGTGGGCAGCGTGCGCAGAACGCTCACAAAGGGCGCGAGAAAGCGGCGGAATTTTTCGCTCCATGCGGACAGCGAAAGGCAGACGAGCGACAATGCGAACGCGACCGCCCACGAATACAGCGTGCGCAGGAGCGTATTGCCGAACGCGAGCCAGAACTGCCCGTCAATAAGATTGCGGCCTATTCCCGCCATCGTATCGCCGAACGACGGAATGATATAATCGTTCCGCACCGTATAATAGGCGATCAGCCACCCCGCCCACATGACGAGGACGGCCAGCAAAGAGAACGCGATATTCAGTTTTTTTGCGGATAATAGCGCATTCATTTTCTGCCGTCCCTGTCTGATTTTAAGTTACTGCGCCGAATAGAAAAAATCGTCGGCAACGTTGAAAGACACGTTGTTCACGGATGTTATTTCCGAAAGAAACTCCTTTACCCTATCTTTTCCGGCCGCAGCGCTCTCAAAACGCACGGCGCAATGCTGAATGACCGTTTTGGTGAGATTTTTCGCGTTGAACGTGGGCGTGGAGCCATCGGGCAGATGCGACGCCACGGCGTTCACTATCGTTTCGGCGCTCGACTGCTCGTCCAGGAGCCACGAAGCGTTTGCCTCGACCGCGGCGATGAATTTTTCCACGAATGCGGCGTTGTTTTCGATGAGATCGTTCTTTGCCACGAGCACTGCCTGCGGATAGCCGGACTCGCCATAGAGTTTTTGCAGATCGCCGACGATTTCCAGCGTTTCGATCGCGCCCGTTTTTGCGGATACGACCGGCTCCGCCGCGACCATGTAATCGTACGGAGCCGCCCCGGTGATCTGTGTTGCGGGATCGGAAATGTTGACGATGCTGACGCCGCTTTCGGCGGGTTTGTTTGCGTCTTCAATGATCGTATAATGAATGTCCAGATCATTGAGAACGATCTGCAAAGCGAACCCGACAAAATTCTGCAACTGGATGCAGCCGACGACTTTCCCCTCCAACTGCGTTGCCAGGTTCGCCCTTGTCAGTTCGGTTTTTTCGGTGTTGGAGACGATATAGATATTTCCGTGCGTGACCGTGCCGAGCATTTTGTAATTCTCGCCCGAACCGAGTTTGGCCGCGGCGGCATTGACGGGGAGAACGCACAGTTCCGCGCGCAAATCTTCCCCCGTAACGTAAGTGTCAATGGTGCTCGCGTTTACGACGTGATAGTTGACCTTTTCGCCGAACTGTATTTCTTCGCTCATGAGTTGTGCGAGCGCCAGCGCGGGCGCGCCGTCGGGCGCATAAACGTCGATAGCGTCGCCGTCGTCATTGTTGCAAGCCGTAAAGGCGAATGCGCCGAATGCGAGCGTGCAGACGGCTAAAATAACTGCCAGAAATTTTTTCATTTTTCTAAACTCCTTATAAAAAATTTTCAGTATTTGGAAAACAACGTTTTGGCGCTGACGCCTTCGAGCATACCGAGTTTTCCGGTAAGCGCGTTGACCGCCTCGGTAGGCGCGTCCATGACCACGGAGAGCACGGAAATGCCCTTTTGCCTGTATGGTATCCCCATTCTGCCGATAATATACTCGCCGTAATCGTGCAAAAGCGCGTTGAGTTTATCGGCGCATTGGGTGTTTTCCACCACGATGCTGATGGCCGCCACTCTGTTTTCAGACATAAATAAACCTCCTTCCGCGCGCGGCAAAAGGAGGACATACTTGGGCATATCGTTTCGCATGATATCTCCCCTTTACCGTCGGGCGCACCCTTCGATTCAGGTTGTTTTTGTTTTCGATGTTATTATACCGCGGCTTCTTTGCAAAAGCAAGCAAAAATACCGCGCCTTACCGCAATTCCGATAGGGAATTTTAGTAAAGGCAGGGCTCTTTGCTTTTTCTGAAATTTCAGCGGAGCACGTACGAAACGCCGAATGCTCCCGCGCCGACGTGAATGCTCAGCACAGGGCCGACGACGCGCTGGTGTATATACACGGCGGGAAACCGTTCTTTGAGCATGGCCGTGAGCGCGGACACGTCCGTCGATTCTCCGCAGCGGCTCACGATGATGCGCCGCACGCCTTCGGGGATGAGAGAGATCATCTCTTCCAGCCGTTCGCGCGGCCCGCGGTAATTGCCCTTGAAAAGGATTTTTGCCTTCAATTCAAACACGGGGCGGAAATTCAGATTCGTTTTTGCCTTGTTCGTGTTCAGCCTGCCGCCGCGCACGATGTTTTCGAGCGTTTCCACTGAAAACACGATGCCGATCTTGCTCTTTAACTCTTCCAGCATCTCCACGGCGCGGTCAAACCCGATGCCCGCCTTTACAAGATTGACGGCCTCGTCCACGAGAAGGTGCATCGCGTCGCCGATGGTGCGCGAATCGAGCACGTAAATTTTGCCCCCCACCTGAGAGGCGGCAAATTTTGCCGACGAATAGGTGCCTGACAGAGAGGCGCTCAGCACGATGCAGATGACGTCGCACCCCTTTTCGACGAGCGAAGAAAATGTTCTGATAAAATTGTTCAGCGTCGGCTGCGCCGTTTTGCATACAGACGAGGCGAGGGCGGGAAAGAAGGTCCCGTTTTTGTCCGAAGCCTTTTCTTCATACGTTTTTCCCCCGATCTCGTAATTGAGCGGCACCACCCGCACGATTCCCCTGTCGGCGATTTCCGCCGAAGAGTAGCCGACCGAAGAATCGGTCACGACAGCGATCATATCTCTCCTCCTGTTTTCTCATTCATGTTTCCGGTTTCCGTTTTCAGAATTTGCGGAAGCGGCGATATCTCTCTTCCGCCAGTTGTTCGGGCGGAATTTTCATCTTTTCTTTGAAAAATTCGTAAATTTCCCCTTTCAGCCCCGCAAAAAACGAATCGGAAAAACCGTCTTCGGCGAGCACACGCTCTGCCGCGCCCAGCGAAAGGAGATCGTTCGCGGTCAGTTTCAGGCACTCGGAAGCCTCGGCGACCTTCGAACTGTCCTTCCAAAGGATGGACGCGCACCCTTCGGGAGAAATGACCGAATAGGTGGAGGTCTCCGTGATCCAGACTTCGTCCGCGGCGGAAAGCCCGAGCGCGCCGCCGCTGCCGCCCTCGCCGATGATGACGGTAAGCGTAGGCGTTTTCAGGCGGATCATGTCGAGTATGCTCATGGCGATCGCCTCGCTCTGGCCGCGCTCTTCCGCGCCGATGCCGCAGTATGCGCCCGACGTATCGACAAAACAGAGTACGGGGCGATGAAATTTTTCCGCCTCTTTCATCAGGCGGACCGCCTTTCTGTAACCTTCCGGATGCGCGCAGCCGAAATTGTGCGCGATCTTATCGTGCGTGTCGCTCCCCTTTTCGATGCCGATGACTGTAACGGGCATGCCTGAAATCGTGCCGATGCCTGCAACGATCGCCTTATCGTCGGCGAAGCGCCTGTCTCCGTGCAGTTCGATAAAATTTTCAACGATCGATCCGATATATTTCAGGGCGGTCGGCCTGCCCTTTTCGCGGCTTTTCAAAACGATCTCGTAAGCGTTCATGCCAACACCTCCGCGCAGTGCATTTTCAACAGAAGGGCAAGTTTGTCTTTCATTTCCTTCCTTTCCACGATCAGGTCGGCAAAGCCCTTTTCCTGTATGAATTCCGCACGCTGGAATCCCTCGGGCAGGGTCTGGCGGATGGTCTGTTCGATGACGCGCGGTCCGGCAAAGCCGATCAGCGCGCCCTTTTCCGCCATAATGATATCCGCTTCAAACGCAAAAGAGGCGGAAACACCGCCCGTTGTGGGATCGGTGAGGACGGAAATATACAAAAGCCCCGCTTCGCCGTGCTTTGCGACCGCTGCGGAAGTTTTTGCCATCTGCATGAGGGAAATGATCCCCTCGTGCATGCGCGCGCCGCCGCTCAGAACAAACCCGACGACGGGAAGGGCGTGCTCCGTGGCGTATTCAAAAGTCTTTGCGATCTTTTCTCCGACGGTATGCCCCATGCTGCCCATCATAAAGCGGTAATCCATGGAAAACAGAGCGCAGCGGACACCGCCGATCTTTGCAATGCCGCAGACGACGCCCTCTTTTTCTCCCGTTTTTTCCCTAAGGCTCTGCAATTTTTCGTCATAACCCGGAAAATTCAGGGGATTCCCCCCTTCCTCTTCCGCAAAAAGTTCTTCAAAGGTATCCGCATCCGCGCACATGGAAATGCGGGCGCGGGCGTCCAGTTTGCGATAATGCCCGCACTTGGGGCAAACCCCGAAATTTGCGGCAAATTCGTCCGACAGGACGATCTGCCCGCACTTTTCGCACTTTTCGGCAAGTTTTTCGGGTATGGACGCATCCTGAAACTGACTTTCGGGCGTCCGAACGCCGTTTTCCGAACCTTCCAGTTCGTTTTTCGGCTTTTTGAAAAAGAATTTTCTGAAATCGAATTTCATTTCCGTTTACTCCGTAAACATAACGACCTTCGCATACGCGGCGGGCATACGGACACATCGGCGCGCAAACAAACGCGCCGGATGCGGCCTTTCAATAACCCCCGCCGACAACCGATTATTTGTAATTTTTTAAGAATTTATCCAAAAAATTCGTACAGTAAGTACCGTCTTTGAACTCGGGCTGCGCGAGAATATCGCTGGAAAGTTCCGCATTCGTCTGCACGCCCTCGATGACCAGTTCGCACAGCGCCGCCTGCATTTTGCGGATCGCCTCCGTCCTGTCGTGCGCGTACACGATCAGTTTGCCGATCATGCTGTCGTAATAGGGAGGGATCATATAATCCTGGTAGATGGCGGTATCGAACCGGACCCACGGCCCGCCCGGAATGTGCAGAAGGGTGATCCTGCCGCAACTGGGACGGAAATTGCTGCGCGCGTCTTCCGAATTGATGCGGCATTCGATCGCGCAGCCGCGCATACGGATATCCTCTTGCTTAAAATTGAATTCCAACCCCGCGGCGATGCGGATCTGCCACTTTACGACGTCGATCCCCGTGACGTATTCGGTGACGGGGTGCTCCACCTGCAGACGGGTATTCATTTCCATGAAATAGAATTTATTGTTCTTATCCAACAAAAATTCGATGGTGCCCAGATTTGTGTATTTGACCGCCTTTGCGGCGAGGACCGCACAGCGCATCATCTCCTCGCGCACTTCGGGCGGGAGAACGACGCACGGGCTCTCTTCGATAAGTTTCTGATTCCTGCGCTGCATGGAGCAGTCGCGCTCGCCGAGGCAGACGACGTTCCCCTGTTCGTCCGCAACGATCTGCATTTCTACGTGTTTGACGTCGGTAAGGTATTTTTCAAGATAGCATTTGCCGTTGCCGAAGGCATTTTTTGCCTCGGCCGAGGCCGTTTCGAGGGCGCTTTCAAAGTCCTCTTCTTTATAGACGATCCGGATCCCCTTTCCGCCGCCGCCAGCGCTCGCCTTTATGATGACGGGATACCCGATTTCGGACGCAAACTTTTTCGCTTCCGCCACGTCCGTGATCTCGTCAAGCCCGGGAACGACGGGCACGCCCGCCGCCTTCATGGTGCGCCGGGCCTCGTCTTTATCCCCCATTTTCGCAATGACGGAAAAATGAGGGCCGATAAATTTTATGTTGCACTTTTCGCACAGTTCCGCAAACCTCGGATTTTCGCTCAAAAGCCCGTATCCGGGGTGGATCGCCTGACAGCCCGTCGCGATCGCCACGTCTATGATGGCGGTCATGTTGAGGTAACTGTCCTTCAACAGGGCGGGTCCTATGCAGTAACTTTCGTCCGCAAGGCTCACGTGCAGGGCTTCGGCGTCCGCCTCGGAATAGACGGCCACCGTCTCGATGCCCATTTCGTTGCAGGCGCGGATAATGCGCACCGCGATCTCTCCGCGGTTTGCGATCAGGATTTTGCTGAACATTTTTTACCTGTCCTTTGCCGCTGTTGCGCCGCAAACGCGGCGCGGGGTGCCTATGCTCCCCCGATCACGGTCAGAATATTTTGAAGAGTACCTGACCGAACTCGACCAGGGCGCCGTTTTCCGCGCAGATTTCGACGATCTCTCCGCTCTCCTCGGCAACGACGTCGTTCATCAGTTTCATCGCCTCGATGATGCAGAGGGTATCTCCCTTTTTCACTTTCTGCCCCACTTTTACGAAGGGTTCCGCTTCGGGGCTGGGCGCGGCATAAAAAATCCCGACCATGGGCGAGCGGATATCGCGGTATTTGTTGTAGTCCTTCACGTCCTCGGGCGCGGGAATGGGCGCCTCCGCGACGGCTTCCCTGACGGGTAGCGGGGAATATGCGATCGGCTGACCCGCTCCGCTTTCCAGTTTCAGCGAAAAACTTTTATCCCCCGCCGTTTCGGAAAACTCCATCGACGAAAGGCCGCTCTCTTTGAAAATTTCTATCAGTTCAGTAATTTTTTTCTTTTCCATTTCGTTCTCCTTTTTGAGACCGTCCGTTCAAAAAAGCACGTTTATTACGATTTATCATAACAAACGCGCCGTTTTTGCCGTTATATTTTTCGGAATGCGAGACAGCCGTTATGCCCCCCGAACCCGAGCGACGTGGACAGCGCAAACGCGACGTCCGCCTCGCGCGCCTGATTGGGGGTGATGTCGAGGTCGCATTCCTCGTCTTTGACCTTGTAATTGATGGTGGGCGGGATCACGCCGTCGCACAGGGCGAAAACGGACGCGATCGCCTCGACGCCGCCCGCGGCTCCCAGCATATGCCCCGTCATGGACTTGGTGGAAGAGACGTGCAGTTTATAAGCGTCCTGCCCGAATGCGCGCTTGAGCGCGAGCGTTTCCGTCTTATCGTTCAGGGGGGTTCCCGTGCCGTGCGCATTGACATACACGCCCTTCGATACGTCGACCTGTCCTTCCTTCGCCGCAAGTTCGACGGCGCGGGAAGACGCGATCGCTTCGGGATTGGGCGCGGTCATATGATATGCGTCGTTCGTGCAGCCGTAGCCGACGATCTCCGCATAGATCTTTGCCCCGCGCGCTTTCGCGTGTTCGTATTCTTCCAGCATCATGACCGCTCCGCCTTCGCCCATGACAAAACCGCTGCGCTCTTTGTCGAAAGGAATGGACGCGCGGTCTTTATCCGCAGCCTGCGAAAGGGCCTGACAACTGATAAATCCCGCAAAACACATGGGCGTGATCGCCGCTTCGCTGCCGCCCGCGAGCATGGCGTCCGCATAACCGTGTTTGATCGCGCGGAACGCCTCGCCGATGCTGTTGGTAGAGGTCGCACAGGCGGTCACGATGCCGACGTTCGGCCCCTGCGCGTTGTATTTGACGGCGACCGTACCCGACGCCATATTGGAGATCATCATGGGAACGAAGAAGGGAGAGACCCTGCCGGGGCCCTTCTCCATAAATTTTTCGTGCTCGGTGATCAGCGTCTGTATGCCGCCGATCCCCGAACCGATATAAACGCCGAATCTTTCGGGCGCGATCGTGTCGATCGTAAAACCGCTGTCATCGTACGCCTGCGCCGCCGCGGCGAGCGCGTATTGGGTATACAGATCGCTTTTGCGCACTTCGCCCTTGGGCATATACAGCACGGGATCGAATCCGCGCACCTCGCCCGCAAAAGTGCATTTATATTCGGAAGCGTCGAATTTCGTGACCGTATCGATCCCGTTGACGCCCCGGACCATATTTTCCCAAGTGGTTTTCACGTCGTTCCCGAGCGGCGTTACCGCACCGAGCCCCGTTACAACAACTCTTCTATTCATAAAAACTCCTCTTTTTTCACGGAAGAGAGGGCAACTGCCGTTCCCCTTTTCCGTGATCTTCAGGCGCCTTGAAACAGCGCCCCGCGGCCGCCTTTTATCCCGTTCGGAAATTTCGTCCGGTCTGCTTATATATACATCCCGCCGTCTACTTTGAGAACGACGCCCGTGATATAGCGGGCCGCGTCGGAAACGAGAAACCTGACCGCGTTTGCGACGTCGTCCGTCTCGCCGAGAGAGCCGAGCGGAATAAGTTTATACATTTCTTTTTTCTGTTCTTCCGTGAGCGCGTCCGTCATGGCGGTGCGGATGAACCCGGGCGCGACGGCGTTTGCCGTAATGTTGCGGGAACCGAATTCTTTGGCGACGGATTTCGTCAGCCCCACGATGCCCGCTTTGGAAGCGGCGTAATTCGCCTGCCCCGCATTGCCCATCAGCCCCACGACGGAACTGACGGATACGATCCTGCCGAACCGCTTGCGCATCATAAACGGGGTAACGTGCTTGATCATATTGAAACAGCCCTTCAGATTGATGGACAGCACTCTGTCCCAATCCGCCTCGTCCATGCGCATGATCAGTTTATCCGCGGTGATGCCCGCGTTGTTGACGAGTATATCGATCCTGCCGAAATCTTTCAGGATCTGATCCACGACCTCTTTCGTCGCGGAAAAATCGGAAACGTCGCAGCGGTAATAGCGCGCCGTGACGCCCGCCGCCGCAAGCGCGTCAAGCGTCTCTTTCGCGGCGGATTCTTCGCCGTAATCCACGACTGCAATATCCGTATTGTCTGCGGCGAGGGCAAGCGCGATCTTTGCGCCGATGCCTCTCCCCGCGCCCGTAATCAGGGCGACTCTTTTATCCATAAAAACTCCTTATTCACGAAAATCCCGGCAACCTGCCGATTTTGTGAAGCGGCCGCATGCGGATATTTATGCAAAAGCGGATAACCCGTTGCGGCAACTTGGGGCGCTTTTGCGTCAGCGCACCCTCATTTGCAAATACTTTTACTTTTGCAGAAAAGGTGAAGCCGCGCAAATTCAACAATCAGCATGCACTGAAATATTGCACGGAGAGGAAAACTCCGGCGGTCGGCTGTTTTGCCGCGTACCCGGGGCAGTCCTCAATCCCGCGAAAAAGTTTTATTTGCTTAACCCTTTTTCGCGAATCGGTTATCCTCTCTGTACCAGCCCCGTCAGGACTTTGCCCGGCCCGACTTCGACAAAGGTGTCGATCCCGCGCGTTTTCATCGCCGCGACCGTCTCCGTAAAGCGGACGGGCGAACGCATCTGCATTGCGAGCGTCGATGCAAAATCTCCTTCGTACGGCTTTGCGGTCAGGTTGGCGTATACGTCCATACGCGGGCTGCCGAATTCGAGCGTGCGCAGATATTTTTCAAATTCTTCCGCTTCGGGCGCAAGTTCGGGGCAATGGAACATGCCCGATACGCGAAGTTTCATCGCTCTGCCGCCCGCAGCCTTGACTTTTTCCGTAAATTCCTGCTCCGCGCTCGCGCGGCAGGCCACGACCGTCTGCAACGCGCCGTTATAGTTCGCGGGGTGGGAAGAAACGCCGTCGCACAGCGCTTCGACCTGATCGCGCGGCAGTTTGACCACGGCGATCATGCAGCCCTGTACGCGCTGTGTGTACGCCTCCATCAGTTCCGCGCGTTTTACGATCGCGGAAAAGGCGTCTTTTTCGGACAATGCTCCCGCAAAACAGAGCGCGGGCACTTCGCCCACGGAGAACCCGCATACGCACTCGGGCGCGCCAAACTCCTCTTCCTTCGCGTATGCGTAGGCGAGGTCTGCCAAAAACATCGTCGGCTGCGTCAGAAGCGTTCTGTTCAACTCTTCCTGCGTGCCCGAAAGCATTTTATCGACAATGCCGGGGCGGATGCCGTCGGCAAGATCGAACAGTTTTTTTACCTTGGGGAGATGTGCGACGTCTCCCGCCATGCCGGGCACCTGCGCGCCCTGACCGGCAAATAGGAAGGCTACACGTCCCACTGCACGCCCTCCATCATCTTATCCGCCTGCGCCATGACTTCGCCGACGATCTCTTTTGCGCTCTGGCGTTTGCTGACCATGCCGGCGATCTGCCCCGCAAGGAAGCAGCCCTCGTCCGCATTGCCCTCTTTGGCAGCTTTTCGCAGCGAACCCACGCCGAACTGCTCCAGCGTTTCGTCGGGTACATTGGAATCCGCCTCCAATTTGGCGTAATTGTTCATGTATGCGTTTTTGATGGCGCGGACGGGATGGCCGAGCCGTCTGCCCGTGACCATGGTCGAAATATCCTTTGCGGCAAGCACCTTCTTTTTGTATTCTTCAGATACGGTGCATTCGTCCGCAACGAGAAAGCGCGTGCCCATCTGTACGCCGCAGGCGCCCAACGCGAACGCGGCGACGACGCCTCTGCCGTCTCCGATGCCGCCCGCCGCGATGACGGGGATCTTGACGGCGTCGACGACCTGCGGCACGAGCGCCATCGTGGTAAGATCGCCCACGTGTCCGCCGCTCTCGCCGCCCTCGGCGATCACAGCGTCCACGCCCGCGCGCTCGACCATTTTTGCAAGCGCCGTGCTCGCCACGACGGGGATGATGACGATCCCCGCCTCTTTCCACGCCTTGACGAAGCGCGACGGATTGCCCGCACCCGTCGTGACGACGGGAACCTTTTCTTCGGCGACCATCTTGGCGACCTCTTCGACATGAGGGCTCATGAGCATGATATTCACGCCGAACGGCTTATCCGTCAGCGTGCGGCATTTTTTTATTTCGTTTCTGACCCAATCGGCGTCGGCGTTCATGGCGGAAATGATGCCAAGACCGCCCGCGTTGGATACGGCGCTCGCCAGGGAAGCGTCCGCGATCCACGCCATTCCGCCCTGAATGATCGGGTGCTCGATACCGAGCAGTTTCGTCAGTTTCGTCTGCATACTTATGCCCGAAACTTTCGATTACTTATTCGCGACCGCTTCGTCGATCTTCGCGACGAGTTCGCCCACGGTGGAAAGCTGCATGTTGTCGCCCAAAGAGATGTCGTACGCCTCTTCGATCTGCATGACGATATCCACTTTGTCGAGGGAGTCGAAATCGAGTTCGTCAAATGTGGTTTCGGGCGTGATATCGAGGTCTTCGCCCTTGCACTCGCTGAGAATTTCCTTCAATTTTTCCAATGTTTCCATAATTTTGTTTCTCCTTTTCAATTTTTTATATATCTCTGTTCAGTGTGTTCGATATTATTTGTTCCATTCGACGATCACGGCGCCGCTCGTAAGCCCGCCGCCGAAAGCGACGAACAGAAGTCTGTCTCCCTTCTTGAACGTCCCCTTTCTGGCGTATTCGTCCAAAAGGACGACGACGGACGTCGCGCTCATATTGCCGTATTCGGAAATATTCAGAAGAACTTTGCTCTTGTCGATCTTGAACTTTTTGCGGCTCGCCTCGATGATGCGCGCATTCGCCTGGTGCGGCAGATACCAATCGATCTCTGCGGGCGTAAGATTTGCGCGGCGGCAGGCCTCTTCGATGCAGTGGCCCATGGCGTTCACGGCAAATTTATACACTTCGCCGCCGTCCATGTGCATGGCAAGTTTTTCCTGCGGGTTTTTGTTGTAAGGGCTGTTGATCCCCTCTATATTCGGCATACGGATGGTATGCGTATCCGGATCGGTGGAAAGGATCGCGGAAAGCCTGCCCGTTCCCTTTTTCAGGACCATCGCGCCCGAGCCGTCTCCGAACAGGACGCAACTTGCCCTGTCTTCCCAGTCGACAAGTTTGCTCATCGCCTCCGCGCCGACGATCAGCACGGTATCCGCCCTGCCCGTCGAAATAAAGGCGTCCGCAACCTCCATACAGTAGAGCGCGCCGACGCATGCGGCATTCAGATCGAACGCGGGCGCGTGCGAACCGATCGCTTCGCCGATCGCGCACGCCAACGACGGCGTGAACGTATCGCCGCGCATGGTGGCGCAGAGGATCAGCCCGACCTCATCCGCCGAGACCTGCGCGTCTTCCAGCGCACGCTTTGCGGACAAGATCGCAAGATCCGCAAGCCGTTCGTCCGTCAGCACATGGCGGCGTTTGATGCCCGTACGGGTATAGATCCACTCGTCGGATGTATCGAGAAATTGGGCAAGATCGTCGTTGGAAACAACTTTTTCGGGAAGCGCGCTTCCCGTGCCCGCAATATAAAATGACATACGCGTAACCTTCTAATGAATCATTATAAATACTTGCGCCCTTTTCGTCAAGCCTTTTTTCCGTTTGTTGCGAAATCGGGCGGTCTGCGGCCGAAAAAACCGGCCGTTTCAACAAAATACGCCCGCGTTTTTGCGGACGTATTCGGCAATTTGTCAACACTCCATCAGCCCTTTTCTGCCCCGTCCTCCGTTTTCGGAAGCATTGCGAAAGAAAATTCCGCGCTCGTGCAAAGTTTTCCGCCTGAACGCAGCGCCCCTTTCGCAAAGCAGAAAATCCCGCGCCGCGCCGTGACGGACACCGTCATCTCGGCGGTGTCTCCGGGCAGGAGCGGATTTTTGAATTTCACGTTGTTCAGCCCCGTGTACAGGGGCGTTTTTCCCTTGCTGTCGGGAAGAAGGGCCACGACCGTCTGGGCGATCATTTCGCACTGAATGACGCCGGGCACGATGGGATTGCCGGGGAAATGCCCCTGCAAAAAGAATTCGTCTCCCCTGACGGTATATCTGCCGACCGCTTCTCCCTTTTCGTTCACTTCCACTTCGTCCAAAAGGAGCATCGGCTCTCTGTGCGGTAAAAATTCTTTGATCTGTTCCCTGTTCATGCGTCACCTCGAAAGGCAAATCGATATTGAATAAATTTTACCAAATTTTTTACCGGTTTGTCAAATAGTTTACAACACTTCGGGCATTTCACAAAGATTTCACGCACGTCAACTGACGTAGCCGCCGTTCTCTTCCCTGTCCTCGGGGAAAATGCCGCCGTTGACGACGGGAAGGACCAAAGGCGCGGTAAACGCCGCCGCCGTAAGGGAGGTGACCGCACTCCTCAGATAGGGATAGAGCACGTTCGTCGCCTCTATGGTGAAGGCTTTTTTCTCTTCGTCCGTGGTTGCGTCCGCCTCGAAAACGCCCGTGATCTTGGCGACAAGATTGAAGGGCTTGGGCATGTCCGCCGTGCTTTCGATGGATACGGACAGCGATACGAAAAAGATCTTTTCGTTTTCCGTGGCCGTGCGCACCTGACGGGAAAAGGCGGGTTTCAGATCGAGTTTGGTGTCCCTCGGAATACGGATGTTGTTCAGATTGAAACGCATTTCGTCTCCGCGGATCCCTTTGAGCGTAAAGTTTACTTTCTGCATAATTTTGTCCCCCGCGGGCAGCCGCCCGCTGATATTATTTTTTTATATGATTTTCGTATTTTTACGAATGCCGGTCAGTTTTTTGCGCCCGTATCATCGAGCACCGCCTTGATGCGGCGCACGCCGCTCGAGGAGGATTGCTCCTTGACGATCCTGAAATGCCCCAGTTCGCCCGTCCGCTCCGCGTGCGGGCCGCCGCACATTTCGCGGGAAAAGGTGCCGATGCTGTACGTTTTGACGACGTCTCCGTATTTGTTGTCGAACACGCCGACGATCCCTTCTTCCCGGGCGCGGTCGTAAGGCATCTCTTCGAACACGACGGGAATATCTTCGCCGATCTTTTCGTTGACCAGATCTTCCACCGCCCTGATCTCTTCCTCCGTCATGGGACGGGAGAAATTGAAATCGAAACGCAGCCGTTCGGGCGTGATGTTGCTTCCTTTCTGATTGACGTCGGGCGAGAGCACCTGTTTGAGCGCAGCGTTGAGAAGGTGCGTCGCGGTATGCAGGCGGGTCGTCGCGACGGACGTATCCGAAAGGCCGCCTTTGAACTGCCCCTCCGCCACGGCGTGGCTCTTTTCCTGATGCTCCTTGAACGCGAGTTCAAAGCCCGCCGCGTCGACGGTATACCCGCGCTCCGCCGCCAGTTCTTCCGTCAGTTCGAGCGGGAACCCGTACGTATCGTACAGGCGGAAGGCCTGTTTGCCGCCGATCGCCGTCTCTTTGACGTATGCGGGATCCTGTTTCGCCATGAATTCGTTCTTGCGCTCGATGCCGGCGACCGTCTTTTCGAATTCCTTCATCCCCTTTTCCAGCGTCGCCTCGAACCTCTCCGTCTCGCGCGCGATCTCGGAAAGAATGTATTCTTCCTTTTGGGGAAGCAGCGGATATGCTTCGCCGTAAACGTCTTCGATAAAGATCTTTGCCACGTTCAGAAGTTCCGCGCTGTCGATCTCCAGCGCCTTGCAATAGCGGATGGCGCGGCGCATGAGCCTGCGCAGGATATACCCCGCCCCCGTGTTGGAAGGGAGGATCCCGTTCACGTCGCCGATGAGCATGACCGCCGTACGGGTATGGTCGGCGATGATGCGCATCGCCTTGCGGGCATCTCCGCCGTCGTCGTATCTTTTTCCGGAAACTTTTTCAAGATGCGCGATCGCGCCGCTGAAAAGATCCGTCTTATATCCGTCCGTCAGCCCGTTCAGGAACGCGAGCATGCGGTCGAGCCCGAACCCCGTATCCACGTTCTTGTTTTCGAGGGGAACGTAGCCGGTTTCCGTCTTTTTATACTGCATGTAAACGTCGTTGCCGATCTCGACGTACCGCCCGCAGGGGCAGTTGATATCGCAGGGCTTTCTGCCGCACTCTTCGTCCGTCAGCGGATAAAACCACTCGTTGTCCGGGCCGCAGGGCGTGCCGACCGTGCCCTCCAGTTCCCACCAGTTGTTGGACTTGTCCAGATAAAAAATGTTTTCCCTTTTGATGCCGAGGGAAACGAGCAATTCCGCCGTTTCGTCGTCGCGCGGGGCGGATTCGTTGCCTGCAAACACCGTGGAGCAGATTTTGTCCTTGTCCAACCCGAACTCTTTCGTCAGAAGTTCGAAGGTCCAGGCGGTCTTTTCCTTTTTAAAATAATCGCCCAACGACCAGTTGCCCATCATTTCGAAGAAGGTAAAGTGGGTAGAATCTCCGACGGAATCGATGTCGACGGTGCGCACGCAGCCCTGCACGTTGCAAAGGCGCTTGCCCGCGGGATGGGGCTTGCCCAACAGATAGGGCATGAGCGGCTGCATCCCCGCGACGTTGAACATGACGCCCGTCGTGCCGTCGCCGATCAGGGAAACCGCCCCGATGTTTACGTGTCCTTTGCCCTCGTAAAAAGAGAGCCACTTGTCTCTCAGTTGTTTGGATGTGATCATTTTTTGCCTCTTCTCTATGTACGGGGCCCCGGAAACGTATCCGAAGGCCCGTTATTTGCTTTTATTCGGTCTTTTCTTCTTCCTGCGCTTCTTCCGCCGCCGGTTCGGGCTCCTGCTCCGATCCTTCCCCGGCCTGTACGGGGAGCGGGAAAAGTTCTTCCTGCGTGCATTCTATCTTTTCGCCAGTAAGTTTTTCCAGCGCGGCTTCCAGTTTATGTATGCGGCATTTGAGCGCGCGGATCTCCTCCGCGTTCGGGTCGAGTTTTTCCTGCGAAAGGTCGGGTTTTTCACCCTTTATGCGCACGACGCGCGCGGGTACGCCCACGACGGTAGCGTGCGGCGGCACCTCTTTGAGAACGACCGCGCCCGCGCCGATCTTGGCGCCTTCGCCCACCGTGAACCCGCCGAGCACTTTCGCGCCCGCGGAGATGATGACGTCCTTTTCGATGGTGGGATGGCGCTTTCCCTTTTCTTTGCCCGTCCCGCCGAGCGTCACGCCCTGATAAATGACGACGCCGCTTTTGACCTCCGCCGTTTCGCCGATGACGACGCCCATGCCGTGGTCGATGAAGACGCCCCCTTCTATTTTGGCGGCGGGATGGATCTCGATGCCCGTAAAGAATTTCGCCATCTGCGAGACGATCCTCGCAAGCAGTTTCAGGTGCATCCTGTAAAGCCTGTTCGCGAAGCGATGCCAGGAAAGGGCATGCACCCCCGAATAGGTCAGCCAGATTTCAAATTTATTGCGGGCGGCGGGGTCGTTGCGCTTGGCCGCATTGATGTCCGCCCTGAGCCTTTTGAACATGTTTCCTCCTCCGACCGCGGATTATGCCTTGACGGCACTGTCGGTGCGGCACTTCCATTCTATGAAACCCGCCGCCCGATTGTTCCGGACGGCCGGTCAGCCGAACAGCCTGCGGATGCGGAATTCGTCGAATGCCGCCGCGATCATTTCGGGATTGAAAATTCTGTAATCCACAAGATACCGCACGATCACGTCGCGCGCGTCGGCGAAATCGTACGAAACGCCGCAGACCTCCATCAGTTCAAGGTTATCGTCCAAAGACATTCCCAAAGCGAGCGTGAGCCTGTAAATCAGGACCTTTTCGGGAATGTAATTGCTTTTCAGAACATTGCGCCAGATCTCTTCCGACACGCCGAGTTTTTCCGCCATGCCCGACGGGTCCTCTCCGTAGCGGGAAATGAGCGCGGCGATCCGTTTGCCGGAAACACTCTTCGAGCCGAACAGCGCTTTCAGGCGCTGTTTCACTGGGGCGATGCGGAAAGAAAAGGTAAAGTTGTTGTCCACATAACGCTCCTTGACCTCTTTGAGCACCTGCTCCGCATTCGGCTGATAGGCGATCTTGCGCATCTCGTTGGTCATGTGTTCCCCTTCCTCGATGCGGTTGCGGTTCTGCAAAAGCATAGAGATCGTGACCGACTCGTAAGAGGGCGACGTACAGATCAGATCGAAATCCGCGTACTTTTTGCTGAAATATTCGTTTAAGTCCTGAATAAATTGTTCGCTCATTTTTCGTTTCCGTTCGGTGGTTTATACATATTATACTATATTTCGGGGAAAATTCAATGCTTTACGGGGCCGTAAAAAAAATTTTTTTATTCGCGTGAAAATTTCAAACATCTTTTGTGAATTTTCTTGCTAAAAACTGATCAATATGTTATAATTACGGCGATAAAATGTGAAACGGAAGGTGTACAAAGATGAAAAGGACGAGAATAGACGAGATCGCGCTTTTGATCGAAAAGAACGGGAAGATGACGCTGGAAGAATTGGGCAGGCTGTTTCCCGACGTTTCGGACATGACTTTGCGGCGCGACCTGGTGGAACTGGAAAACGAAAACAAGGTGATCCGCGTGCGGGGCGGGGCGATGTCCGTGCTTGAAGTGCAAAAGCGTTCGGGCGAGGCGTACGCGCAGAAGTCCACCATCAATACCGACGCAAAAAAAGTGATCGCGAAAAAGGCGGTCTCCCTGATCGACGAGGGGGCGAGCATTTTCCTCGACGGCGGGACCACCGCGCTGTACCTTGCCAAAGAACTGCCCGACCAGCCCTGCCATATCTTTACGAACGGCATCGCCGTGGCGGAGGAACTCGCGCACAAAAAGCAACCGGAAGTCGTGCTCGTGGGCGGCTCGCTCATCAAAGAAAACCTCTCCACCGCATCCCCCTATACCCGGGTTTTTCTGGAAAACACGAATTTTGAACTGGCCATCATTTCCGCCTCTGCATTCTCTTTCGAACAGGGCTTTTCCTGCATCTCGCAGGTGGAATCGGATCTGCTCAAATTCATTCTCGACCGCGCAAAGATGGTGTATATGATGCTCGACACCTCAAAGATCGGCAAGATCATGCCCTACACCTTCGCCACGCCCGACGATATCGACGTGCTCATCGCCGACGATAATTTCCCCGCGGACGTTAAAGAACAGTTCGAACGCAAAAACATCGTCGTTATCTGATTTTACCTCTGTCCTTTCCCGCCTTTTTGCCGCACGCGCAAAGAGGCGGTTTTTTATTTTCGCATCTCCTCTTCCGTTTAAATTTATTGCGCAAGCAAAATCCCCGAAAGTTTTTCGGGGATTTTGTCGTTTTATGATGAATTTTGTGTTTCCCGTGGAACGGCGCAAAGAAATATTTTTATGCGCCATTCAAAGATTAAGTAAGCATACAAAAACTAATTATTACAATTTGAAGTAAACGCATGAAATCCGCACCGCGTCGGATGATCGAGATAAACGCCCCGCACGGATAAGGCGCGCAAAAACACGTACCAATCCGCCGAAGCGGAGATCAGGTTAAACACGGAAAAAGCGAACAGCATGATCCGGCCCGTAAAAAAGGAAACAACGGCGGGCGCGAGAGCGAGAAGGAGGAAGGGCGCCAGCGTACCTGCAAGGTATTTCCGGCGCGGGAGCGGGCGCGAACACGCGCAGTAAAAAAAACCGCCCTCTCTGCCGAAAGAAATGCCGCCGCGAAAACGGGAAACGCACGCCCAAACGAGCGCGTGCAACGCCTCGTGAACGGGCACGGACAGAATACAGGAGGGGAAAAAAGCCGCCGCCCCCGGCAAGGTCAAAAAATGCCTTGCCGGCAAAAAAACGAACAGACAGACAAACAGCGCCAACAGCGGCAAAACCGCGGCAAGCGAGCGAAGGGTGACGTTTTTCAGACCGACGGTGCAGTCCTTCTCCGAAAATCCGCGAAGGCGGAAAATTTCCGCCGCGCGTTCGAAGCGGGCGAGCGATTGGGCGGCGCGCCGCTCGCGTTTTTCCGCGCGGGTACTGCCCCTTACCGCAATTCCGATAGGGAATTTTGGTAAAGGGCGCCCTTTGAAAAAGAGAGCAGGCGTGGCGTGAAAGCCACGC
>CALVHW010000013.1 GCA_944328905.1 uncultured Clostridia bacterium | reverse complement strand
GGTAACGCCGGGCGCCTTGCGGAGATCGAATCCCTTCCCCTTCGGAGCTGCGGAATTGACGATCAGCAAGATCGTGCTCGGCTGCGGATTTTGGAAATATTTGCGAAGATAGGCATCGAAATCCTTTTCGGACGGATAAAAATCACTCACTTTTACGATGCGCTTTTCGCTCATGAACGGAAAACTTTCCGCGGCCGCAACAAGCCCCGTGAGCGCACTACCCTTCAGCGCCTCTCCCTGGAACGAAGTATAATTCAGCGAAGGTTCGCCGAGAAAGCGCTGTTTGAGCATTTCCTCGCCCCGTTCCTTGAAATATTCCTCTTCGCCGTCGAACAGATAGATCGGCGAGGCGCCCTCTTCCAGGCTCTTTTTGAAAAGCACGAACTTCATACGCTTTACTCCGCTACGACATCGATTATACCATTTTTTACGCGCAATTGCAAGTCGCCCGCGGAGTAAACACTCAACTTCCCTTCCGTTTTTTCAAAATATATCTCCCCGGAAGGCGAACAGGCATCCGCAAGAGCCTGCGACCACGACGGAGCAACCAGTAAATCGCATCGCGGCAGGCGCGCCTGCGTTTCCTCTCCGCATAACAGTATATCCGCTCCGAGAAAATTTACATACAAAACGGCATCGTCCATAAACAGCGCGGGAGTTGCGCCCAGATAGAAAAAGCCGTCTGTCTCAATCACCTCCACCGTTTGAAAGGTATCTTCGAACTCCGTTCCTTCGCGCACATAGACGGCGCCGACTTCCGCGCATTCCAGAACGACGGGGATCGCCGTGTTGACTTCGCGCGGCGGCGCGAGCACGATGAGGGCGTCGACCGCGGAGATGCCTTCGCGCAAAAACAGCCGTTCCAGATAAGAGGGATCGGGCGAGCCGAACAGCACGAGCGAAACATCCTCTTCCCTCCGCAGGATCATCGCTTCGCCGCCGTAATCGGCGTGCACCGTGGCCACGGCACTGTAACCGATCGCCGCGTTCTGCAAGACCATGCACACCGTGAGCGCGATGCACAACGCGGTGGAGCCGGTAACTTTCGGGATGATTTTTAAGTTGACTTTGTCGGAAATCAGAAAAACGAGCAGGTACCAAAGTACCGCCGCACCGCCGAAAGTAAAACCGCTGATAAGCAAAACGCCGAAATCCGCCATCATGACAGGCGTGACCGCGACCTGCAGGAGCAGGCACGGCACATACAGCAAAACCGTGCCCGCGGCGGGAACGATCGCCGCAAAAATCGTGAAAAGGAAGATCAGAGAATAGACGGCGCTGATGACCGGGATAAAGAGAAGGTTGAGCACCAGACTCAGAGCGGAAACATAACCGAAACAATCGATGAGAATGGGAAATGTACAGACCTGTGCGGAAAAAGCGACCGACAGCGCGGAAGAAAATTTTCGCGGCAGAAATTTTACACGCGCGAGCAGACGGCCGAGATGCCCGCCGAGCACAATGATACCGGCTGCCGCAGCCACCGAAAGCTGAAACCCGACGGAAAAGAGGTAGACGGGATTTATCGCGAGCACGACGAGCGATGCGGCGGAAACGGAGTTCAGCCTGTCGTAAGCATACCCGGCCGCGTCGGCAATCATAAGGACAGTACACATGACGAGCGCGCGGACGGACGATGGAGAAAATCCGCACACGCCGCAATAAAACAACAGTGCCGCAAATACGACGGGCAGACGCACATACCCTTTTACTTGCAGACGGCGCAGCAGGCCGTACAAGAGCCCGTAAATCACGCCGATATGCAGCCCCGATACGGCAAAGATGTGCGCGATGCCGCCGTAACGGAAATTTTGCAATACGTCGCCGTCCATATAGCCGCTGTCGCCGACGAGCATAGCGTAGGCGATCGACGCCGTGCCCGAATCGGTGGAAGAAAACAGCACTTCGCGGAACCGGCTGCGCACCGCAGAAAAGACGGGCAGCGCGTGCCCTTCCGTCACCGACAAATCTTCGATATCCGCCGAAGCGCGGTAGCGTACGCCGGACAGAATGGCGGACGTATTTAAACGGCCGTAGGCGATCGCGTCGTACGTCTGTATTTCTGACTGCCCGCGCACGATCGAACCGATACGGATATCTTTTGAATCGCCGTACACGTACAGCGTCATTTTGCTGTTCGGGCGCAGCGTTTTGCCCTCTTCGGTGACAAGTTCCAAATCGGAAAGCGTGAGGATACGTCTGTAATCGGCATCGCCGATTTCGGTAACTTCTCCCGTAAAGACACAACTCTCCGCGAGGACGGGATCGTTTTCAAACGCAGAGATGCGCACGGTGAACGAAAACGCGCCGACGCAGTAAAAAGCACACAGCACAGCCGCAAACAAGAGGACGCCGAGCGACGATTTTTTGGTTTTCAGCCGGTATATGATGACCGCCGCGGCCACAGGCAGCAAAGCAAGCAAAGCCCAATACGCGTGAAAGCCGACCGCGAAAGACAAAAATATCCCCAAGCCGAAACTCAGGGATACGAAAAAGACGGGGCGGAAATTGATCACCCTGTCGCCTCTGTATAAAATATGGTCGTCTGCTCGCGTTATTTTTTCCATTGTCTTTCGTAAAGGCGGCCGAAAATGCCGAAAAATATATGGCGCGATACTGCACCGTCCTGCCCGCACAGAGTATAAAAGGGCCCGTTAAAGAACAAGGTAGATGTAAAATATATCGCCGACCAAAACGGCGTCGGAAAAACCGATCGGCGCATCCGGATCGAGGTCGGGCGGCATCGTTTTGGCTCCGGCCAACGCAAAAATGTCTGCGTAAGTGGAATCGTACGGAACGCGGTACGTCCCCGGGCGCCGCACGCTTTCGCCCCGCACGACGACCGCTATCGTACCGTCGTATCCGATCTGTTCGTTCACGCCGTAAACCATCCCTTCCCCGCGCAGCGGCGGCGCAAGAAATGGTAACACTGCCGCGGCCGCGATAAGCGCGACCGCGCACAGCAGAAATATGGAAATTCTATAAATTACTTTCATGGTCAGGACAGACTGATACGGTCGCTGATCGAGCGCACGAACAATGACCGGGAAACGCCGAGGTCGATACACTCGTGCAGGAAAGCGACCAGTTTGTCGCTCGGCCGCGAAACTTTCAGTTCGGCGCACACCGCCTCGATCAGTTCGTCGGCATACAGGCTGACTTTGTTTTCCAACAGGCCTTTGATGAGCGCCACGATCTCGTAAGGGGTGAAATCATCCTCCGACCTGCGCACGGGATCGCCCGCCTCCACGCGGTAAAAATCGCAATCGAGGCATTTGTCTGTTTTGCGCAGATACGTTTTGCCGCACAGATCTTCCCGTTTCAGTTCGCAAAGGTTGATCAGGTTCATCATGCGCTCTTCCACTTTACCGCCGAATTTTTGGATGCCGAGCGTGGTAAGGCAACGTTTCATCAAAAAGCGCACGTTGAGCGGTTCTTCCGCCGCGGCGATCGCGCGCAAGCGGGAAACGATGGCGCTGTCGTTTTCGCCGCAGGTGACATACTGCGACAGGTTCTGCTGCTGATCCACCTTTGCGTACCGATAGTTTTTGCGGTACTTGGAAAGGTGGTCGCGGCTTGTCCTGTCGATACCCGAAAGCCGGTCGAGAATATCTTTGATCTTTTTGATCTCGCGCTTCGGGTTGTTGATAAAGTTGATGGTAAACACGCGCACGACGTTCCAGTTGTTGAGCTTGAGCGTCTGAATCTGCAGAATATTTCTGTCTTTCGCGCAGGAACGGTATGCCGTGGCGCCGTCGCACATGATGGCGAGGATAAAGCGCTTTTTGTTTTTGGGATCGAGCACGGCGCAATCGATCTTGAAATCGGAAATACCCACATCGTAGCGGCATTCGTAGCCGTAGTTGGCCAGTTCTTTGGCAATGTATTTGCCGATGCCGCTGTGCGCCGTTTTCAGTTCTTCGGAATTGATGGCGAGCGTCGTTCTGCCTTTTCGGCAAATTCGAGGAAGGCTTTCAGCCCCGCAACGCCCTTGCTGTTGGTCTTGGCGAGATTGATCATCGCGGACGTCATCGAAGAAAACACGATCATCTCTTCGCGCGCACGCGACACGGCGACGTTAAGGCGGCGCCAGCCGCCGACCTGATTGAGCGGGCCGAAGTTCAGCGATACCCTGCCCGAACGGTCAGGCCCGTAGCAGACGGAAAACAAGATCACGTCGCGCTCGTCGCCCTGCACGTTTTCGAGGTTTTTTACGAAGAGCGGCTCTTCGCGCTCATAAGCGGCGTCTTCCAGCTTGTTTTTAACGAGCGCATCGGTCAAACGGCGCTCAATGTAGTCCTGCTGCGCCGTGCTGAACGTGACAATACCGATGCTCGAATGAACGAGTTTGGGATCTTTCAGGCGGCGGACGACTTCCGCGACCAATGCTTCCGCCTCCGCTTTATTGCGTTTGGTAAAGCCGCGGTCGTACACGCCGTCGGTGAGTACAAGTTTCACCTTGCTCTCCAAAGCATCGGGCGACGGGAACGTGCAAAGTTTATTCCCGTAGTACATGATGTTGGAGAAAGCGATCAGGCTTTCGTGCTTGCTCCTGTAATGCCAGTTCAGATGCTTTTCGGGAATACTGAGCGCGAGGCAGTCGTCGAGAATGCTTTCGAGGTCTTCTGTTTCGAGATTCTCTTCGTCTACATAACCGGACGAAAAGAATGTTGTGGGCGGCAACTGCTTGGGATCGCCCACGATGACGGCACTCTTGGCGCGCGCCAAGGCGCCGATCGCCTCGCTGGTAGGCAGCTGCGACGCCTCGTCGAATACGACGAGATCGAAAAGATCCGGTTCCGCGCGCAGATATTGCGCCACCGTGATCGGACTCATCAGCAGACAGGGCGCGAGACGCGGGAAGAGCGCGGGAATTTCTTCGAAAAAGTCCTTCATCTTCATGCCGCGCATATTGCTTTTTAAGATGCGTTGGAATGCGAGCACTTCCAGGCTGAGCTCCCCTTCCGTAGATGTTGTGGGCAAATCGGCTATCAGCCGATTGCGAATCTGTTCGCGCGACAGTTTGCCGAACTGCTCATCCAGCCCGCGGAAAAGCTCGATCTTTTCTTCAAGAACGGAAGCCGAAAATTTAGAGAGCACCGGATCGGCTCCGATATTCGTTTCGACGAAATTTCCGTATACGTTTTTCCGGAATCCTGCCAGAATATTGTCTGCATTGATAGCTCCCGATTCCAATGAATCCGTAATAAAAGAAAGTCCGGCTTCCTCCAGCTGGTGCGAGAGTTTTTTGAACAAACACCATGCGGCAAGCATATCGATATTGTCGATCAGAGCGCCCGCCTTCGCGTTGAAATAGTCGAGCAGGTCTTCGTCGTAATACTTATCCCTTTGGGCGTTGATAACTGTACAGAACCTTTCCTGCGCGCTTTCAAAGCCGATGATCGCCTGTTTGAGCCCGTCAAGAATGGAGAGCGCATAGCCGCCCGGCACCGATTTGACGCAGACGCTGTTGAAACTGTCTGCATTGTAATCCATGAACACGCCTTCCGCCAGTGCGTGCATCTGCTGCAAATCCTGTAAAAATTCTTCGCGCCGGCGGAAATTGATTTTTCCGCCCCGATCCATGAAATTTTCGGAGAGTTTTGTGTTTGTTTTTACAAGCTGAAGGTCTTCGTAAATTTGTGCAACGATACCGATGTATTTCAGTTCCTCGCCGGGTGCCAGTTTGGCTATTGCCGCACGGCGCAATTTTTTCGCGATCGCCCCGAGAAGTTTCGAACTTTTATAATTAACATCCCAGTTATCAAGTTCCTGTTCTATCACTGCCGGATCGGCATCGATATCGATGAGAGTGCGGAAAACTTTGAAATAATTGCCGAGCAGCCTGTCGAGCCGCCTGTTCGCATTGAAAAATACATAGAACTCGTTTTCGTCGCAGGCAAAATATTTGTCGACGTCGCCGCTGCGCAGTTTGTCGATCAGCTGCACGAGCGTGACCAGCT
The DNA here is from genome assembly GCA_944328905.1 of uncultured Clostridia bacterium. Taxonomy (GTDB): domain Bacteria; phylum Bacillota; class Clostridia; order Christensenellales; family Borkfalkiaceae; genus Borkfalkia. The sequence goes on along the minus strand of CALVHW010000013.1, from coordinate 16,811 downwards.
TTTTCTGCGTAAATGCGCTGACGCGCTGCCTGTAAAAATCCAAAAACAGATTCAGATAGCTTTTCAGATGCTTTATTTCGGCAAGCAGTACCTCGGCGGAATAATAGATTTTGTTGCGTACATCAAAATCATATTCGCTGAGATTCACGTTGTCGAACGGCGAACGGTACACGCCGCCGCACTGCTTAGCAGCCGCAGATATCTCGACGAGCAGTCCTTCGTACGTTTCCAGCTTTTCTTTGGTGAGGCTGTCATAAAAAGTGCTTTCGATATCGAGCACGTCGGGCGCGTTTTTGTTTTTCAGATAGATGAGGATGCCCTCGTACACCGAAACACCTAAACGGCGCTTTTTGTGGAGCGCGGCGATCGGCTCGTTCAGCGCGCGGCGCACCTCTTCGATCTGGTCGCTTTTCGACTGAAAGTCGGGCGTATCCTGTTCAGCGGTGAGAGAAAGCGTCGTTTCCAGTTTTTTCAGAATTTGCGTCTTATCCAGTTTATTGGAATGCAGCTCCAGGCAAAAATCGCCCAGTCCGATCGAATCGAGACGTTTTTTTACCACCGACAGCGCGGCCTGCTTTTCCGCCACAAAGAGCACTCTCTTGCCGCGGTTGAGACAGTTGGCGATAATATTCGTGATGGTCTGACTCTTGCCTGTTCCCGGAGGCCCGTGCAGGACGAACGTGGCGCCGGCGGCCGCCTCGGCAATCGCCTCAAACTGCGAACCGTCCGCCATGAGAGGGCTGAGCACCTCGCTCGGCGCGTACTCGTCTTCCGGTTTATCCTCGAACACCACGCCGGAAATTTCCAGGCGGTTTTCGAGAAGGGAGCGCACGAGCGGATTCTTTTTGAATTTATCGATATTCTTGCGGACGTCGTGCCACATCGCATAGCGCGCGAAGGAAAAACTGGAGAGATACACGTCTTCCAGCACGTCCCAGCGCTTCATGTTCAGTATCTCCATTTTGACCATGGCGATGATCTCGGAGATGCGTATGCCCGGCGCGATGTTGTCGAGCCCGCGGATGTCGATCTTGAATTCGCGCAGCAGAAATTCGAGCAGCGTGGTATTGAACTGCATACCGTCTTCGGAAATGCAGACAGAATATCCTCTGCCGCCCTTGCTCCGGGTGATTTTTACAGGTAAAAGGACGAGCGGCGCATACTTTGCTTCGCCGCCGCTTGCCTCGTACCATTTTAAAAAACCGAACGCGAGAAAAAGCACGCCCGCGCCCGCCTCTTCTTCCGCCGTTTTTGCTTTTTTGATAAGGAAGCGGAGCGTATCCGCCACTTCTTCCTTTTCGGAAAAAGTGCGCAGCCGTTTGTTTTTCAGTTCCACCCCGACCAATTCGGAGAGGGCGGAAAGATCGGACGGTTGGGCGAACTGCTCGTCGCCCGTAAGCGCCCCCCGCACATCTGAAGTTTTTTCCAAAAGGAAAAATTCTTCCCCGGCGGACACGGCGTCATAAGTCTCGTTGATGTCGGCCGACATGATATGCAGAGAATTTTTTTCCGGACGGAAATTGAGCAGCGTGTTTTTCAGAGATAAGTCGAGCAGGCGGCGTTCCCACTGCTTGTTCTTTGTCGTTTTTCCGTCTAAACTGAGTTTGCGCGTACCGGAAATATTTTCGGGGGCAGCAGTAAGGTCGGTTTCCTCTTCGCCGAGAAGTTCATAGCCTTTGATGCCCTTCACTTTGAGCGGCAGCGGCATGATGCGCGCGATGCGGCAGCGGCGCACATCGATGACCGTATCGAACCAACCCGTTTCCAATTTTTGGCGGAAATGTTTTTCCGCTGCCGTGTAGTTGACGTTTCTGCCCGCGTACACGTCTTCAGAATCGAACATACTGATGTTGTTGATGCCGTCCGCAATATATTTGTGGAGCAGGTCGACGTCGTCGCTCACACTGTCTGAAAAACAGTTGTCGTACAGCCAGGCCCCGCAGGAAACGCTCTTTTCGCCCACCGCGATGACCGGATGCAGCCCGGCACATTCCAGACAGGACGCCAGAAACAGCACCAGTTCGAAAGAGGTACCCACTTTATTTTTCAATATTTTTGTGATGTCTCCGACGGGCACGGGATCGTCGTAACTGTATTCCGCGGCAGACTTTTCAATGACCTGCCTTTTGACGACGGCGAAGATCGCCGCGCAGATCTGGCGTACTTTGTTTTTATCCCCTTCCTGGTATCCCTGCCATTCGCAGGCTATATTCCATTTGGAGAGCTGCTCTCTCGCCTCTTCCAGCACACGAAGGCAGTCAGCCACCTTCGGACGCACAAAACTGGCAAGAAGTTCGGCATTCCCGCTCCTGCCGCACCAATAATCGAAAGGCAAAACGGCAACTTCCGCGTTTTCCTCCGCCAAAATCTCCTTTCCGCGGAGCACGGAAACCTTCACGGTAACAACAGTCAGCTCGGAAACTTCGGTAAGATACAGCGGCGATACGATGTTTTCGACCGCCACTTCCACCGAACTTTCAAAAGGCACCTCGCCCAAGTGTTTGGTAAAGGGCAGCAGAAAACCTCCCGCACATTCAATGACGACATCAATATCTTCCGCAGCCTCCGCCCCTTTGTTTGAAACCTGCAAAGCGGTAAAAAGAGGTATGCGATTATAATAATCGGTATACCCGAAATATTGCTGCGTTTTCACGGAAAGCGCAATGCTCTCTTTCAGCAAATTTTTTGCGGACTTTTTTCTGCCTGCCATTTAAAAATATACCTCCCGAAACGTCATGTATGATCTTCGCCCGCAGATCTCTCACCCTCTGCGAGGTGTTTCCATATTTCTCCTCTGTTATTATAACAAAATTCTGGAAATTTTGCAAGTACTGTAAAATCACACCGGCATTTATTGACTGTTCAAAAATTTCCTATTCCGAAATATCCACAAAGTGCAGAACTTCGGCATAACTGCGGGCTATGTGATCGGGTTTCATGCCGGAAGCCCCGGCACCGGAAGGCGCATACCAAATACAAGGTATTCCTGCGCCGACCGCTCCCGCGATATCGGACGACAGCGAATCGCCGATCACAATGCATTCTTCCGGCCGGCTGCCGACTGATGCAAGAACATGATCAAAAAAAGCACGCGAAGGTTTCGCCGCACCGATCTCATCGGAAACAAATATCCCGTCAAACATCGAGCGGATACCCAGAGAATCAAGCCTGCCGTACTGTGCGGGCGGCGTACCGTTGGTGATCAGATACACCTTTCCCCTCTCTTTCAGCGCATCGAGAAACTCCCGCGCGCCGTTCAGCAGATACCCGGTGCCGCAAAGTTTGTCAAAATATAATTTATTGACGGCAGCCGCGTCCGCCTGAATACCTTTGCGCGCAAAAAAACGGACAAACCTCTCGACGACAAGGCGGCTTTTCGTTATTTCGCCGCGCTCGTATTCCTTCCAAAGCGAATCGTTGATCGCCTTGAATTCTTCGAAAGCTCCTCTCGCGGCGGGAATGCCGGCGGCCTGCATTGCAAAACGAAAACTTTCTTCCGACGAACGTGGAAAATCGAGGATAGTTTCGTCTGCATCCAATAAAATATTAAGCATTTCCGTCCTCCGTTATCACGGCAAGTTCTTTCAGCGCGCGCGTATAAGCAATGTATTTTTCGTGCGGCGAAAGTCCTTTTTCTGCCACAGCCACACAGGTAAATTCCAATCCTTTTGATTCGTAAACCGTCATCAGATTGACTTTCTTTTTAGAAATACGCCCGGTTTCGGATAGAATGTTGTAGCTTTTACGGCGATAGCCTTCCAGCTCTTCCTCCGCCGCAATCAGCGCTTTCAGCCCTGCCTTATCACGGAAAAAAGCGCCGACGCCGCGCGCGGATATCTTGCTGACCGGCGGGCCGTCAAAGCCGATCGGCTGCATTGCAATGCCAAGTTCCGACGAAACAAACTCAACGATCTGGTTGGTATTGCGGTAATTCTGTTCCAGCGTATACACGGCGCCTCCCGTATCCGGCCACTGCGTTATGCCGCGCTCGGGAGTGATGTTCTGTTTGAGATCGCCGTAAATGTTGAACGCGGCATCCTCGTTGATCATTTTGAGGAGTTTGTATTCGTTGTCTGATATATCCTGTCCTTCATCGATAAAAACGAGGCCGAATCGCGGCTGAAGCTTTTTTCCTAACAGCGCCATGAGCAGGCACAGCACATAGGCATCGCTCTTTACCAAGCCTTTACCTACATTGTATTTGTTTTTTGCCTTCCGGACGATCTCTCTGTAAAAAAGGCGTGCCAGCTCAATATGCCTGCCGCATTTGCCGATCTGCACAAAGTAAGAATTGCCGCACAGAACCTGGAACAGTTCACAAAACGGGCCGAAAAGCTCGGATATCTCCGCTATGCATACGGATGCTTTTTCGATTTCGTCGAGCAGCTCCCTGCGGCGACCGATGCGTTCGGGATACGTTTCCACTTCTGTACCGCCCTTATTGATCTTGTAGCGCCGCAATTCCGCAATTTCTTTTTCCACCGTTTCTTTCAGCGCGGCAAGGTCTTGCTGCGCGGCCGCGGTAATTTTGTCGTGCGTGCGGGCAATAGCGGATGCCGCACGGTAAAACGCGAGGATATCGCGGTAAAAGCTGCTGTAGCTCTGGTACCGGTCGCCACTGAGCATCCCCGCCAGAAACTCTTCCGACACGGACACATCGTTCATGAGATTGCGGAACGGCTTCGTATAGTACAGGCCGCCCTCGGCTTTTTCCTTGATTTCGCCGAGTACCGCACGGCGGAGGCGTATACTCGCATTGCGCAGAAAAGAAAATTTTTCCGCTTGTTTTCTGCAATCTTCCGCCACAGCCGATACGGTATTTTTGCATTCTTCTCCGGAAAACATTCCTGCAATGCCGTCATGTATTTTTTCAAGTTTTTCCTGCGCATCGTCAAAAAATTTCGGCGAGTAGATATATTCGAGATAACTGCGCGGAGGCTTTGCCGATGCGTCGATTTTCCCCGCTATATCCACATCTTCGTTGCGCAAAAGCTGCAAAAAATACTCGTCGAGCGTGTAAGTTTTTACTTTTTCCAGCTCAAGTACCTGTGAAAGCTCGTCTATAAAGGCATTGAAGGAATCGCTCGGCGTTATCACAAGTATATCCGAAGGACGGAGATTTTCGTTGTTATACATCAGAAAACTCAGGCGGTGCAGCATGATCATGGTTTTCCCGCTGCCGGCACAGCCCTGCAAAACAAAACTGTCGCGTTCGGGTTTGGTGATGATCTCGTACTGCTTTTCCTGGATAGTTTCGATAATATCGGAAATTTCCGATTGCTCCTTCCTGTTTTTGAGTATCTCTTTCAGGTATGGATCGAAAATGATCTCCTCGTCGCGCCCGGCGATCTCCTCTTTGGTAAGATAGTCGCGCAGGCTGAGATATTCGTTTTTGAAATCGATGAATTTGCCGTTCGCCGTGCGCAGCGCGCGGCGCAGGATGAGTTTGTAATGGTACTCGTTGATGGTAAAATCGATCTGGCTTTTTTGGTAGTATTTCCGCGCAAGCGGAGCGCGCCAATCGACGATTTCCAGATTCAGATCGCCTTTTTTGCCAATATAATAACTGTTATATCCTTCCGCATCGTCGTACAGATCCATACGGGCAAAATACGGCTCGGTAAAAAAGCACTTATAACTTTCTATCTGTTCCCGGCAGTTCTTGATTTCGGCATTCAGTGCTATGATCGAACGGTAATTTTCAGCAGAAAATTCTTCCGCGCGCAGCCGGGCCGCTTCTTCCTGCGATGCGCGAATTTTCTGCCTGAGTTCTCCGATGTATTTCGTTTTGAGCAGCGCCATTACCACACGCACGCGCATATCTTCATAAGTGCGCTGTTTCTCTTCGTCGAGCAAATCAAGGTAAAATTGTTTATCTGTATATTTTTTACTTTGCAGGAACTGTCTCATCTCTCGCTCTGTCATGCAGCCACATCCCCCGCATTTCCGGAATTTTCCACCGATGGCGGAATCGAAAATACATCAATTAAGTATAGCATACTCGGAAGAAAAAAGAAAGGCCTTTGCGAAAATTTTTTCGCAAAGGCCGATATTTTTGTATTTGACCGTTTTTTCAGCAATTTTCATCACGAAACGGCATTTTTAATTACTCCCATTCGATCGTGCCGCAGGGTTTGGGGGTAAGGTCGTACAGCACGCGGTTGACGCCCTTTACTTCTTTGGTTATACGGTCGGTGATGTGCTGCAAAAGGGCGAACGGCACGTCCTCCACCGTGGCGGTCATCGCGTCGACCGTGTTGACCGCGCGGATGATAACGGGGTATTCAAACGTACGCTTGCCGTCCTTTACGCCGACCGACTTGAAATCGGGCACGACGGTGAAATACTGCCACACTTTGCCGGCAAGGCCGTTGTCGGCGAATTCTTCGCGCAGAATGGCGTCAGATTCGCGGACGCATTCCAGCCTGTCGCGCGTGATCGCGCCCAGGCAGCGCACGCCGAGGCCGGGGCCGGGGAACGGCTGGCGGTAAACCATGGAATCGGGCAGGCCGAGCGCTTTGCCGACAACGCGTACTTCGTCTTTAAAAAGGAATTTGAGCGGTTCGACCAGTTCGAATTTGAGGTCTTCGGGCAGCCCGCCTACGTTGTGATGCGCCTTTACGGGGCCGCTTTCGAGGATGTCGGGATAGATAGTGCCCTGCGCGAGAAATTCGATGCCGTCCTGTTTGCGCGCCTCTTCTTCGAATACGCGGATAAATTCCGCGCCGATGATCTTGCGCTTTTTCTCCGGCTCGGCGACGCCGGCGAGTTTATCGAGAAAACGGTCGACCGCATCCACATAGACGAGATTTGCGTTCATCTGGTTGCGGAACACTTCCACGACCTGTTCGGGTTCGCCCTTGCGCAGCAGGCCGTGGTTGACGTGCACGCACACGAGGTTTTTGCCGATCGCCTTGATGAGCAATGCCGCCACGACAGACGAATCCACCCCGCCCGAGAGCGCGAGCAGCACTTTTTTATCGCCGACCTGTTTTTTGACGGCCTCCACCTGTTCGCCGATGAACTTTTCGGCGAGTTCCGCATTGACGATGCGCGCCATGTCTTCGGGCCGTTTATTGTTTTGCATAAAATACTTCCTCCGTTGATAACGTTTATTTTCTTCTGTCTGCCCTCACAAAGGGCGGATCAATTTTATCGGATACGAGCAGGCCGTATTTTTCCGGGCGGCGGTACGCGTTGCCGTGCACTTCGCTCTGCCTGTATTCGCGCAGAGTATTCAAGTGGAAATCGGCAAAATACACGCCCTCTTCTTCGCCCGCCTCCATGATAAGTGTGTCGCGCGATTCTTGCTCGCCCGGCGGATACACGATGCCGTCGAACGCGGTAGAATGGCCGTTGCAGTCGGGCTGGCCGACCGGATAATTGACCGTAACGATGCCGAGCATATTTTCGAACGCGCGGGCGCGCAACTGCGAAACGCGGTTGATTTCCATCGGGCAGGCGTTGGGCACGAGAATGATCTCGGCGCCCTTCAGCATGAGGATGCGCGCGCTTTCAGGGAACTCCCTGTCGTAACAGATCATCGCGCCGACTCTGACAACGCCCCCTGAGATATCCAAATCGCAGACATAGAAATCGTCGCCCGCCGAAAGGTATTTTTCTTCACCGAAATCGCAGGTATGCACTTTTGAGTAATGCAAAACCGCGTTCCCGAAACGGTCGAAAAGCAAAAGCGAATTTTTGGGCGCCCGGTCGCTTGCTTCCAAAAACGTGACGCCGATCGCCATCTCCAGTTCTTTCGCCAACAAGGAAAAAGAACGCAGCCACGCGCCGTCCGCCGATATGGCGTCTTTCCGCAGCAGCGCGGGATCTTCGGCGATGCGGTAGCCGCAGTTCCACATTTCAGGAAACAGCGCCACGTCTGCCCCGCCCGGCTTTTGCACGGCGGCACCATTCGGCCCCCTTTTTCAGATTTTCCGATTCACTGCCCGCCGGCAGTATCTGCAAAAGAGCGATCTTCATATCAGTAACGCCTCGTGCAAAAGCGCGTCCGTATTTTCAGAATTTCCAGAGATTCAGCCCGACCTCTTCGTCGAAACATCTGTCGATCTCTCCGTCTGTGAGCGTTACGGTCATCTCACAGGTCGCACTGACGACGGCCCGGTTCAAATGCCCGCCGAGTACCTCGCCCTTTTCATTGCCGGCACTCATATGCAGGTGTGCATAATAAGCGCCGTTCATCCGATCGACCGTTCCCGAAAGCGAAACGATTTCGAAATTTCCCTTGAACTCGTTCGCGCGGTACTGCTTCGTTTTTGTATCGAATACGCCCGCAGTAAACGAACTGACTGCGCCGATCGCGCTCACACGGGCAAAAGCGATGTTTTCTTTTACGGCAAACTCTTTGAGGCTTGCAAGGATCTCTTCGCCCTTATCTATCCTGACAGCGTAAACGTTGCCGAATTTTCTATATTGCATGACGAACTTACTCCCATTCGATGGTTGCCGGCGGTTTGCTGGTGATGTCGTACACGATACGGTTGGCGTGTTCCACCTCGTTGACGATGCGGCTGGAAATTCTTTCGAGCACATCGTACGGGATGCGCGCCCAGTCGGCCGTCATCGCGTCTACACTGGTCACCGCGCGCAGAGCGATGATAGGTTCGTAAGTGCGCGCGTCACCCATGACGCCGACCGTACTGGTCGACGTGATCACGGCAAAATACTGCCAGATCTCTTTGTTGAGTCCGGCTTTGGCGATCTCTTCCCGCAGAATGAAATCGGCATCGCGCAGCGTCTGCAATTTTTCTTCGGTCACCTCGCCCATGATGCGGATGGCGAGCCCCGGGCCGGGGAAGGGCTGGCGCTGCACGACCGAATCGGGCAGACCGAGTTCGGTGCCCACTTTGCGCACTTCGTCTTTGAACAGATCGCGCAGCGGTTCAACGATCTCTTTGAAATCGACGACGGAAGGAAGTCCGCCCACGTTGTGGTGGCTCTTGATGACCGCCGAGGCGCCCTTGCCGCTCTCGATGACGTCGGGATAGATCGTGCCCTGTACGAGGTAATCGACGGCGCCGATCTTTTTTGCCTCTTTTTCAAAGACTTTGATAAACTCTTCGCCGATGATCTTGCGCTTGCTTTCGGGATCGGCCACTCCCTCGAGTTTGGAAAGGAAGAGATCGCGCGCGTCCGCTTTGACGAGGTTCATGCCGAGTTTATCGCGGAAAACCTCGACGACTTCTTCCGCCTCGCCCTTGCGCAGCAGACCGTGATCGACAAAAACACAGGTCAGATTATCCCCGGCGGCACGGTGCACGAGCGTGGCGGCGACGGCGCTGTCTACCCCGCCGCTCATGGCGCACAGCACTTTTTTGCCCGCCAGTTTCTTTTTGAGCGCAGCAATCTGTTCCTCTACAAAGTTCGACATCGTCCAGTCGCCCTTCGCACCGCAGACATTGTATAAGAAATTGCGAAGAATATCGCTCCCGTTTGCGGTATGGTGCACTTCGGGGTGGAACTGTATTCCGTAAATTTTGCGGGATGCGTCTTCAAAACCCGCCGCGGGACACGTTTTCGTAGTCGCCGTAACGGTGAAGCCCTGCGGAACCTTCCCCACAAAATCGGTGTGGCTCATCCAGCAGACGTTTTCGGAGGGGATGCCCGCGAACAAGGCACTGTTGCCGTACGTGATTTCGCTGCGGCCGTATTCGCGGGTTTCCGCGTGCATGACCTCGCCGCCCAGTTTGTGCGCGACGAGTTGGCAGCCGTAGCAGATGCCCAGCACGGGAATGCCGAGCGCGAAAATTTCCGCGTCTATATCGGGCGCGCCCGCCTCGTAAACACTGTTCGGCCCACCGGTAAAAATGATGCCGATGGGCGCATACTCTTTAATTTTTTCCATGCTCATACCGAAAGGCATGAGGTCGCAATATACGCCCAGTTCGCGCACGCGGCGCGCGATCAACTGATTGTACTGTCCGCCGAAATCGAGGACCAAAACTTTCTCGTGTGTCATATGCTTCTCCGCTCGTTTGAACTACATCCTTTCCCCCGAAAAACAGCCGCGGCCGCGAAAGTGCCGAACGGTATCCATACAAAACAGGCCGTCCACCCGCCATATTTACATTCTTCCGCTATAAAAGAATGTACCGCGGAATGGGCGGTACATTTTCTTTCTTTGACAGGCTTACAGTCCGCGGGGGCTGTAATTGGGAGATTCTTTGGTAATGGAAATGTCGTGCGGGTGGCTTTCGATCAGGCTTGCATTCGTGATGCGCACGAATTTTGCCTTTTTCCGCAATTCTTCAATATTGTGCATCCCGCAATAGCCCATGCCTGCACGCAGGCCGCCGAGCATCTGGTAGACAATATCTGCCAGCTTACCTCTGTAAGGGACGCGGCCTTCCACGCCTTCGGGAACAAATTTGCGGTTGCTTTCCTGGAAATAACGGTCGTTACCGCCCGCCGCCATCGCGCCGAGCGAACCCATGCCGCGGTAAACCTTGAAGTTCCTGCCCTGGTAAATTTCAATTTCGCCCGGGCTTTCCAGCGTACCGGCAAACAGGCTGCCGATCATCACGACGGACGCGCCCGCGCCGAGCGCTTTCACGATGTCGCCGCTGTATTTGATGCCGCCGTCGGCAATGATGCGCTTGCCCATCTTGTCTGCCTGTTCCGCGCAATTCAAGATCGCGGTGAGCTGCGGCATACCGATGCCCGCCACCACACGCGTCGTGCAGATGGAGCCGGGGCCGATGCCTACTTTTACGACGTCCGCCCCCGCGTCGATGAGCGCTTTCGTCGCTTCAGCCGTCGCCACATTGCCGGCAATGACGGGCAGGTTGGGGAATTTCGCCTTGATCTGTTTTACTTCGTCGAGCACGCCCTGCTGGTGGCCGTGCGCCGTGTCGACAGTGATCACGTCGACCTTCGCCGCGACGAGCGCCTCAATGCGCTCCATCGTATTCGCCGCCCTGCCGACGGCCGCCCCTGCGAGAAGCCTGCCGTTTTTATCCCTTGCGGAATTCGGATACTGAATGCTCTTTTCGATGTCTTTGATCGTGATGAGGCCTTTGAGGTACCCGTCTTTATCGACGATGGGCAATTTTTCGATACGATGTTTACCCAGTATTTTCTGCGCTTCTTCAAGCGAAGTGCCGACGGGCGCGGTGACAAGATTTTCTTTTGTCATCACGTTGGAGATCGGCTGGTCATAATTGGATTCAAAACGGAGATCGCGGTTGGTGAGGATGCCGACAAGCTTACCGTTCGTGGTGATAGGAACGCCGCTGATTTTATAGCGTTCCATGAGAGCCACCGCCTCACGCACAGTGTTTTCAGGAGCAAGGAAAAAGGGATCGGTAATAACGCCGTGTTCGCTGCGCTTTACCTTATCGACCTGACTCGCCTGTTCTTCGATCGACATATTTTTGTGAATGATTCCGATGCCGCCTTCCCGCGCAATAGCGATCGCAAGTTTGCTTTCGGTAACGGTATCCATCGCCGAACTCATAAACGGAATATTCAGCTTCAGACCATCCGTCAATTTTGTACTGAGATCGACTTCCGACGGGAGCACATCGGATGCCTGCGGAATCAAAAGTACGTCGTCAAATGTCAAGCCTTCCTGCACAATCTTGTTCATAAGCAAATCTCCTTGATTTTTTCGATAAAATTATAAAGTGAAATTTTTGACAAATTAAAAACTTAAATTATTTTGTGCAATAATCGGCAAGATCCGAAATAAAATTACGCAATAACTCCTGTTCCTGAGAATCTTCAACTTTCATATCTTGCAACCTTTCTAATATCTGTCCACAAAATATCTTATCGTCTTTAATTCTTGCGGAAACAGTAAGATCTTTGACCGCATTATATTTTGGGAAAGTTTGCCCTAATGCAGAAAACGCTGTGTTAAGAGCAGCCTCCTCTTCCCCTGTATAATATTGAGCAGTTGAAACAATACCCGATATATACTGACTATAACTTTTATGGATATTATCATTCCCGGCCGTTTGCTGATCGCGCGCGGCGCAATACCTCTCGAAATCGGGATCGGCCAAAAGTTTTGCACCGTACTTGGCGCACTCGCTATAATTCGATACGTTGTAATTGCGTTCGACCGCCTCTGCGAGATCTTCAATTTTTTCCGTGCGCTCGCAGACGGCGACACTGTATGCGGCGCTGAGTTTGTCCATTCCGAGATCGTCGGAAATAGCCAGCATCGCGGAAGGAGCCGCCAGGCTGAGCACCCCGAACACGATGAGGGCAAGACCTATGAGCGCCGACAATGTACAAAGCGCTGTTTTTGCGACAAGTTTACCCAAATCCGCACTCCTTTTTCCGAATTAAGCGGCGCAAAAAATGTTTTTGCGCAAGGCCGTTAGTGTTATTTCATCTATTTTAGCACACACGGCAAAAAAAATCAACTTTAATTTGCAAATTTATTCATGATAAAGAGAAAAGAAAAATATATTATTTCAAGAAAAACGTATCAAGTGGAGGTTTGCAATGAAAAAATTTATCCGGATCGCGGCCGTGCTGGCACTCGCCGTACTTTTGGTACTGGCGGCGGGCTGCTCGAAAGAACCTGATCTTACCGACTACGTTTCCGAATACAGGAGCAACATTTACGTCGGCACGCAGGAAAAGTACAGCATTTTTGTATCGTGCGGCACACGCGAATACCCATACCGCGCGGACGGCACCCCCGCCGACTGTTCCGACCTGTTCGAAGTGGCGCTCACGGTTCCGGACAACACGCGTACATATAAAATTTCGTTTGCGCTGGACGGCAAAACCTATGAGGCAGAACTTTCCTTCGACAACGTGCGGATGATCCACAACTATTCGCAGAGCATCCCCGCCCCGGACGCGGAAAAGATCGACTTCACTATTTGCGACGCCGACGATGCCGACGCGGAAAAAATAAACCTGACCGCACAGAGCGTAAAGGCGGGGCAGCAGGTGCTCTCGCTCAACCAGCTGCTCGACGCCGTAAAAAAGGAAAACAGCAAAATATTCAGCACCCACACCAACGGCAATAAATTCAGCGGCGAACTGTACGTTCGGCTTTTATGGAACGACGGCGCTTGTTACTATTATGTGGGTGTGATCGATACCGACGGAAAGACTTTCGCCATTCTTGCAGATGCTACCACCGGAAAAACACTGGCGACGCACGAAAGTGAAGACAAAACATGAATCACCGCGGTGTTTTTACAAATTATGTGTCGCATAGTACTTGATATCATTCGATAAAATCGCAAAGTATTTGATTCTGCACGTAGAGAAATTCGTCTTTGATGCGTACGCGGCGGCCGTCGAAATCGAAATACTCTTTGTTTTTACTCAGAGCGTCGAAAAAATCGACCACAAATTCGGAACCGAAATCAGAACGGTATTCGGCAATATCCAACCCGTCCGCCGTGCGCAAGGCGAGCATGACTTTTTCGAACCTGGCGTCTTTTTCGGAAATCTTTTCATCGTCGACGACCGGGTAATGGCTTGAGAGGATACATTTTGTGTACTCGTCAAGGTCGGGGGTATTGGTAAACCGCCTTCCCGCCATAAAGGAACTGGCGGAAACACCGAACCCGATATACTCGCCCCTCTTCCAGTAATTCATATTGTGGCGCGATTCAAACCCCGGCTTTGCGAAGTTCGAAACTTCGTAACGTTTATAGCCATGTTCTGCGAGAATGCCGACGCTCTGCGCGTACATATCGGCGACTTCGTCCTGGTCGGGCAGATCGCCGTTGAGGTACTCTTCCGAATAGATGGGCGTACTTTCCTCGGGCGTAAGCGCATACACGGAGATGTGCGATGCGCCGCATCGGGCCGCCAATGCGATCGAATTTTTTATGTCGTCTATGGTCTGCCCTTTCAGCCCGATCATGATATCAGCATTGAAATTTTCGCCTTTCAGCAAGGAACAGGCAACTTCAAAGTCCTTTGCCGTATGGATGCGGCCGAGATCGCGCAAAAGTTTGTCGTTTGCCGATTGCAGGCCGACCGAAAAGCGGTTTACCCCGGCATGCTTATACGCCGCTATCTTTTCCGCGTCGACCGTTCCGGGGTTAAGTTCGAGGGTCACCTCCGCGCCGTCCGCCAGCTTGTATTCCTTTCTTATCTCGTTCATACAGCCGACGATCCACTTCGGATCGACGACCGACGGCGTACCGCCGCCGAAATAGACGGTGCCGAACTCGTATTTTTCCAGGTCTTTGGCGCGGAACTGCATTTCGCGGATCACGCAGGCCATATACGCATCGGAAAGCCCTATCTTTCCGGGGTAAGATGTAAAATCGCAATAACGGCACTTCGCCTTGCAAAAGGGAATGTGAATGTAAATACCGGGCATATAATCCCCTCCGAAAATCAAACACCGCTACGGTTGCCAGCGGTGTTTTTCTATATCGACATAGTAAAGGCCGTCCTCGCCGCGGGTGGCGACGACGCCCTCTTTTTCCAAAAGATCTTTCTGCACCTCCGCCCCGCCGAAAGCAAACGCGGGCGCGAGCCGCCCTTCCCGGTTCACCACACGGTGGCACGGCACGACGCCAGGCAAAGGGTTGACGTGCAGCGCATAGCCGACGGCTCTTGCCGAACGCGGACTTCCGCAAAGGCGCGCGATCTGCCCGTACGTTGCCACTTTGCCGCAAGGGATCTTTTGCACGGCGTCGTAGACGAGCGAAAAGAAATTCCGCTGTTTATCGTCGCTGTAATGCGGAGCATTGTCCCTGCAAAAATTCCCGTTTATGCCAGACATACTACCTCCGAAACAACCATAAATTACTTGTTTGTCTTCAAAATTTGCATAAATACTTCAGACGGCACTTCTACCGAACCGATGCTACGCATACGCTTTTTGCCCTCTTTCTGCTTTTCAAGAAGTTTCTTTTTGCGCGTGATATCGCCGCCGTAGCACTTGGCAAGCACGTCTTTGCGGACGGCTTTTACCGTTTCGCGCGCGATGATCTTACCGCCCACGGCCGCCTGCACCGGGATCTCAAAGAGTTGGCGAGGAATCAGTTCTTTCAGGTTTTCCGCCAACTCTCTGCCGCGTGGATAGGCGCGGTCTTTATGCACGATCATGGAGAGCGCGTCGCACACTTCGCCGTTCAGCAATATATCGAGTTTGACCAGTTCGCTGCGCTCGTAGCCGATCAGTTCATAGTCGAAACTGGCATATCCCCTCGTGCGCGATTTGATCTGATCGAAAAAGTCGTAAATGATCTCGTTGAGCGGCAAAGTGTACAAAAGTTTTACCCGTTTTTCATCGAGATACGTCATATCTTTGAAAACGCCGCGCTTTTCCTGGCACAAGTCCATGATCGAGCCGATGTAATCGGGCGGCGAATAAATTTCCGCCTTTACGAGAGGTTCTTCCATATATTCGATATCCGTCTGGTCGGGCAAGTGCGACGGATTGTCGACAAACAGTTCTTCCCCGTCCGTTTTATGCACTTTGTAGGATACGCTCGGCGCCGTGGTGATGATGTCGAGATTGAATTCGCGCTCTATGCGTTCCTGGATTATTTCCATGTGCAGAAGTCCCAAAAAGCCGCAGCGGAACCCGAAACCGAGCGCCACGGACGTATCCGGCTCAAAGATGAGCGACGCGTCGTTGAGCTGCAATTTCAAAAGTGCGTCTTTCAGGTCGTTAAATCGGCTGCCGTCGAGCGGATAGATACCGCAGAACACGACCGGCTGCACCTTTTTATATCCGGGCAGCGGTTCCGCGGCGGGCGCCAATGCGTTCGTCACCGTGTCGCCGACGGCCACATCCTGTATGCTCTTGATGCTCGCCGCGATGTAACCGACCTCGCCCGCCTGCAATACGTCTTTGGGAGAAAGCTTCGGGCTGAACGCACCGACCTCGGTCACGTCGTACTGCTTGTCTGAGCGGAACGTGCGGATGATATCCCCCACCCGCACACTGCCGTCTTTGACGCGCACAAACAGTATAACGCCCTTGTAATTGTCGTAATAACTGTCAAATATGAGCGCTTTGAGCGGCGCGTCGGTATCCCCTTTGGGCGCCGGAATGTGCTCGACGATGCGTTCCAGAATATCGCGGATGTTCGTTCCCTCTTTGGCGGAAACACAGGGCGCGTACGACGCGTCCAGACCGATCACGTCTTCGATCTCTTTTTTGGTACCTTCGATATCCGCCGAAGGTAGGTCGATTTTGTTGATGACGGGCAGGATCTCCAAATCGTTTTCCAGTGCGAGATAGACGTTCGCGAGCGTCTGCGCCTCGATGCCCTGTGTGGCGTCGACGACGAGGATCGCGCCCTCGCACGCGGCGAGCGAGCGCGAAACTTCGTAAGTGAAGTCGACGTGTCCGGGCGTGTCGATCAGGTTGAATTCGTATTCGTTGCCGTCGTCCGCCTTGTAGAACATCCGCACGGGCGTCAATTTAATAGTGATGCCGCGCTCGCGTTCGAGGTCCATGGAATCGAGCAGTTGGTCTTCCATGTCGCGCGCGGAAACCTGCCCCGTAAGTTCCATGATGCGGTCGGCGATCGTGCTCTTTCCGTGGTCGATATGCGCTATGATGCAAAAATTTCTGATAAAGCGATTGGGTTGCGCCATTCTTTTCTCCGATTTTCGGATTCAGCCGCGAACATACGGGTAAAAACACGGATCCGTCGCCCATCCATACGGCAGCATATTGACAGGTGCGGCTACCCATGTTTTTTTGAACGATCCCGCAGCGGTGCGGCTTTCCGACTTCCGATATGGTTTGCCGAATAATACCTTTCCATTATATAAAAAAACGGCGCAAATAGCAAACAAAAAACATTTTATTCACCGCCGCGCCGCAAAATTTTTAAAAAACA
>CALVHW010000012.1 GCA_944328905.1 uncultured Clostridia bacterium | reverse complement strand
ATTTGCGCCTGCGGCGCAAGGTTCTCGCTGCGCTCGAACGCGAACCGACATCCGCGGCAGGTAAGATAGATCAGCCTGACTCTGTGTGCGGATGTGGTTCTTTTTCGTTAATAAAAAAGAGGGCTGGAGACGGGAATTTGCGCCTGCGGCGCAAGGTTCTCGCTGCGCTCGAACGCGAACCGACATCCGCGGCAGGTAAGATAGATCAGCCTAACTCTGTGTGCGGATGTGGTTCGCTCTGTTCCTGCTCCACAGAAAAAGGGAGGCATCAGCCTCCCTTTTTCTGTGGAGCAGGAGACGGGAATCGAACCCGCGGGAACCAGCTTGGGAAGCTGGCGCCATACCATTAGGCGACTCCTGCGCTAAGTTTTATCTTTATTATTATATCGTATTTTGAGAAAATAAGCAATCAAAAATCGGTACAAAGGAAAGAAAATCTGCATTTAATTATTTTTTGAGCGCACGGGATAATCGAGAAACGCCCGTTCTTTCCAAAGGCGAAAAATAGAGTAATCTTTTTGTTCAATTCCGGTCAGATCATAACCTGCATAACGCAGAGCCGACCATTCTTTGGCTTTTTTCGTAAAGCCGCAGTTTTGCAAATGAACAAACCCTCTGCAAAGGTCGGCGTCTTTATCGCAAACAGGGTGAATTTCCCTCAGGGCTTTATCGTCGAGCCGAGCGGTAAAATAACTGCACAGAATATCGTCGCTGTCTCTCTTTCCTCCCAAAATGTATAGGGCATTGCCGTTTCTTTCGATGGCGAGGGGAACAGCCTCTTTTTCATTGCACAATTCGGCAACGGGTGAAAAATTTTTAACAGAGTACACGGTAATCCGTGCATCGCCCGCCTCGGATACTTCTATATTGAACAACTCAGTTCCATCGGGGGAAAAGCACATATTTCCGTCCTGGCAGCCATCGAGAGGAGTAAACCGGAATTTTTTAAGCAGGCGCATATCTGTCAGTGAATAAAAGGCGAGCAGGCCTGCCGTGGATTTTACGGCAAGTAAAGTGCCGTCGGGCGACAGCAGGGTGCGATAGGCATAAGATAGGTCGCGGAATTTAGCGAGTTCTGTACCGGCAGTGTCGTATACATAAACGATTCCGCCCGTACACCCGACGGCAAATTTGTTGTTAGAAATATAACTCCAAAAATTTTTCATGGCAAACAGTATCAATCGGCAAGCAAACGTTTCATCAGATCCCAGCCATTTTCAATGAAAATTCCCGTCTGTTTTGCACTGTCTTCATCATAAGTGTCTGCGCCTTTCGCGTCTTTGCGGCTGTCGAAAAGCAGATAGGGCACGGGATCGGCCACGTGCGTGCGCACGGCGATCGGGGTGGGATGGTCGGGGCAGATGAGTATTCTGAAATCCTCGCGCGCCTGCATCAGTCTGTCGGCCAGCGAATGCACGACCATTGCGTCGATCTGCTCAATGGAATAAATTTTGTGGGCGATGTCACCCTGGTGCCCGCACTCGTCGGGCGCTTCCATGTGGATGTAAACGAAGTCCAGCCCGTCCCGCAGCAATGCGTTCAGCGCCGCCTCCGCTTTGCCCGCAAAGTTCGTGTCGTAATTGCCCGTGGCTCCTTCCACTTCGATAACGTCCATGCCGGCGAGGATGCCGATTCCCTTCACGAGATCTACCGCCGATATCACGCCGCCCTTTTTGCCGAACTTTGTTTGAAAGTTTTCCAGCGCGGGTTTCGTGCCTTCGCCCCAGAACCAAACGGAATTTGCCGGGTTTTTGCCCGCCGCTCTGCGCGCGACGTTCACGGGGTGATTTTTCAGTATTTCTGCCGAGCGTTTCATCATGTTCAGGTACAGTTCGCCCTGCGGCCCTTTGGGGAGATGTTCCGCGATCGGTTTGCCGGTTATATCGTGCGGCGGGGTGAGGTCATGTCCCGTTATGCCGCCGTGCGCAACCAGGCAATGGCGGTAACTCACGCCCGCGTATAGCGAAAAATCCTCGCTGTCGAACTGCTCTTTCAGGCTGTCGACCAGTTGCTTCGCCTCTTCGCTGGAAATTTCGCCCGCACTGTAATCGAGCATGGTTTTATCCTCGTACTTCTCTTCGTCCGAGAGTGTTACGAGGTTGCAGCGCAGCGTCACGTCGGTATCTTTCAGGTCGATGCCGATGGATACCGCCTCGAGCGGAGAGCGGCCTGTATAGCAATCGTGCGGATCGTATCCCATAACAGATAGGTTTGCCACGTCGCTGCCCGGTTTGAACCCCGCGGGCACGGTGCGGCACAACCCGACTTCCGCACGCTTTGCCAGCATATCGATATACGGCTTTTTCGCGTATTGCAGAGGCGTTTTGCCGCCCAGTTCTTCCAGTTTCCAATCGGCCATACCGTCGCCGAGAACCACAATGTATTTCATAATTTTCTCCGTCAATCAAAGCTGCCAGTCGATGGGCGCAATGCCGTGCGATTGCAGGTATTCGTTTGTTTTTGAAAAATGTCTGCACCCGAAAAACCCATTGTAAGCGGAGAGAGGAGAAGGGTGTGCGCATTCCAATATGAGGTGCTTGCTGCGGTCGATGAGCGGCTTTTTGGAACGTGCATTGCCGCCCCAGAGGATGAATACGACGTTCTCGCGTTTGTCGCTGATAATTTTGATAACGTTATCGGTAAACCAGGTCCAGCCGCAGTCTTTGTGCGAGTTGGCACGGTGTGCACGCACGGTGAGCGCCGTATTGAGCAGCAATACGCCCTCTTTGGCCCATTTGGTCAGATTGCCCGATTTCGGGATCGTACAGCCCACATCGTCGTGCAGTTCCTGAAAGATATTCACCAGCGACGGGGGCGGGGCAATGCCTTCTTGTACGGAAAAACACAGCCCGTGCGCCTGCCCTTCGTTGTGATAGGGGTCCTGCCCCAAGATCACCGCCTTCACGTTTTCCAGCGGGGTGTATTTGAAACAGTTGAAAATGTCGTACATATCGGGATATACGACGTGATGCGAATACTCCTGTTTGAGAAATTCGCGTATTTTTTTATAATTGTCGCTTGTAAACAGCGGTGCGAGAACTTCGTCCCAGCCGCCTCCCAGTTCGATCATGCGTTCTCCTTTTCTTCCTCTTTGGCAATTTCGTCCTCGCCGATGCTTTCCAGCAGGGCAAGATAGGCGCGGATCTCGCGTTTGGCGCCGTTGAGATCGTGTTCCGCGTAGTTGCCGCATTCGCTCTTCTCCGCACCGGGAACGCCGTCCAGCGCAAGGCTCTGCGCAAAGGCGTCTTTCAGCATGGAAAGCACCGTGCGGTAATGCAGCCCCGCCGTGAGCAGGTAAAAGCCCGTGCGGCAGCCCATCGGCCCGAAATAGACGATCTTGTCTTTGTGCGGGCCGTTGCGCAGAACGGTGGCGAGCATATGCTCAATGCTGTGCAGTGCGGCATTCTGTATGTAATCGCCCGCGTTGGGCTTTTTAAAACGCAGATCGTACGTTTCCACGCCGCAGATGCGCGTCGAAAAATACAATCCGGGGCAGAGCGTGTTGTGGTCTTTCTGAAAGGACGCTATTTTATCCATTGCAAACCTCGTCGAATATGGCCGGCATTTTTTTCTGCAGAGCGGAAAGGGCGATCTGCATATTTTCGCGGTATTCGCGTACACTCTCCTCGCCGGCATTGTCTGAAATGCTTTTGAACATATAGCAGGGTACGCCGGCGGCAAAAGAAATGTGCGCCACGGCCGCGCCCTCCATGTCGCGTATGTCCGCGTGCAGGGCCTTTAAAAGGCTCATATCGTCGTCGCCGCTGGCAAATGAATCTGCCGTGGCAAGGGTAGCAGTGGGGAAGCTCCCGCCCGTTTGCAGGGGAAAATAGGGCGTTTGGTATTCGTCGAGCGTGCCGATCTGCGTGCCGTTGATCTTACTCAGATCGAAATCGTACTGCACGGCGCGGCTTATCTGCCAGAACGTGCCGATCTTCGTCTGCGGCGTCAGTCCGCCCGCCACACCGAAATTCAAAATCCTGTCCGCGCCCGAGGCGAGCGCGAGCATCGCCGCCGCGGCGGCATTTGTTTTGCCCACGCCGGAAAGGATCAGCCGGAAATCTTGGCCGCTATAATTACAGTCGCAAATCTCTTTGCCGAAACATTTTGCATGGCGGTCTGTACGGCTGAGGGAAAGGAGAACGTCCGCCTCTTTCTGCATCGCCGCGATCACAGCAAGCATCAGTAAAAGCCTCCGAAATCGTTTTCTAATATTTTAACAAAATTCAGAAAAATTTGCAATGATATGAATACGAATATTTATATTGGAGAATAATAAGCGAAAAAAGCAAGGAGGCTGGCATGAATCCTTTTGAAGAGAAATCAAAAGACATTGCAAAAACCTACAAAAACTGGAAAACCATCAACGTAAAGCCGTACGACAAAGAGACGGTCGACCCGTACACGCGCGTGCGCATTATCCTGATGAACGGCACGGAATTCGAGGCCATCTGGAACACGGCTCGCTTTACAAGACATTGCATGAACAACGACGTGCGCCGGGGCATGGCTCTCATCCGCCGCGGC
Source organism: uncultured Clostridia bacterium (assembly GCA_944328905.1). Taxonomy (GTDB): domain Bacteria; phylum Bacillota; class Clostridia; order Christensenellales; family Borkfalkiaceae; genus Borkfalkia. The sequence continues at coordinate 18,421 of CALVHW010000012.1, read as the reverse complement.
GAACAGCAGCAGCAAAAGCGCATCGCGTCATTGAAACCGCGCAACGAGAGTATGCTCGAACACACCATCGGCTACGAACAACTCGCCGTCGACCTCACGGCTATTCTCGCACAGCGAGAAAAGAACGAATACGTCAAAAAACAGTTGGATTTCGCGCTTTTGGAAGACTTCGACCACCTGTATCGCTACGCCGATTTGTTAGACTTTGAAAAGGGCATCCACGCCGAAAAACTCGTGGGCAAATACACCGAGATCATGCCCGGCCGCCCGACGGTGGCGGAGGCGCGCGCGCCCGAAGACGACGTGCGCTTTTATATCAACAATTACCTCAACGATCCCGTCACGCGCCTGAATGTGGCGATCATCACGGCGGCGGAACAGCAGACGATGAACTATTATCTGAACATCGCCAACCTGTACGAGAGCGAACTGGGCCGCAGGCTCTATTCGGAGATCGCCATGATCGAAGAACAGCACGTAACCGGGTACGGATGCCTTTCCGATCCTACTGTAGATATGTTCGAGTGCATGGTCATGCACGAATATACAGAGTGCTATCTTTACTGGTCATGTTACAACGACGAAAAAGACGAGCGCGTCAAGCAGATCTGGCTGATGCACTTCGAGGAGGAGCTTTCGCACCTGAAATTTGCCACGCAGATGCTGGAAAAATACAACGGCAAGGTATGGCAGCAACTCTTCCCCGAAGGCGGCGATTTCCCTGTGCTTTTGAGTTTTTCCGAACAGAAAGATTATGTACGCGAAGTGCTCAAAAGCGTGCGGCTTACGGGCAGAGCGGAAAGTTTTGAGCCGGTGGACGATCTTCCCGATCATTTCCGCTTCTTTTCGTACAACCGCGGCGTGCAGGGCAACGTGAAGAGCCTCGCTTCGCACGCGGTCATCGAAAAGACGATCAAAAAATTCGGCAGGGATTACCGCTGTGAGGACAAGGCGCATCCCATCCGCGGATTGAACGATCCGAAATCGGTCAATGCGGATATCGGTCGCATCAAAGGTGCATGACTGCCGGTCTGCGCAAGCAAAAAAGGACGGATAATTTTCCGTCCTTTTTTGATGCTGTTTGAAAGTCGGGGTGAAAGGACTTTACAATTTACCGCCATTGTGCTATAATTTTTATGAAAATCAATTTTTACGGCGGCTTATGGAGTACGTTTTTTTTGACATCGAATGCGCGTGCGTCTACAAGAATGTGGCGAAGATATGCGTATTCGGTTATGTGGTGGCGGACGAACAATTCAATATTCTGAAAAAGGAAGATATTCTCATCAATCCGAACGGCAAATTTCACCTTACCGACCGCGGCGGCGACGGGATCGTATTGCCCTACGATTACGACGATTTTAAGAAATATCCCGATTTCAAGCATTTTTACGGGCGCATCAAAGAGATTCTCGAAGGGGAAAACAAATTGGTGTTCGGCCATGCCGCCGTCAACGACGTCCGCTATCTGAACCTGGAAACCAAGCGCTACAAACTCCCGTCTTTTCGGTTTCGCTTTGCCGATACGCAGGTACTGTACATGGCGATGACGGAAACATTCGACCGGCAGACGGGCCTGGAACCGCTCACGCAGATTTTTGAAATCGATTACACGCCGCATTGCGCGGCTGACGATGCCTATGCCACCATGCGCATCGCGCAGGCTATGAGCGAAAAGGAGCAGTGTTCTTTACCGGAACTTTTGGAAAAATTCGATGTCCGCAGCGGCAAGATCGAAAATTACCAGTTTTCAAATTGTTCTTCCCGCCGCCGCAGCGAATACCTTCGCGAAAAGAGCCGCGAAAAGCGCGAGCGCGGCGAGCGCCGTTCCAAATTCAACGATTTTGTGTACGGTTACCGCGTGCGGCCGCAGTCTGACGAACTGCGCGGAAAAAAGTTCAGTTTTTCCCGTTCCATTGAAGAAAACGTGCCGCTCGCCAAGTCGCTCGTCAAAGAGATCGTCAAGCGCGGCGGCAGGTATTCGCTGAAACTTACCAACTGCACGGTTTTTATTGAAAACGACGGCGACGACAGCGTGCGCCGCGACACCGCGCACCGTATGTACGAACAGGGCAGCATCAAAGAATTTTATTCCCTTTCCGAATTTCGGTCGCGATATATGGCGGAAGAAGAATGAACGATAAATTTTTGCAAAGACTTGCGCAGCGGCTGCCCGACTATCCCGCCTATGCGGAATGCCTGCATGAGCCGCCCTGCAAGGGTATTCGCGTCAACACGCTCAAAATTTCCGCGCAGGATTTTGCACGGATCGCGCCGTTTCCGCTCAAGCCCGTCGCTTGGGAAGAAAACGGTTTTTTTATCGGCGAAGAAAAGCCGGGGCGGTACTTGTACCACGACGCGGGGCTTTACTATGTGCAGGAGCCGAGCGCCATGTGCGCCGCGCCGCTTTTAGATGTACAGCCGGGCGAGCGCGTGCTCGATCTCTGTTCCGCTCCGGGAGGGAAAGGCACGCAACTGGCGCAGAAAATGTGCTGCGAAGGCATCATCGTTCTCAACGAAAAATTGCCTGACCGCGCCCGTATTCTCTTGCAGAACGTGGAAAGGCTGGGGATTCGCAACGCCGTGGTGACCTGTGCCGATCCTGCGGCGCTGGCGGAGCGCCTGCCCGCTTATTTTGATAAAATTTTGGTGGATGCGCCCTGTTCGGGCGAGGGAATGTTCCGCAAAGAGCCGGAGGCGGCGCGGCAGTGGAGCGAAGAGAACGTCGCCATGTGTGCCGACCGGCAGAGAAAAATCCTCGTCTCGGCGGCGAAAATGCTCGCGCCCGGCGGAAAACTCGTCTATTCCACCTGTACGTTTGCCGAGGAGGAAGACGAGGAAAACGCGGCGTGGTTCGTGCGCGAATTTCCGCAGTTTTCGCTTGTAAAGCGAGTGAAGCTTTGGCCGCACCGCGCCGAGGGCGAAGGGCACTTTGCGGCGCTGTTTTGCCGCGAGGACGGCGATAGGATGGTGCAAAGGCAGGAACGCCCCGCGGCGGACAAAAAGGCCGTGGCGTTATGGCGATCGTTTGAAAGAGATTTTCTGAAACAGCCTTTTGCGGAAAACTGCGGCCTGCTGTCTTTTAAGAATACATTGTACGCTGCTCCGATCGGCCTTTTTCCGCTCGCAGGGCTGCGCGTACTGGCCGCCGGCGTGCGGTTGGGCGAAGCGGTACAGGCGGGCAAAACGGCCCGTTTTGAGCCCGCTCACGCCCTTGTAATGGCGGAGGGGCGCGGTCAGTTCGCCAATACAGCTCCGCTCTCCGAAGAGGAAGCGCGGCGGTATTTGCGCGGCGAAGAACTGCCGGGCTCATCGGTAAACGGCTGGTGCGCCGTAACCTTTGAAGGCTGGCCTTTGGGATTGGCAAAAGGGGCCGGAGGGGCGTTGAAAAACCATTATCCGAAAGGTCTGCGGCATTGACGGCGTTTTCATGGTTTTCAGATCATGCGGCTGTATCCGCGACTAAGTATATGCGGTAAACAGAACGACATAAAAGTATATACTTCGTTTTATGAGCGCGGAAATTTATATTTCCGCGCGTCTTTATGCAAAAGACTGTCTTTGTATTTTTTAATAGGTAACTGAAAACCGGAAACATTTCCTGTTGTATAAAGGATAAATGTCGCAAAAAAACGGCTCATGCAATTTGCATGAACCGCTTTTTGTTTGAGTTTACGGATTATTCATCCTTGTTTTCGCCGTCGTCGGAAACGTTCTGTTCGTCGGCCGTATCTTCTTCGATTTCCTTGCTTTCGTCCGTCTGATCGACGCTGTAAATATCCTCTTCGGAATATTCGTCTTCGTCGGGGAGTACGTCGTCTGCGTTTTCGTCTTTCTCCGATTCTTCGAGGCGAAGTTTGCGGATATAACGTTTGCGCTTGTTGTCGTACATCGGCTTGGTCTTTACGCTCTTTTTCTTCATGTTGGAAAGGAGCTTGCGGATCAGCAGAGCGAGCATCGTAAATACGAGCGCCGCCGCGAGGACGATCGAGGTAATGAGCAACCAGATATTCTGATTGCCGCCGCCTGTCGTGTCATCGGTGGTATCGTCAGTCGTGTCATCACTGCTCGAGGTCGAAACCGAAACTTCGCTTGCGCTGTAATCTACGATCGTGTCGTAATACTCTGTCGTGCCGTCTGTAAACGAGTAACGCAGGTATGCGAGTTGATTGCTGTAAGATGTTGCGTCGTAAGAGGAATAGGGATCGCTGTCGCTCGAACGGTCAGGATCGTAAGAAGCATAGTCGATATCGTCGTACAGAGAGTAGTGGTAATACACGAGCGAAGAACTGTCCGCTGTATCGCCATCCGTCATGTATTTGGCGGGATCATCGAGGTAATCGCTTTCAAGATCTTCCGCGGTGCTTCCTTCGCCAAGAGCCGTTACGGCAAAGTCATCGAGGGCTTCGGCGGAATAGTCGGTAAACGTCTCTTCCGTAAGATCGCTGTAAGTGACCGTGTCGAAAATCACGAGAGAATTGGAATTATTTTCCGTAACGCCGTCGCGGCTGCCCGACCAAACTTCCAAACGGTAATCTTTGGCGGTATCTCCCGTTTTGATGAAGAAACGGACATAGATCCAGTCTGACATGGCAGGGGCATCGGTCTCTGTGGGGTTATACGAAACTTCGCGGCTGAGATATTTATCGTCTGTTGCCTGCTGCAATACGGCACCGGCCATTCTCTCGTCGGATACGCCGGCTTCAGAGAAGTCGCGAACCTTTACGGAATAGGTATCATCGTCTTCGTCATAATACCTGTAATATTCGCCGTCATGCGCGTAATAAGCGACGCCGCCGCTGGAATTGAGCAGGTTTTCCGTCTTGTTCTCGCGGTCATATTCCGCAAAGTTCTGCAGGTTCGCATAGTAGGTGTCGCCGCTGAACTGTTCGGAAGTGTACCACAGGCCGTTATCCTGTTTATAGAAAACGGTATTTACATCTTTATTATAATCTGTATCGTCCGGATCACGATTTACAACGTTGCCGTTCTCGTCGTAGCGGTAGGAGATGCCGGCGCTGTAGGCGAGTGCATTGGCGTACTGCTTTTCAGTGCTGTCTTCGTCCGGGGCCGTCGTATCGATCAGATAGACGTTAGCCGTCGCGCCCTTGCTCAGTTTTACGCGGACAGATATGAGCGCGTAGCCGGAACTTGCGATGTTCGTCGAGGCAGAGGCCACAAAGCCGTAAGCGGTCGCTTCCGCCAGAGTGTTGGAGATGAACAGCGGCTGTGTGCAGTCGTCGCCGATCAGCGAACTCCACCAGTTGTCGCGACTGAGCGAATCTGCGAGGGTAGGGAACCATTCTCGCACTTTTCCGTTGTTGAAATAAGTGCTTGCGTAATCTTTATTGATGAGACCGGCGCTAGACAGTTCGTTTTTGCCCGTCGTTACGTCCGAGCCGCCTACATACGAGCTGTTGCTGTACACGCCGTCGTAGTTGCGGGGATCTGCCACATCCGTTTCGATGGTCTTTTCGTCTGTGTAAGCTACATCGTCGAACGAGCTTTCCACGGTATCCGTGTTCGAAGTGAGCGAAACATCGACCGCATAGGTGCCCGTCGTTTTGGCGGCAAACTGTGTGTCAGTCAGTTCTGCCGTACTGGCCTGGATGCCCGTAAAGGCCGCCCAGCCGGGGATATAATCGGAAGCCGTGCGCGTGAGAGTGGTGGGCCCGAGAGAGAACTGAAGAGTAAAATTGACATCTTCGTCTGTATCGTTGGTTACGAACAGGAAGCACTGCTGCCATCCGTCAAAGATGTCCTCCGTCTTCTTTGTATCGTCCGTGAGGTCTACCGTGTCGAGCGTAGTCGTATCGACGGCGCCGATGGTCGTTTTATTGTTCGCTTCGTCTACCAGCGTTACCGTGGCGCCCGTACCGCCGTTCATGGCGGAGGTCTTCACCCAAAACGAGATGATCTGGCTTTCGTCTTTGGCAAGCTTGAACTCCTGCGAGGTATAGGTTTGCGGTGCACCGTCGCTGCTGTACAGGAAGATCATTTCCGAATTGCCGTTTGCAAACGGAAGTTTGCCGTCGATGAGTTTCTGGAACTTCTCCGCGATCGGCAGGCCGGACCATTGTGCAGAGACCTCGCTCGCCGTTGCAAGACCGTCTTTTCCGAAAATAGCACTGTCAGCATCAAAATTCGAAGAGCCGAAATAGGTTTCGTAGGTGTTGCCGTAATCGTCGGTCGTTTTTGCGAGGGACCCGTTCATGGCAACGGGGGCAAAATAATCGACGTTATTTCCGCTTTCACCGAAAATTCCAAGTTCGTCGAGGTTGAGCGCGTAAGTCTTATCAGCCCCGGCAGTCACAACTTTGGAAGATGCGTTGTCGAGAGTATTCAGATCGAGCGTAAACTTATTGTTTGCGGCGACGCTTGCGGTGGCGGTGTCGTATTCTGCTGCCGTCATCACCTCGTAGGTGAGGTCGTCGAAGAATGCGTAGCCCTGCACATATTCGTAAGAGTTTGCCGCATTTACTTCCGCCTGTCTGCCCAGACCGAGCACTACGGCGAAGGTCGTCGATGAATAAGCGGAGGCCTTAATATAAAATGTATACTGCACCCAGCCGTTATTGTCTGTTTCGGCAGAAGTATCGATATTTTTCACTACCAACGGATCCTGCGTCGTTCCGCCCACCGTATTGGTGATCTGAATGAACGCGCCGCGGTTGCCGTTTACAGCTTGGCCGTTGCCGAAAGTCATTTCAGCGGTTTTAACCCAAACGGAAATTTTTGCGGCCGAGCCGGCTGCAAGAGTGATAGTGGAAGAGGTATACTGCCGCGCAGTGCCGTAGCCGTCAGAACGGTAGTTGTGCAGCATGAGAACGTGCGTGTCGTCTGACTCGGTGCCATCCGTATAGTCGTGCGTACGGGGATTGAGCGCTGTGGCAGCCGCTTCAATAGCATCGCGATGCGTATCGAAGTCATCGTCCTGCGTGATGTCGTCTTCAGAACCGTCGTTCTGCAGCCGCGTCTTAACGACGTCCCAACCGGGGATGTCGTAGTAGTTGTCGATATCGGAGAAATAGTTCTCGTCGTCTGAAGGATCATCGCCGCTTTCGTCATAACTTTGGTAGGTATCGTAGGCGTTGACGTATTTGCTCCAATCGAAAGACGTATCCACGATGCCCGAACGAGCCACCGAAGAACTTGCGCTCGTTCCGCTGGAATTGGAAACGTTCGACGCGGTCCAATTTTCGGCGTCTGCAATCAGATATTCGCCGTCGGAATCGCTGAAGTATTCAAAATTGGCGTTTGCAAACGTCTGCGTATCCGTGCGGGTGGGGGAAGTGTCGTCCTCATCGTCGTTGGTTGCACTGCTCGTGCAAGCGGCGAGAAAGAACGAACAAAAAGCCAGCACCATCGCAAGCGCCAGGAATAAAGTCGTGATTCTCAGTTTTTTGGTTTGTTTCCGTTTAGCCATAGAACACCCTTTCAGTAAGTTTATAATGATTTTTGTGTATTAAAAATCGTACTATCTTATTTTAATATAAAAGGCGAGGAAAAGCAAGCAATAAAGATAAAAAAAAGGTGAAAATCTTATTATTTTTTGAAAAGAGAGGCAAACTACCGTAAAAGGAGGGGCAATTTTGTATGCCTGAAATCAAATCGAAATTGGAAATGTCGGCTGCGGGCTGTGCCGCCGGCGCCGTAAACGGCGTATTCGGCGGTGGCGGAGGAATGGTCGTGGTGCCGCTTTTGACGTCTGTAGGCAAAAAGCCGCCGCTCGTGGCGCACGCCACCGCGATACTTATTATTCTGCCGGTCAGCCTTGCCAGTGCCGTCGTATATCTTATTAACGGCTGGTTCGACACGGAACTGTTCATCGCCGTCTGCCTCGGAGTGCTCGCCGGAGGTTTTGCCGGCGCTAAAACGCTGGGCATGATCTCTCCCGCCAGTGCCACGATTGCCTTTGCCGCGGTCATGTTTGCGGCGGGCATCCGCCTGATGGTCTGAGAAAAATGCGTTTTCTCGTTTACTTTGTCGCGGGATTGGCGGGCGGTCTTCTCGGCGGAATGGGCATGGGAGGCGGCACAGTGCTTATCCCTATTTTAACGGTATTCTGCGGTGTATCGCAGCATATGGCGCAGTCGGTAAATCTTCTCACTTTTTTGCCTATGGCAGCCATTTCTCTGCGCGTACATTCGAAGAATGGCCTGTTGGATACGGAAGGCGTACTCTGGATGGCGCTGCCGGCAACAATGCTTTCCGTGCTTGGCGGTATACTGGTGCAAAATGTGGCCGGCGGGGCGCTGCGCATCGGTTTCGGTGTTTTTTTGTGCTTTCTGTCGCTGTACCAGTTCTATGCAGGAATAAGAGCGGCGATTTCCGGCAATCAGGCAAACAAGCAGGTTTAAACAGAGCAATATAGCTCTTTTTTTGCCGAATAATTCCGGCAATGCTTTACAGACGGGAATTTTTATGATATAATAAAAATTAGAAAGAAGGTTTAAAAATTTGCGCCGCAGTTTTCGCAAGGGGAGAGAGATAAAAATTATCCTTTTACTTGCGTCTGCGGCGGTTTTCGTATCGGAGGAAATATTTTGGCAGGTTTTTCGGGCGGAGTACATCCGCGGGGCTGTAAAAATTTAGTGCCGGACGGCGTGGGTATCTGCCCGGAGCCGGAAAAAGTCTACGTTCCGCTTTCGCAGCACATCGGCGCGCCGGCGGTGCCCGTCGTGCAGGCGGGCGAGCGCGTGCTGCGCGGCCAGTTGGTCGCAAAAAAGGCGGAGGGCCTTTCGGCAAACATATATTCGCCCGTCGCCGGCACGGTGAAAGAGATCGTCGGGCACATCACGGCGAAAGGAAAAAAACTTCCGCACATTCTCATTGAAAATGACCATACCGATGAGAGCATTTTTTTGCCGCCGCTCGCGGAGATCACGCAGGAGAGCGTGCTTTCGCGCATCGAAGAGGCGGGCATCGTCGGCATGGGCGGGGCGGGGTTCCCTACGGCGGCCAAACTCAACGTGAACGGCCGCGCAGACGTCCTTGTCGTGAACGCGGCAGAGTGCGAGCCGTACATCACCTGCGACAACGCCGTGATGCTCTGTTATACGGCGGAGTTTTTGGCGGGTGTGCGCCACTGCATGACCGCCTGCGGCGCCCGCCGCGCCGTCATAGGTATCGAAAAGAACAAGCCGGAGGCGATCGCCTGCCTTTCTTCCGCGGTTTCCGGAAATATATCGGTAAAGCCGCTGCGCACGCGTTACCCGCAGGGCGCGGAAAAACAACTCATCCGCAGCTGTACGGGCAGAACGGTGCCGGAAGGCAAACTTCCCGTCGATGCGGGCGTGGTGGTCGTGAACGTGCACACGGCGTTTTCCGTGTACAGGGCGGTCGAAGAAAATCTGCCCTGCTACGAACGCATCGTAACGGTCAGCGGCAGGGCGGCGGAGCGCCCGCAGAACCTGTGGGTAAAATACGGTACGCGGTTCCGCGGCATCGCGCAGTACTGCGGCGGACGTGAAGTCTGTGCGCGCATCGTTTCGGGCGGGCCGATGATGGGCGAGGCTGTCTTTTCACTGAAAGAATGCGCCACGAAAACCGTATCCTGCCTGCTTTTTCTCGACGAAACGGAGTGCGAAACAAAAATTTCGTCCACCTGCATCGGCTGCGGCAAGTGCGTACAGGCCTGCCCGATGGGGCTTTCGCCCGTGTTCATCGATGCGGCGGTGCTGCGCAAAGACTATGCCGAGGCAAAGCGCTGCGGCGCTTCGCAGTGCATCGGCTGCGGCTGTTGTTCGTATGTTTGCCCGGCCAACCGCTATCTGGTACAGAGCGTGAAACTGGCCAAAAAAATCATTGGGGAGAGGAAGATATAAATGGCTGAGATCGCAAATTACAAAGTCGCCTCTTCGCCGCATAAAACGTCGGAAGTCACCACGCGCCGCATCATGCTCGACGTGCTCATCGCGCTCGTGCCCTGCCTCATTTGCGGCGTCGTCTTTTACGGGCTGTATGCGCTGCTGCTGGTGGTCATCAGCGTGGCGGTCTGCTTTGCGTCCGAACAGATATTCAATCTCGTGCGCAAAAAGCCGTTCACGTTTGATCTTTCCGCGGTCGTCACCGGCGTCATTCTCGGTTTGAATCTTCCGCCGCGCGCGCCCTGGTACCTGCCGCTGATCGGCGGCGTGTTCGCCATCGTCGTGGTGAAAATGCTGTTCGGCGGGCTGGGCAAAAATTTCGCCAACCCGGCGGCCGCCGCGCGCGTGTTCCTGTTGCTCGCCTATTCTTCGCTGATGGCGCGCTACATCGCCGTCGACGTTCCGGGGAACGCGCTTTCGGCAGATATAATCACGGCGCCCACATACCTCACGGACGGGATAAAAGCGTTCAGCGGCTCGTTCCTCGGCGTGAGCGGTTATTGGGGATACGTATTGCAGCTTTTGTTCGGTATGGTGGGCGGCAGCATCGGCGAAACGTGCAAGATCGCCGTGCTTGCCGGCGGCGTCTATCTCACCGCCCGCAGGGTGATCGACTGGCGCATTCCCGTCGTGTATGTGCTCACTTCCGCCGTCATGGTGCTCGCCTGCTACGGCAGCGCGTCGGAAATTTTGCTGCAACTGCTTTCGGGCGGCCTGCTGTTCGGTGTGGTGTTCATGGCTACCGACTACGCCACGTCGCCCAAATGGCGGTACAACCGCATTTTATATGCCATCGGCCTGGGCGTGATCACGGTGCTGATCCGCCGTTACAGTTCGTATCCGGAAGGCGTTTCGCTGGCTATTCTCATCATGAACCTCGTCGTGCCCGTCATGGATAAATATATCCTGCCGGTACGTTTCGGGCAGGTCACCGAAAAGGGAAAGCCTGTGCCGCACATCATGCAGTGGGGGATGCGCGGCGCCTGCATCGCCATGGCTCTGGCCCTGGCGGTCGCCGTTCCGCTCGTGGCGTTGCAGCCGGTCGAATATCAGTATATACTCGGTTCGTCCGTGGATGCGTCTGGCGATTATGTGGTGGATATCGGCGGCACTTTCCGCATCGGCGATTGGGATCAAGAGCGTGCCTATACCGTCACGATCGATTCCGAAACGATGCGCGTCAGCGATATCGTTCCCGTCAAAGAAAATTCATACGGTTATGTGGCGGAGCTGTCGCTGTTTATCGGAAAAACGAGGCATGAAATCGCCATCATGAGCGGCGGCGATCTCTCAACGGATGCGGAAACTTCCGCCACCGTTACCAACACGGCGTTGAGGGGCATGCTGATCGAGTGTTTCGACTATGTAAAAAATGAAATGGAGGGCGGAAACAATGGATAGAGCAAAATTGTTTCCCCTTTTGAAGGGCGTTCTCGTGCTCGCCGTCATCGCGCTGTGCAGCGGCCTGCTGCTGGGTTTTTTCAATCATATCACGTATGTGGATCCGCTGCAATCGGCATATGATCAATTTGCCGCCGACACGGGCAAAACGTTCAGCGAGATGACCGACCGCGACGGAAAAAACTACGAAAACAGTTCGATCGTGTATTATGCAGTTTCCGACGACGGCACAACGCACGCCTTCCTTGCAGAAGGACAGGGCGGCCGGTTCGGTGCGGTGCAGGTGTATGTATATGTGGCGGCGGACGGAACAATCGAAAAAGTGGAGATCGGCGAAAACAGCGAAAATTATTGGGATCGGTTCGAAGGCTCCGGCTTTTACGATCAGTTTATCGGCCAGAACATCGCCACGCTCGCTCCGCTCGATGCGGACGCGGTGTCCGGCGCTACGTATTCTTCCACGGCCATCAAAAACGCGATCGACGCGGTCGTGCAGTATTACAACGAATTGACGGAGGGGGAGAGCCATGAACAGGCATAAAATCCGCGAAACATTTTTAAGCGGGCTTTTCAAAAACAATCCTACGTTCGTGCTGGTGCTGGGCACCTGCCCGACCATCGCCATGACGACCAGCCTGGCGAATGCGTTCGCGATGGGTTTGGCGACTACGTTCGTGCTGATCTTTTCCAATCTCTTTGTCAGCCTGCTGCGCAACGTCATTCCCGATAAAGTGCGCATCCCGTGCTATATCGTCATCATTTCCACCTTTGTCATCATCGTGCAGATGGTCATGCGCAAATTTCTGCCCGAACTGTATTCTACGATGCAGGCGTTCATCGCGCTCATCGTCGTCAACTGCATCATCCTTGCCCGCGCCGAAAGTTTTGCCTCCTGCAACGGCCCGGTTTTGAGCGTGGTGGACGGCGTTTCGATGGGTCTCGGCTTTACGGGTGCGCTGTGCCTGATCGGCATCGTGCGCGAATTTTTCGCCGCCGGTTCGTTCGCCGGCTTTGCAATTCCCGGCTTTCCCGCAATGAGCGGCGTCGGCGCGAGCGCGTTCGGCTTTATCGCCTTCGGCTGTCTCATGGCGCTGTTCAATTTTGTGATGCAAAAGCTCAACGAGCGCAAAGAAAAACTCAAAGCGGCGTCCTTGCCGCTGTCTGACGGCAGCGTCGGCGCGTTGGAGGAGACAAAATGACAGCATCTCTCATTTCCGTTATGTTTGCGGCGGTCATTTCGCAGAACATCGTGCTCTCGCAGTACCAGGGCATCTGCCCCTTCCTCGGCGTTTCCAAAAAGATGTCGAGTGCGGCGGGCATGGGTTTTGCCGTCATCTTCGTGCTCGCGATCTCGTCGGTTTTCTGCTGGCTGGTGTACAATTATATCCTGCTGCCGCTCGAACTCGATTATCTCTACACGATGGCCTTTATATTGGTGATCGCGAGCCTTGTTCAGCTGCTGGAAATGGTGCTCAAACGCTTTTCTCCCACGCTGTACAGCGCACTGGGCGTGTACCTGCCTCTCATCACCACCAACTGCGCCATTCTCGGTACGGCTAACAGTGCGGTCGTGTACAACAGTTACAACTTTCTGTATACTTTCGGTGTATCCATTGCCACGGGCGTCGGGTTTCTCCTGGCGATCTGCCTGCTCGCGGGCATCCGCCTGAAAACAGACAACGCGTCAGAGATACCCAAGTGTTTCAAGGGGTTCCCGATCACGTTGGTCACGGCGGCGATCATGGCGATGGCCTTTGCCGGATTCTCCGGCATACTGGGCTGAGGAGGAATTATGGAACTGTTTGTTCAGATACTTCTTGCCGGCGCGATCATGCTCGCAATCGCCGTCGTGTTCGGCGTCATTCTCGTAGTCTGTTCGCACTTTCTCACGCAGAAAAAAGACGAGCGGTTGGAAAAAATAGAGGGCCTGCTCGCCCGTTCCAACTGCGGCGGATGCGGCAGGGCCGGGTGCGCACAGTTTGCCGAGGCACTGCTCAAAGGGGAGGCAAAACTTTCCGATTGTCATGTGACAACGGCGGCGAACAAAGAAAAAATCGCGGAGATCCTCGGCGGCGGCGACGTCGGGGAAGAGACGGTCGCGGTCGTGCACTGCAACGGCGGCAACGCCTGCTACAACAAGTACGATTACCAGGGTTACGGCGACTGCGCCTCCTGCGAATTGCTGGCGGGCGGCATCAAGGCCTGCCCCGTCGGCTGTATCGGCAAAAAGACGTGCGTGGGCACCTGCCCGTTCGGCGCGCTGTCGGTGGAGGACGGCGGTTATGCCGTCGTCGATAAAGAAAAATGCACTTCCTGCGGCGCCTGCATTTCCGAGTGCCCGAAAGGCATAATTTCGCGCATCCCCAAAAATGCGAAAGTTTTCATTGCCTGCTCCAACCACGGCAAAGGCAAAGACGTGATGGAACTTTGCAAGCGCGGCTGCATCGGCTGCGGCATCTGCGCCAAAAACTGCCCGCACGGCGCCATCGAAATGAAGGACGGCCTGCCGCAGATCGATTATTCCAAATGCACGGGCTGCCTCGTCTGCGCAGAAAAATGCCCGCGCAAATGCATCAAGGAACATTAAAATATGGCGGCAAAATATGTACTGTTCGACTTTGACGGCACGCTCTTCGATACAGGCCCCGGCATCACGAACTGTCTGCGCGAGGCTTTGCAGAAATGCGGTTACGCGGTCGCGCCGGACGACGACCTGAAACGGTTTGTCGGCCCGCCGCTGCCGCAGGCATTCCGCGAATTTTTCGGCATCGTGGGGGAAGATTCGGAGAGGTTGCTGCTCACTTATCGCGCCGTCTATGCGGAAAAGGGCGTATTCGACTGTACGCCCATTCCGGGAGCGGAGCAGTTTTTGCGGCGGCTGCGTGAAAGCGGAGTAAAAACCGCAATAGCTACATCAAAACCGCTTCGCTTTGCAAACGCAATTCTCGAACGCTTCGGCTTTGACAAATATTTTTGCGCCGTGTGCGGCATCGACGACGATGAGAGCCTCAAAAAATCGCAGATCGTGGCGCAGGCAATGGGGAAGATCGGCGCCGTGCCCGCGGAAACCGTGATGATCGGCGACCGCAAATTCGACGTGCTCGGCGCGGCGGCGAACGGAATTCCTTGCGTCGGTCTGGATACAGGGTTCGGCGAGGAAAACGAACTGCAAAAGGCGGGCGCCGTGGCTGTCGTCAAAACGTACGCCGAACTGGAACGGCTGTTTTTTGAAAAATAAAAAAACGCGTAAAAACGCGGGTTTTTTCCTTCTTGTCGTTCGCAGGTCTGCTGCGGGCAGAGGCTGAAACTATATAAATAATTTTATTTGCAAAAGGCCCCGTACATAAGTACAGGGCCGCTTTTTTCGGTCAAATCAAATATGTTTGGAAATGTCTTTTTCGCGTATCTCCACGCGGCGGATCTTGCCGCTGATCGTTTTGGGCAGTTCTTCCACAAATTCCACGATGCGCGGATATTTGTAAGGGGCCGTCGTCTTTTTCACATGGTTTTGCAGTTCTTTGCGCAGTTCGTCGCTGGCAACATATCCTTTGGCGAGCACCACGGTCGCCTTCACTAACTGGCCGCGCACTCCTTCGGTGTCGGGCACGCCGGTGATGGCGCATTCGAGCACGGCGGGGTGTTCCATCAGCGCGCTCTCCACTTCGAACGGCCCGATGCGGTACCCGGAGCTTTTGATCACGTCGTCTTTGCGCCCCACGTACCAGTAATAGCCGTCGCTGTCGCGGTAGGCGAGGTCGCCCATGTGATAATACCCGTCGTGCTTTACCGTAGCGGTGAGGTTTTCGTCGCAGTAATAACCGTCAAAAAGTCCTTCCTGTTCTTCGCGCAAACGGATGCAGATTTCGCCGGCGCCCTCTTCGATGGGGTTGTCCTCGTCGTCGAGCAGCTGTACGTCGTAGAGGGGGGAGGGGCGTCCCATCGAACCGGGGCGGATAGGCAGGTAGCGGGGGAATGTCGCGCATACCACGGTCGTTTCCGTCTGCCCGAACCCCTCGTAAATTTTATGTCCCGTCTTTAACTGGATCTGCCGCACGATCTCCGGATTTAGTGCCTCGCCCGCCGTCAGCATATACTGGATGCTGGAAAGGTCGTACTTGCTGAGATCGGTTTTAATGAGAAAGCGGTAAACGGTCGGCGGCGCGCAGAAAGTCGTGATCTTGTATTTCGTGATATGTTTCAGAAGATCGTCGGCCTCGAATTTTCCGTGAAAATCATATACGAATACGGCGGAGCCGCAAACCCATTGTCCGAATATTTTGCCCCAACTCGCCTTTGCCCAGCCTGTTTCCGCAAGGGTAAAGTGCAGGCCGCCGTCCGAACAGTTCTGCCAGTATTTCGCCGTCACGATGTGCCCGAGTGTGTACCGCTGCGACAGGCACACCATCTTCGGCATACCCGTGGTGCCGGAAGTGAAATAGATGAGGAAGGTGTCGTTCGCCGTCCGTCGGGTTTTATAAGGAACGTTCAGCACGTCGCTGCACTGTTCGCATGCCCGGGTGAAATCGATAAAACCGTCCCGTTCACCGATAGCCGCCATAAAACCGATGCCCGGCACTTTTGCCGCCGCCCTGCGTATGTTTTCGCACAATTCGTCTTCATTGACGCACACAATGCCCTTGGCGCCCGATTTTTCCATGCGGTAAACGATGTCTTTTTCCATCAGCATATGCGTTGCGGGGATGGCGATGGCGCCGATTTTGGAAAGCGCCATCAGTATGACCCAATATTCGTAACGCCGCTGCAAGATCACGAGCACGCGGTCGCCCTTTGCAACCCCCATGGAAAGAAAAAAGTTGGCAGCCTTGTCGGAAAGCACCTTGATGTCTGCAAACGTAAAAATCCTTTCGTGATCGGCATCGTCACACCAAACCAGCGCGCGCTTGTCGGGATCGAGTGCGGCGTATTCGTCCACAACGTCGTAAGCGTAATTGAAATTTTCGGGAACGTTCAAACGGAAATGGTTGTAAAAATCGTCGTAATCTTTAAAGGAAACTGCATTTGCGAAACGATTTAAAAGATCCATAAAACGGGTGCCTCCGGGCTTCATCTGCCGTAAGTTGCGTTATCTTTACTATTTTATCACAATCTAAAAAAATAATAAAGCGGAATGCGGCCCCATTTTACAAATAAATATTAAATTTGCATGATTCATTGCAAAATCGTAAAAATAATGGTATAATAATTCCGAACTTAAACCATAACAAAAACAGGATTTGCAGGTATCGCTTATGGATAAACTCACATCGTCGATACTCTCCGTCGTGAACGCGCAAACGGGCGGTTCGTATAAAGTGATGGAGGCAAAAGATTTCATCGACGCATTGCCCGAAAAATCGAAGACGGACGAAACGGGCGTCGCCAACGCTCTGCAATACCTTGCCGAGCGCGGGTTCGTAGACATCCGCTATTCCGAAAGGGATACCTACTGCGTCTGTTCTCTGCCGAAAGGGCGCACGTTCGAAGAGAGCGCCGGCACGGAAAAGGCGCGCGGCAAACAAGGCAAGGGTAAATATTTCTGGATTACCTTTTTCGGCGCCGTGTTGGGTGCATTTGTCGGCGGCGGCCTGGCGGGATTGTTGTTTTTGTTGCTGTAAAGGAGTACCGCCGCAGAGGCGGAATACGAGGGCCGTATGCTGAGCAAACAGGAAAACGAAGTGATGAATGCCGTATATGAGATGTGCGACGGGAAAGACAGTTGTCTCGTGAGTCCTTACGAGATCATGAGCATTCTTCCCGCCAAGCGCGGGTACACGCCGGAAAAGGTGGAGAGCATCCTGCGCACGCTCGAACTCGACGATTATTTTGACCTGCTCGAATCGGACAGGAAAGGGGAAAGAATGTTTGTGATCACTTTGCATCCCAACGGCGTGGCATATAAGCGCACCGCTTTGCAGATGCGCAGAACGCTGTTGTTCAAGGTAGGTATTTCCGTGGCGGGCGCGGTGATTACATTCGTCGTGGGGCTCATTCTCCGCAGTATTTTTACCTGAAAGGCAATGCCTCGCGCGGCATTGCTTTTTTACCGTTTTACCGCCCTCGATTCCGTTGACGAAAGGGCGAAATTGTATTATAATATTCTAAACGTTTCTAAACATTTGTTCGCAATCTTTGGGTGAAAAATGCTCCGGAAAATTGCCGGGAAACGCAGGGGATCAGAATATGGCAGAATTCAAACTCGAATCGCCTTATCAACCGACGGGCGACCAGCCGCAGGCGATCGAAAAATTGACGGAGGGTGTGCTCGACGGCATCCGCACGCAGGTGCTCGTCGGTGTAACGGGCAGCGGCAAAACGTTCACGATGGCGAACGTGATCAAAAACGTCGGTAGGCCCGCGCTCGTCATCGCGCACAACAAAACGCTCGCGGCACAGCTTTGCAATGAGTTCCGTGAGTTTTTCCCGCACAACCGCGTGGAATATTTCGTCTCTTATTACGATTACTACCAGCCGGAAAGTTATATCCCCAGCACGGATACCTACATCGAAAAGGATATGTCTGTCAACGACGAGATCGATAAACTGCGCAACTCCGCCACGGCATCGCTGGGGGAGCGGGAAGATACGATCGTCGTGGCGTCTGTTTCGTGTATTTACGGCCTGGGTGCGCCGGAAGAATATTTTGACCTCGCCATCTCCCTGCGCCCAGGCGACGAGATCGCGCGCGACGACCTGTTGCGCCGTCTTATCGAACTGCAATACGAGCGGAAAGACATCGACTTCACCCGTTCCTCGTTCCGTGTGCGCGGCGACATTGTGGAGATATTCCCCGCCGGCAACTCCGAGATCGCGATCCGCGTCGAATTTTTCGGCGACGAGATTGACAGGATCTGCGAAGAAGAGGTCGTAACGGGCAAAATAACGTCCGAACTCAAACACATATGCATTTTCCCGGCCAGCCACTATGCGGTCGGAAGCGCCAAAATGACGGCGGCACTCGCGGCCATTGAACGCGATTTGCAGGACGAGGTGAAAGCCTTCCGCGATGACGGGAAACTGCTGGAAGCGCAGCGGCTGGAACAGCGCACCAATTACGACATCGAGATGATGCGCGAGGTCGGCTATTGCAGCGGCGTGGAAAATTACAGCCGCTACTTTGACGGCCGAAGCCCCGGCGAACCGTCGTTTACATT
>CALVHW010000011.1 GCA_944328905.1 uncultured Clostridia bacterium | reverse complement strand
CGCTGCCGCGGGCGCGCACGCCTTCGGGGTAACGTATGCCCGAAAACGCGTACTCGGCATGGCCTGTACAAAAAAGCAACTGAATGGGATAGACCTCTTTGAGGTCGTCGAGGCAGGTGCCGCAGAACATGCCGATGTGCCCCAGATGCACGATGCCGCCCATTGCCCACAGCTTTCCGCTCGCGTCGCGGCACAGGGGCAGCGTGCCGTCCTGATAAATGCCCGCCGCATTGCAAAGCGGCGTCGTTTTTTCTTCACCGGCTTCTACGGTGTACTTTTGCAAAAACGCATTCATAAGCATGCTCCGGTTTTACAGATCGTTTTCACGTTCCTGTTCAGGCTGTGCCAGCAGGTGCAGAAGCCGGGAACCCGACATGGCCTTGCCGGCCGCCGACGCGAGCAGGCACAATACGAGCGCCGAACCGATGCACACCAGCGCGATGCGCGCGGGAAACGCCACCGCCGCGGGAAACGCACGCATAAAAAACAGCGCCGGCACCGCCGCGATGAGGAATATGACGGGCAGCGCCATAGAATTTTTGATGTGCGCGGCGATGCGCGCGTTCTCCGCCCACGCGCCGACGCCGTGCAGAGCGTTCATACCGACGAACAGGCTGACGATGCCGAGAATTGCGGTGAACGCCAATGTTCCGAAAATGAACAGAATGTAAACAAAGGCGATCGTAAGGCCGCCGCGGCTCGTTTCGGACGCGAGCGCGCGATCCATGTCTGCCCCCAAAGCCAAAATCACGACGAACGCCGCCGCCAGGGCAAAGGCGGCGATATCCGCAAGGCCGCCCCATCGCAGCGGGCGGCGGAAATTTTTTTGCATATTTACTCCTTTCATACGGAAAAATTTTCCGCTCATTTTTGAATTTGAGATGTTTTTCAGGATACGTACCGTAAAATCGCGGCGATAAAAATGGCCGCGCCGCCGATTCAGCCGCCGAATCCAAAAGGATCGGGCGGAACAGACGAAGCGCATACGCTGTTTTTCCGCTGCGCAAGAGCGCGCCGCAGGCGGAACAGCAAAATACCTTTCACCGCAGCCGCGGCCGCAAACAGCGCGACGGAACCGCAGCTCAGGCACAAAAGCGAAATATCGGCGGGCAGTGCAAACATCGGCACCGAGTGCAGCCCCCACAGGCAGAAACACACGACCGCCGAAAACAAGACGAGCGCCGCAGAAAAGATAAAGCCGGAAACGATGTTGCGGTACATTTTTCCGCCGTGCGCCTTTCCGCCCGCCCAACGCAGGCCTCGGATTCCCACCCCGAGTGGCAGCAGTGCGACCGCCGCCGTACTCATGCTGCCCACGACGCCGAGCGCAACTATAAGTATGAGCGCCAACGCGCCCGGGCCTTCTACAGTCAGTTGAAAACATTCGATCGCCACGGCAAACAGCACGGCAACCGACAGGGCGGCCGCAAACGCCGCGATATCCAGCCAGCCGCTCGCGCGCAGCAGGCGGCGAAGACTATTTTGCATATCTTCCTCCCCGTATGCGCAGAGTTTCCTCTCCTCGCTGCGCAAACTGTATGCGGCGCGCCTTTCCGCCCGGTATCCGTATGCTGAAAACGCACCGCGGCCGCCATATATCCGCATTCCGAAAGCGAAAATGCGCCTTTTTTCGTGACTCAATAATAAAAAGATATGACAAGTATACCATCCCATTCCCCGCCTGTCAAGCGAAAATAAAAAATTTCCGCCCCGCGGCACTGCCGCGGGGCGGATAAAAAGCGGATAAAAACGCGTTTTTTACATGACGTCGTTCGCATACAGAGGGTATTTTTCGCACAGTTTTTTCACTTCCGCGCGCACGAAATCGAAAGCGCCTTCCTTTTCGGAAATGATTTTGGAGATCAGCCGCGCCACGAGGCGGGCGTCCTCTTCTTTGAACCCGCGCGAGGTGATGCTGGGCGTGCCGATGCGGATGCCGCTGGTTACGAACGGGCTGGTCGTTTCGAACGGGATGGTATTTTTGTTGACGGTGATGTTCACTTCGTCGAGCATTTTTTCCAGCTCTTTACCCGTCATTTCCTTGTCGCGCAAGTCTACGAGCATGAGGTGGTTGTCGGTGCCGCCGGAAACCAGGCGCACGCCGCACTTCGTGAACTCGTCTGCCATGGCCGCGGCGTTTTTGACGACCTGCTGCTGGTACTCTTTGAAGGCGGGCGAAAGCGCCTCTTTGAAGGCGACCGCTTTGCCGGCGATGACGTGCATGAGCGGGCCGCCCTGCATGCCGGGGAACACCGCCTTGTCGATGGCTTTGGCGTACTGCTCCTTGCACATGATGACGCCGCCGCGGGGGCCGCGCAGCGTTTTGTGCGTGGTGGTGGTGACGATATCCGCATACGGCACGGGCGAAGGGTGCAGCCCCGCCGCCACCAAGCCTGCGATGTGCGCGATGTCGACCATCAGGTACGCGCCCACTTTATCGGCGATTTCGCGCAGGCGCGCGAAGTCGATGATGCGCGGATAGGCGCTCGCGCCCGCCACGATCATTTTGGGTTTATTTTCGACGGCGATCTTTTCGAGGGCGTCGTAATCGATGCGCTCATCCGTTTCGGAAACGCCGTAGGGCACGATCTTGAAATATTTGCCGGAGATATTGACGGGCGAGCCGTGCGTGAGGTGGCCGCCGTGCGAGAGGTTCATGCCGAGAATGGTGTCGCCGGGATTCAAAAGCGCGAAGTACACGGCGGTATTCGCCTGCGCGCCGCTGTGCGGCTGCACGTTGGCGTGGTCGCACCCGAACAGCTGTTTGCAGCGCTCGATGGCGAGGTTTTCGACGATGTCGACGTACTGGCAGCCGCCGTAATAGCGTTTGCCGGGCAGGCCCTCGGCGTACTTGTTGGTGAGGTGCGAGCCAACCGCCGCCATGACCGCGGGGGAAACAAAGTTTTCGCTGGCGATCAGTTCGATGTTGTTGCGCTGGCGCGAAAGTTCTAAATTCATGGCCTCGAACACTTCGGGGTCGGCGTTTTTGATGGTGGAAAGGTCGATCATTGGTTTTTCTCCGTTGCGTTTGTATTTACCGATTCATTATACCGCAATTTTTTTTATTTTTCAAGAAAATGAGCGGCGCGCGCAAGATTTTCTTGCGCGCGCCGCCCCGTTTGCCCGTTCTTTGCGGCAGTGCCCGCACTTTTGCGGGCGGTTTGCTGCCGCGGCCCCTCACCTGCGGCGCTTTTTCTTTTTGGAAGAAGGCGCGCTGCGGGGCGGCTTGTTTTTATTTTGCGCCGCTTGCGCGGCCCCGCTCGCGGGGCGCTCCGCCGGCTCGTTTTCCTGCGGCGCGGGGCGCACCTCCACCGCGCTGCGGCGGTATTCGGAAAGCTCCTTGTATTTGAGCAGACGCTTTGCCGTGCGCTCCGGCTCGGCCACGTTTTCCAGATAAAACGCGCTGCCGTTTTTCAGCTCCAAACGCAGTTCGCCCGCCACGCGTTTGCGCCCCGTTTGCGGCGAAACGGATTCGGCGGAGGCGAGTTCGGAGAGCGGAAAGCGCGCATACCCGTTTCCCGCCCACACGGAGAGTTCCTCGCCCGCAAGCACGGCGAGTTCTTCGGGCAGTTTGGCGATGCGCCGCGCCGCCAGCGCGAACAGGACGCACACTGCCGCGAACACCGCCGCCGCGACTATGCCGCCGATGCCGAGCGCGAGGTGCCAGCCCCCGCCGCGCGTAAATTCCAGCACGGCGAGCACCAAAAACAGCACGAACCCCATGCCCGACGCCGCCGCCCTGCTCACATCGGCGTTGTGCCTGTATTTGCTTGCGATCACTTCTTCGGTCACTTCTTCACTCATCGGCTCCGCTCCTCGTTTATTCGATGGCTTTCAAAAGCGCGCTTTGTTCCGTCTGCCCGGCGAAAACGCCGGACGGCTGTTTTACGGCGCGTCGCCCTTTTGTTCTTCCGCTTTGCCGCACGCTCGCGCACTCTCGCCCGCTTGCGCGTCTTTGCACCTTTCTTCGCCGCCCTCGGTTTTACCGCCGGGCGCGGCTTTCAGCCGCAAAATCTCCTCGCAGGCGGCAAAGGGCTGTTCGACCTCCACCACCTCGACATTTTCGCCCGATTTCGTGTGCAGCATAACCAAGCCGGCGCGCACGTCGCGCGGGGCCGAGCCGGCGGAGGCGGACGCGATTTCCGCCAGCGGCAGAGAAACGTACTCTTTCTTTTTATGGCGGTAGCAGTACAGGTTTTCACCCTCGGCGTAGATGAGCACGGCGGGCAGCCACTTCTGCAAAAAGTACGCGGCAAAGCAATATGCCGCAAACAGCGCGATGGCCGCGGCCAGCACGGCGCACACGGTTATGAACGCCGCGCCGCGCTCATTGTACAGCCCCGCAGCCAGCACGGCGAGCACCGCCAAAAGTGAAAAGATACACCCGTACACGAAATACTGCTTTTGCGGCGGGCGTTTTTTTGCTATAACTTGCCTGATCTTTTCCACTAAAACCTCCCATGCAGCCGCTTTGCCGCAAAACTGCCGATAAAGTTTCTAAGCGTCAGTATACCAGCCGCCGCGCAAAAAAGCAAGCGTTTTGCGAAAGCGCGCATTCGGCACCGAAACGGCTCATAAAATCAGAGGCGCGGCCGCGCATATCGTGCCGCCGCGCAAATTTTTCGATGTATCGCCCGCACCGGGAAAGGGGCTGAATAAAGAGGAGCGGGGGCGCGCGATGCGCGCCCCCGCTCTTCTTTTCAAAATGCTTTATCAGAGATTCTTTTCGATGAATTCTTTCATCGCGTCTTTGGGCGCGAAACCGACGTTTTTGCCCGCGAGCGCGCCGTCTTTGAACACCATCACGCACGGGATGCTCATGATCGAGTATTCGCGCGCGAGTTCGGGGTTGTCGTCTACGTCGATCTTCACGAACTCCGCCTTCCCTTCCATCTCTTCGCTGAGCGCATCCATCACGGGCGCGAGCATACGGCAGGGGCCGCACCAATCCGCCCAGAAATCGACGACGAGAGTCTTCTTTTCCGCCATAGCCGCCGCAAACGCCGCGGCGTCAATCGCCTTTACCATCTTCGCATTCCTCCTTCGGTTTTGTATTTGCGTCCGTATCGGTATTTTGCAGAATTTGCGTGATTTCCATGCCGAAACCGCGCGTTTTGCCGAGAATTTTATCCAGCGCGTACACGGCAGCGAACCCGACCGCCAGGCCTATCAGGCACAGCACGGCCGCCCACACCTCTTTGCCGACGGCGTACCAGCCGACGAGCGCCCCCGCCCCCGCAAACAGCACGGGCACGATGTACACGATGAGCGACGCGAGCAGGCGGTTGTCCTTTTCCGCCTGTACCTGCACGGTGTCGCCCGCCCGCGCGCCCGCGCGGTTGAGCGCCTTTACGCGCACGGTGCTCTGCCCGTTTTTGAACGCGCACATCTTGCAGCCGTCGCATTCGGGATGCTTTTCGATGCGCACGTAGGCGATCTTGCCCGCCGTTTTCACCACGGTGGCGATCTCCTTCATTGCAGGCGGCTCCGCAGGTACTCGGCGATCTCTTCCGCCTTTACCTGTTCGGAAGAGGAATCCGCCATGTTCTTAACGGTGTACGCACCGCTTTCCAGTTCGTTCGAGCCGATGACGACGACGTATTTCGCGTCGATCTTGCCGGCGTATTTGAACTGCGCCTTTACGGAGCGGTCGGCGTGGTCGAACTCCGCCGAAACGCCCATGCCGCGCAGTTGTTCGGCGAGCGCGAAGGCGGCCGCGCGGCCGGCCTCGTCCAACCCCGCCACGTACGCGCCGAGCGCCGGCTCTTCGGGAACGGACTTGCCGGTGTTTTCCAATACCAAAAGCATGCGCTCGATGCCGCTGCCGAAGCCCACCGCCGGAACGGACGGCCCGCCCAGATTTTCGATGAGGGTATCGTACCTGCCGCCGCCGAGCACGGTGCCCTGCGCGCCGATCTTTGTGGAAACGAACTCGAACACCGTTTTGGAATAGTAATCGAGCCCGCGCACGAGTTTGGGATCGAGCACGTACTTCACGCCGCACGCATCGAGGATGGACGTGAGTTTTTCAAAGTGCTGCCGGCACTCGTCGCAGAGAAAATCCAGCGTTTTGGGCGCGCCCGCGTTGATAGCGGAACACTTTTCCTCCTTGCAGTCGAGGATGCGCAGCGGGTTCTTATCGAACCGCGCGTTGCAGGTGGCGCACATTTCGGGCAGGTGCGGGCGCAGGTATTCTTTGAGCGCCTCGTTGAATTTGGGGCGGCAGTGCTTGCAGCCGATGCTGTTGAGGTGCAGTTCCACCCCTTCCACGCCCAGCGCCGCAATGTAATCGCGCGCGAGCAGGATGACTTCCGCATCCGTTTCCGCGCCCTTGCCGCCGAAGATCTCCACGCCGAACTGGTGGTGTTCGCGGAGCCTGCCCGCCTGCGGGCGCTCGTAGCGGAACACGGGCGTGATGTAGTACATTTTGGCAGGCAAAACGCCGCCCGCCATACCGTTTTCGATGAACGAGCGCACGACGCCCGCCGTGCCCTCGGGTTTGAGGGTCATGGAGCGGTCGCCCTTATCGAGAAAGGTGTACATCTCTTTATTGACGATGTCGGTGGTGTCGCCCACGCCGCGTGCGAACAGTTCCGTGTGCTCGAAAACGGGGGTACGTATCTCTTTTAAGTTGTACAGAGCGGCGATGCGCCGCGCGGTACCCTCTACGAAGTGCCACTTGTAAGCCTCGGAAGGCAGAACGTCTTTGGTTCCTTTGGGAATTGTAATCATAATAGAACTTTCCTTCGCGCAAATCTCCGCAAAAGAGATGCGGATATTTGCTTGATATTTAGAGAAAACCCGCGGGCACGCGGCTATGCCGCTGGCCGCCTGTTTTCTCTCTTTGCGCGATATTTTAAGGGCTCTCAAAATTATAATCGCGCAAATTCACTCTTTCCGCATAAGCCGAAAGTATTCGGCAAATAGGGTGCGCTAACCGCAAAGCGCGGTTTGCGGACGCGCAGTAAATTATGGAGCGCCTAAATGCGGCGCAGAGGAAAAACCGAACGCCGAGCCGCCCCTTTTTCAAAGCGGCGGCTACGCCAAAGTTTTTCCTAGAAATCACGGAAAATTCGTGATCTCTTTTCACGAATTTTCGTGAACCTCACAATACATATTTCTTCAAATCCCTGTTGCGGATCATCGTATCCAGGTGCTCGTCGACGTATTTTTTGTCGATGGTGACCTGCACGGTGGGATAATCGCCGCCCGCGTTGAACGAGATGTCTTCGAGCAGGTATTCCATGACCGTGTGCAGGCGGCGCGCGCCGATGTCCTCGCTCGTGGCGTTCATGTCCTCGGAAATGGAGGCGATCTCCTCGATCGCGTCGTCGGTGAATTTCAGGTCGATGTTATCCACGGCCAGCAGTTTTTCGTACTGCGAGGTGATGGCGTTCTGCGGCTGCGTTAAAATTTTGATAAAATCTTCTTTGGTGAGGCTTTCCAGTTCCACGTTGATGGGGAAACGCCCCTGCAATTCGGGGATGAGGTCTTCCACCTTGGAGATGTGGAAGGCGCCCGCCGCGATGAACAGAATGAAGTCGGTTTTCACCGGCCCGTATTTGGTCATGACGGTGCAGCCCTCGACGATGGGCAGGATGTCGCGCTGTACGCCCTCGCGGGAGACGTCCGCCCCCTGGTTGGCTTTGCCGGCGATCTTATCGATCTCGTCAATGAAGATGATGCCCTGCTCTTCCGCGCGCGAGAGCGCCTCGGCATTGACGGAATCGTTGTCGATGAGTTTTTCCGCCTCTTCGCCTATGATCTCCTGCATCGCCTGCTTTACGCTCATTTTGCGGCGCTTTTTCTTTTTGGGGAGCATATCGCCGAAAATGGAGCCGATGTTGATCTCGGCGCCGCCGGGCACGATCTCCATGCTCTTGGGCGCGTCGACCACCTCGATTTCGATCTGCAAGTCGTCGAACTTGCCGGCACGCAGATCTTCCAGAAGGCGCGCGTCGAACACCTCTTTCGACATTTCGCCGCGCTCGCCCTTTTTCATATCGGAGAGGATGGCGACGATCTTCTTTTCCGCAACGCCCTCGGCTTTGACGGAAACTTCCTTCATTTTTTCCTCGCGCACGAGGCGGATGGAGCACTCTACGAGGTCGCGCACCATGCTCTCGACGTCGCGCCCCACATAGCCGACTTCGGTGTACTTGGTCGCCTCGACCTTGATGAACGGCGCCTTTACGAGTTTGGCAAGGCGGCGGGCGATCTCGGTTTTGCCGACGCCCGTGGGGCCCTTCATGATGATGTTTTTGGGCGTGATCTCCTCGCGGTCGGATTCGGAGAGCCGGCTGCGGCGGTAGCGGTTTCTGAGCGCGATGGCCACCGCGCGCTTCGCTTTGTCCTGCCCGATGATGTATTTATCCAATTCGTTTACGATCTGTTTGGGTGATAAACTCATAATAAAAAACTCCTTCGCGCAAATCTCCGCAAAAGAGATGCGGATATTTGCTTGATATTTAGAGAAAACCCGCGGGCACGCGGCTTTGCCGCTGGCCGCCTGTTTTCTCTCTTTGCGCGATATTTTAAGGGCTCTCAAAATTTTAATCGCGCAAATTCACTCTTTCCGCAAAAGCCGTAAGAATGCGGCAAATGGGGTGCGCTTTTTGAGAAACGCGGTTCTCAAACGCGCAGTAAATTATTTTAGAATAATCACTTGCGCGTGGCGAAATCGCAATTTTGCCTAAGCGCCCTCTATTTGCGCGTCAAGCGCCTCTGGCGGAAAAGGTGAATGCGACGTTTTCTATAATGGAGAGCCCTTAAAAATAACGTCGCAGAGGAAAAACCGAACGCAGAGCCGACGCAGGTCGGCGAACGTTGGGTTTTTCCTGAAAATCACGGAAATTTTACGAACTCTTTTCGTAAAATTTCGTGAACTTAGTCACACTACTTCCACCGTGATATGGTCGTTGGTGAATACGCAGATCTCGCTGGCGATTTTCAGCGCCTTGTGCGCGATCTCTTCCGCCGAATAGTCGGTTTCCTGAATGAGCGCCCGCGCCGCCGCTAAGGCGTAGTTGCCGCCGCTGCCGATGGCGCACACGCCGCCGTCCGGCTCGATCACTTCGCCGTTGCCGCTGATGATGAGCAGCTGGTCTTTATCGGCGACGATCATCATCGCCTCCAGCTTGCGCACCATTTTGTCGTTGCGCCAAAGTTCGGCCAGTTCCACCGCCGAGCGCATCAGGTTGCCCGAAAATTTGTTGAGCATCCCCTCGAACCGCTCGGAAAGGGAAAACGCGTCGCTCACCGAGCCGGCAAAGCCGAGCACGACCTTGCCGCCGTAGATGCGGCGCACCTTCACCGCGCTGTTTTTGAATACGATCGATTCGCCCATCGTGACCTGTCCGTCGCCGGCGATCGCCGTTTTGCCGCCACGTTTAACGGCGCATATCGTTGTGCCTCTGAATTCCGGCATGGTATATTCCTCCTTTTTGGTTGCTAAAATTTATGCCCGCAGTTTTTCTTCGAGTTCCGCCGCGATCTCCCCGATGCGCGCGAGCGAGCGTTCGGCAAGCATCTTCTTTTTCAAAGCCTTGTCGCGCACATGCTCCGGCAGCGGTTCGAGCACGCCGTAATTGGCGTTCATCGGCTGAAAATCTTCGTTCGGGGCGGAAATATGCCGCAAAAGCGCGCCGCATACGGTGCGCGCGTCCCAGACGATCGGCTGTTCGCCGCGCAGTTTCAGGGCGCAGGCGATGGCCGCGAGCAGGCCGCTCGCCGCGCTCTCCACATACCCTTCCACGCCCGTGATCTGCCCCGCAAAGAAAACTTTTCCGTCCTCTTTGAGGGATGAATCGGGCCCAAGCACCTGCGGGCCGTTGAGAAAGGTGTTGCGGTGCATCACGCCGTAGCGCAGAAACTCCGCGTTTTTCAGCGCGGGGATCATGGAAAACACCCGTTTCTGTTCGGAAAATTTCAGATTGGTCTGAAACCCGACCAGGTTGTACGCCGTGCCCGCAAGGTTCTCTTTGCGCAGCTGCAATACGGCGTACGGCCGCCTGCCGTTTTCGTCGTACAGCCCCACCGGTTTGAGCATACCGAATCGCAGCGTGTCTTTGCCGCGCGACGCCATGATCTCCACAGGCATACAGCCCTCGAACACGTCGCGCTTGTCGAACGCGTGCTGCTCGGCGCGTTCGGCGGCGGTGAGCGCCTCGACGAACGCCTCGTACTCCTCGCGCGTGAGCGGACAGTTCACGTAATCGCCGCTGCCCTTGCCGTAGCGGTCGGCCACAAACGTGTGCGCATAGTCGATGCTCTGCGCCGAAACGATGGGCGCGGCGGCGTCGTAAAAGGCGAGGTTGCCGCCCAGCCGTTTTTGTATATCCTCGGCCAGGGCGCCCTGCGTGAGCGGGCCGGTGGCGACGATCGCATAGCCTGCGGGGATGCGCTCCGCCTCTTCGCAGACGTATTCGATGTTTTCGTTCTGCGCGATCGCGTCGGTGATGTAGGCGGAAAACGCCTCTCTGTCGACGGCGAGCGCGCCGCCCGCGGGCACGCGCGTCGCATCCGCCGCGGCGATGACGAGCGAGCCGAGTTTGCGCATCTCCTCTTTTAAAAGGCCGCAGGCGTTGCCGAAAACATCGTTGCTCTTTAAAGAATTGCTGCAAACGAGTTCGGCGAGTTTTTCGCTCGAATGGGCGGGCGTGAACTTTTTGGGTTTGATGTCGGCAAGCCGCACGCGGATGCCGTGCTTCGCCAAAAAATGCGCCGCCTCGCACCCCGCCAGCCCCGCGCCGACGATAGTAACCACGTTTTCCGCCATAACTCTTTCCGCCGTCCGTAAATTAGCACTCTCAAATCAAGAGTGCTAAAACAATTATAAAACGATTGCGGCGATATGTCAAGAGTTTTTTGTGAAAATTTTCAAAAAAACGCAAATTCGGCGGGTGCCTATTTATAAATCGGCAGTAAAAGAGCGGCAATTTTCAAAAAAGCATTGCAAAAGCAAAGACAGCGTGTTACAATAGAATAGATGTTAATATGAGGGAGATTTTGGAATATGAAAAAGAAACTGCTCTGCCTGCTGTGCGTCCTCGCGTTTTTCGGAAACGTTTTGCTGCTTTCTGCCTGCGCCTCGGGCGAAAACGGCCACATGCACAGTTTGGTACATCATGCACCGATTGCCGCGACCTGCGAAACGGCGGGCAATGCAGAATACTGGTCTTGCGCGGGGTGCGGAAAATTTTTTTCGGACGAGAACGCCGTCAACGAAATCGAAACGGCGGTAATTCCCGCCGCGGGGCATTCTTGGAGCGAATGGGAAACCGTTGAGCCGGCGAATTGCACCAAAAGCGGCTCGGAGAGCCGCAGCTGCACGGTCTGCTCCCAAAAAGAAACGCGCACGATAGACGCGACATCGCACGATTATTCGGGCGGTTGGAAATTTGACACGCATAATCATTGGCTGGAATGCAAGAACTGCGCAGAAAAGCAAGACATTGGCGCGCACTCCATCATCGACGACAGTTGTGCAGTTTGCGGTTATACGATTACAACTACCGAAAACCTCGCCTATACGTTGAGCGACGACGAGACTTACTACATCGTTACGGGACGGGGAACCGCGACCGATTCGTTTGTGTATATTCCCGCACAGATAAACGGAAAGCCCGTAAAGGGCATCGCCGCATCCGCCTTTGAACTCGACGCGGTCCTTACGGAAGTTTACCTGCCGGAAAGCATAGAATATATGGAAAACTTTGCATTTTATGGCTGTAAAAACTTAAAGTCCGTAAAGATGGAAAATGGGCTGAAAACCATCGGAAACGAGGCATTCAAACAGTGCACGGCTTTACGCCAGATCGAAATATCCAGCAGTTTGCAGTCTATCGGCAAGCAGGCTTTTAAATATTGCAATTCTCTGAACAATGTTTATATCCGCGATCTAGCAGCGTGGTGCCGGATTTATTTTGAACCGGATAATAATGAAGCGACATCGAATCCTCTCCACTATGCCGCGGCTCTTTATTTAAACAACGAGCAAATAATCAACCTTTGTATTCCCGACGGTGTTACTTATATAGCCGACTATGCCTTTGCGGAGTTTAAAACAGTAAATACCGTAGAAATCGGTGATCAGGTAAAAACCATCGGTAGCCATGCTTTTTCATCCTGTGTGTATCTCAGAAGCGTGACGATCGGAAACAGTGTGACTTCTATCGGCGATGAGGCATTTACTACCTGCATTGAATTAAACAGCGTTACTTTGCCAAACAGTTTAAGAACCATCGGCGCGCACGCTTTCCACTCTACCGCATTGACAAACGTTACCATCCCAGACGGCGTTACGAGCATCGGGGAGAAGGCTTTTAACGCCTGCCACAAACTGCGGACGGTAACCATGACAAACAGCGTTACTAAAATCGGCGACTCCGCCTTCTCTTTATGCGATGCCATGCGGAGCATCACGCTTTCAGACAACGTTACGAGCATCGGAGAATCTGTTTTCCAAAACTGTTCATCTCTGACTGAAATTACCCTCCCCGCCGACGTGAAAAGCATCGGCCCTTATGCTTTTAGCGGATGCTCTTCGCTGACGAGCGTCACTATCCCTGACAGCGTGATTTACATCAACCAATCCGCCTTCGAGTACTGCTCTTCGCTGACGAGCGTCACTATCCCCGACAGCGTGACTAACATCGGCAATTCTGTTTTTTTGGGTTGCTCTTCGTTAAAAAGCGTCACCATCCCCGACAGCGTGACTAAAATCGGCGATTCTGTTTTCGGATATTGCTCTTCGCTGACGAGCATCACTATCCCCGACAGCGTGACTGAAATTAGCTATTCTGCTTTTAAGAGTTGCTCTTCGTTAAAAAGCGTCACTATCCCCGACAGCGTGACAAGAATTACCTATTCTGCTTTTGAGGGTTGCAGTGCTCTGACAGAAGCCTATTTTGAGAATCCTAATGGTTGGTATTCTAACGGATATGTACCCGCCGAGCAATTAAAAGATCCTCAGGAAGCCGCGAACCTGTTAAAAACATTAAGTTCTTCCCTTAGAAAAAGTTGAATATAAGTACAAAAACAGCGGGCTTTATTCTAAGGCTCAAAGAATAAAAAATGATTTTCTACATAAAAAAGCGGGCGCAGTTTGCGCCCACTTTTTTGCGGTAAATGACAGTGCAGCAGAAAAAAAGCCGCGTTTTACTGTTCGTTGTTATCTTCCCCGGCTTTTTCTTCTTTTTCGGGGATGTCTTCGGCATAATCGCAGGTGGAGCAATGCACCTGTTTGTTGCGGCGCACGAGGTAGGCGCCGCACTTGGGGCAGTGCCCGCCCGTGGGCATATCCCAACTCATGAACTTGCACTTGGGGTAACCCGAACAGCTGTAATAGATCTTGCCCGCCTTGCTCTTCATGCGGCGGGTGGGTTTGCCGCACACGGGGCATACGCCCGCAAGTTCGGTGACGGGCATATTTTCGCCGCACTTGGGGCAGCTGAGATATTTGCCGTAGCGGCCGGTGCGCACGATCATGCTTTCGCCGCACTTGGGGCATTTTTCTTTGGAGACCTCGCTCTCGAACGGCAGGATGCCCTTGCACTCGGGATAGTTCGGGCAGGCGAGGAATTTGCCGTACTTGCCGCTCTTTACCACCATGTTGGCGCCGCACTTGGGGCATTTGGTGGCGGAAACTTCCTCTTCGCCCGTGCTCTTGATGTTCGAGCAAGCCGGATAGTTCGAGCAGGCCAGAAATTTGCCGTACCGCCCCGTTTTGCGCACCATGGGATGCCCGCACTTTTCGCAGAGGATATCCGTCATTTCGTCGCCGTCGTTGGCGGCGAACACCAGTTTTTCGGCAAAAGGCGGGTAAAAATCGGAAATGATCTTGTGCCAGTCTACGTTGCCGTCTTCGATGCCGTCGAGTTTGTCCTCCATTTTGGCGGTAAAGCCGACGTCCATAATGTCGGTAAAGTATTTTACGAGCAGGTCGGTGATTTCGAACGCGACGTCGGTGGGCACCATGAACTTGCCCTCTTTGGTCACATACTTGCGCTTGGTGAGCACGGAGATGATCGAGGCGTAGGTAGACGGACGGCCGATGCCCTTTTCTTCCATCGCCTTTACCAGCGACGCGTCGGTATAGCGCTGGGGCGGTTTGGTGAACTTCTGTTCGGAAGTGAGTTTGATCAGGTCGAGTTCCTCTCCCTCTTTGAGGTCGGGGAGCAGTTTGCCCGTTTCGCCCTCTTCGTCTTCCTTCTTTATATCCTGGTACACGGCGGTAAAGCCGGCGAATTTCAGCGTTCTGCCGCTCGCCTTAAAGCCGTAATCGCCGTTTTTGATTTTGATCTGCACGCTGTTGTACACCGCCTCGCTCATCTGCGACGCCATAAAGCGCTCGTAAATAAGTTTGTACACGCGGAAGTGCTTTTTATCGAGCACGCCTTCCAGGCTTTCGGGCGTGCGCGTCATGTCGATGGGGCGGATGCACTCGTGGGCGTCCTGCGCGTCCTTTTTGGATTTGTAGAAGTTCGGCTTTTCGGGAATATACTCTTTGCCGAACTTTTCCGCAATGTAATCGCGCGCCTTGGCCTGCGCCTCGGCGGAAACGCGCACCGAGTCGGTACGGATATAGGTGACGAGCGCGATGTGCCCTTCCTTTTCGGTATCCATGCCCTCGTACAGGTGCTGCGCCACGAGCATGACTTCGGGCGAGGTCATGCCGAATTTGTTGGAAGCGTCCTGTTGGAGCGTAGACGTGGTGAACGGCGCGGGGGCGTGCGATTTGACCGTGCTCTTTTTGATTTCGGAAACGATATACGGCTTGCCTTCGAGCGCGGCGCGCGTCTGTTCGTTCTCTTCCGCGCTGGCGGGTTTGAACTTTTTGCCGCCCTTTTCGGAGAGCAGCGCCTTGAAGGGCGCGTACGCCTTGGGTTTATCCTGCAACTCGGCGTTGAGGTTCCAGTATTCTTCGGGCACGAAGGCGCGGATCTCGCGCTCGCGGTCGACGATGAGCCGCAGCGCCACCGACTGCACGCGGCCGGCGGAAAGCCCGGTGCGGATGCGCTTGACGAGCAGCGGCGAAAGTTTGTAACCGACGAGGCGGTCGAGCACGCGGCGCGCCTGCTGCGCGTCGACGAGGTTTTTATCGATCTCGCGCGGCGACTGCAACGCCTTGTTGACGGCGGCGGGAGAGATCTCGTTGAACTCGATGCGGTATTTGCCGTCTTTGAGTTTGAGAACATTTTTCAGATGCCAGGAAATGGCTTCGCCCTCGCGGTCCGGGTCGGTGGCGAGGTAAACGTTTTCCGCCTTGGCGGCCTCGTCGGCGAGGCGTTTGATGACCTGCTTTTTATCGGGGTTGATGACGTAGGTCGGCTCGAAATTGTTGTCGATGTCTACGCCCAGCCGCTTTTCGGGCAAATCGCGCACGTGGCCGCCCGATGCGTCTACGCGGTACTTGCCTTTGAGGTATTTTGCGATTGTTTTCGCCTTCGACGGCGATTCGACGATGATCAGATCCATAGATAACTCCGAGTTCACGAATTTTTGTGATAAGAGTTCACAAAAATTCCGTGATTTTTAGGAAAAACCCATCGTTCGCCGCCGCTTTGGGGCGGCTCTGCGTTCGGTTTTTCCTCTGCCGCGTTATTTTAAGTGGCTCTCCTTTATAGAAAACGCGGCATTCACCTTTTCCGCCCGAGGCGCTTGACGCGCAAATAGGGGCGCTTAGGCAAAATGCGATTCCGCCACGCGCAGGTGCTTGTTTTGAAATAATTTACTGCGCGTCCGTAAATCGCTATTTACGGTTAGCGCACTCCATTTGCCGCATACTTGCGGCTTAAACGCAAGTAAAACAAACAGTAAACTTAATTTAAGTGTTTGCTTGTTTATTGTAATAATCCTCTCGTTTATTGTAATAATCCTCTCGCGCAAGCAGAGTCGCGCCTCTGCGCCAGCGCCCACAATTTGCCAACGCTTTGGCTTTTGCGGAAAGAGTGAATGCGCGCGATTTCTATAATCGAGAGCGATTTAAAGTATCGCGCGCAGAGAGAAAACAGGCGGCCAGCGGCATAGCCGCGCGCCCGCGGGTTTTCTCTAATATCAAGCAAATATCCGCATCTCTTTTGCGGAGATTTGCTTGATATTTTTATTTTATCGCCGCATACCGGTTTCCGCCGCAGGAAACGACAAGGTTTTTCATTTCCAAAAGCGTGAGCACGGGAGAAAGTTCGTAGGGTTTGAGCCCCGTTTTTTCGGAGATCTGCATCAGATGCGTTTCCCCTTGGCGCACAACTTCGTACACCGCGCGCTCCGCCTCGGTGAGCGAAATTTCTTCCGTTTCGGTCAAGTTTATACCAAAAGCGGCCGTGATGTCAACTAAATTGTCGGTCAATTTTGCATATTCTTTGATCAAAGCGTTGCAGCCGGCGCCCGCAGACGCCCCGACCGAATAGGGAAACGCGAACACGTCGCGCCCGTAAGACATGGCCAGATCCGCCGTGATGCGCGTGCCGCTCTTTTCGCCGCCGCTCACCACCAGCACGCCCTCGCACAGCCCCGCGATGACGCGGTTGCGCGCCGGAAACAGGTAGCCGCGCGGCTTTACTTCGGGCGTGTATTCGCTGACGAGCAGGCCCTCTTTTGCCGTTTTTTCCAGCAGGGCGCGGTTGCATTCGGGATACACAAAATCGAACCCGTAGGCGAGCACGGAAATGGCTTTGCCCGAAGGCAGCGCGCCCGCAAGCGCGGCGCTGTCGCCGCCGTCTGCCATGCCCGTAACGACGACGAAATGTTTGCTCAGCTCCGCCGCGTAGCGCTCGGTTATCTTCATGATCTGCGGCGGCGTATGGCGGGAACCGACCACGGCGAACTTGCGCTCGGCAAGCAGCCGCACATTCCCCTTGCAGTACAGCACGAGCGGCGGATCGGGAATCTGCCGCAGGTCTTCGGGATAGAGCGGCGAAGAATAACTCACGCACGCGATGCCCTTCTGTTCGTATTTTTGCAATAGTGCGGCAAAGTACCCGCCGCACAGCGATTTTTTCATTTTGGCGGCGATCTTTTCGCCGACCAGCGCTTCCGCCTCTGCCAAGCGCTCGGAAAACAGCGCCGCAAGTTGCCGCGGCGTGTTCGCCCGTTCGGCGAGACACATCTTTTTGTTGTATTCCGCGCCGAACGAATCCAGCCAGATCTCGGCGCGCTCCTCATCGGTGTACATTCTTACTCCCCTATCCGTTGCGAAACGCCGCTTTGTTCCGAAAAACAAACCGCCGTGCCTTTCTCACAAAACCGCCGCGCTGATTCAAAAAACGTCGGTACGTCAGCCGAAATTGTCGTAACTGCGGTAGGAAACCGCTTCGAGCAGATGTTCGGGGCGGATGTCCTCTTCGCCGGCGAGGTCGGCCACGGTGCGAGCCACCTTTACGATGCGCGAGCGCGCCCGCGCCGAAAGTTTGAGCCGCTCGAAGGCGGTGCGCAAAATCTTTTCGCACCGGGCGGAGAGGGCGCAGAACTCCTTCATTTCCCGCTCGCCCATATCCGCGTTGGTATGCACGCCAGGGTGCCCCTCGAACCGCGCGCGCTGCACTTCGCGCACGCGCTCCACCCGCTTTTTGACTTCGGCGGAACTCTCTTCGGCGCTTTCGGAGGCGAGGTCTTCGTATTTTACGCTGTCCACCTCCACCTGGATGTCGATGCGGTCGAGCAGCGGGCCGCTCACGCGCGAGCGGTATTTGTGGATGGCGGCGGGCGTGCAGGTGCAAACCTTATCCGCACTGCCGTAGTTGCCGCACGGGCAGGGGTTCATGCTGGCACACAGCATGAAGTTGGCGGGATAGGTGACCGCCCCGCCGCTGCGGGTGATGGTGATCACGCCGTCTTCGAGCGGCTGGCGCAGCGCTTCGAGCGTGGAACGGTGGTACTCGGGCATTTCGTCGAGGAAGAGCACGCCGCCGTGCGCGAGCGAAATTTCGCCCGGCTTTACCGTGCGCGTGCCGCCGCCGCACATGGAAACGGTAGTTGCCGTGTGGTGGGGCGAACGGAAGGGCCGCGTGCGCACGATGCCCTCGCCGCCCAGAACGCCGGCCACGGAGTGGATTTTAGTCACTTCCAGCGCCTCGTCGAAGGTCATATCCGGCATGATGGTGGGAATGCACCTCGCCAGCATGGTTTTGCCCGTGCCGGGCGGCCCCACGAGCAGCAGGTTGTGCCCGCCGCCCACGGCCACTTCCAGCGCGCGCTTGGCGGCCGGCTGGCCCTTTACGAACGCCATGTCGAACCGCCCCGGCTCGGCGGGCGCGCCCTCGTAGGCGAGCACGGGCAGCGGCGGCAGGCGCTCTTCGCCCGTCAAATGCGCCACCACCTGTTCGAGATGTTCGGCCGCGTAGGTCGTGACGCCGGCGATGTACGACGCCTCTTTGGCGTTGCCCGCGGGAACGACGAACGTTTTATAGCCCTTTGCCTTGGCGGATATGAGCAGCGGCAGGATGCCCGCCACGGGGCGCAGATCGCCGCCGAGCGCCAGCTCTCCCAGGAACACGGTGCCGGAAATATCCGCGCCGTGCAGCTGCTCGGGCGCCTTCAAAATGCCCACGGCGAGGGCGAGGCCGAAATAACTCCCCTCCTTTTTGAGGTCGGCGGGGGCGAGGTTGACGGTGATTTTTTGGGAAGGGAACTTTTTGCCGCTGTTTTTCAGCGCCGAGCGCACGCGCTCGCGGCTCTCCTTGACGGCGGCGTCGGGCAGGCCGACCAGTTCGTACGACGGCAGGCCGTTGTTGATGTCCGTTTCCACCTCTACGGGCACGCCTTCCAGCCCGGAAAGCGCAAAACTGCATACCTTTGAAAGCATATTCCCTCCTCTTTCGCTGCGCGTCATATTGGGCGCGGCGGACTTTTTTGCGGCGCCGCCTTTTGGTGCGGCCGTCCACGCACTGCCACATATTGAGCGCGCCGCCCCTGTTTCGGCTGTCGCTCGGGCACGGCGCCCATGCCGCGGCGCACACCGTGCGTTTACCCGCCGCAGCCGTTGGCAGGGCCTTGCGGCAAACGTATCCGCAAAAAACGGAAAATTCCGCCCGCGCGGGCGGAATTTTATATTACCGGAAAAATCCGTTACTTACCAGGCTCGTCCAGCCGAAACAGATATCGGCGGCGAGCGGCGCCACGGGGATGTTGAAGTAGCTCGGCACCGACAGCAGGAACAGCAGCGCGTACACCGCGCACACCGCGGCGAGCACTTTCGCCGTCACGTTCATGCGGATGCCGAAAACCTTCTTTTTCTCGCTGCCGTCATTTAAGCCGCAGGTGTAGAACAGGAGCGGTATGAACAGGAAATAGAACACCTGGAAGGTCAGGCCATTGACCGCCGAAACCTGCCCCGCAAACGCATACGCGAGCATTGAGGCGAGCACCACCAGCCCCAGCACCGCAAACAGCAGCAGCGCGCGCGGCGCGTGTTCGGAAGCATACGCGCCCTTGGCGCCGCCGGTGGCGAAGTACAGCACCGCATACGACGCCATAAAGATCAGGCCGACGAGCGCCGTGAGAGTCATGCCGATATTCGCCTGCACGTTGAGTGCGGAATAGACCGCATCGGATGAAGCGGAAAAGAGCGTGGCGCCCTTGTAGCCGATCAGCCAGCCGAACGGAGAAGACGCGTTGGCGGCGGAGAACTGCGTGACGTTGCCGACGCTGAACGCATCGCCCAGCGCCTGCGCGATGAGCGCAAAGATGCCCATCGAGGGCGACGAGGGATCGGCCTCGTACATTTTGACGTAAGTAAAGTTGAAGGGCAGTGCCGCGAGCACGGCAAACATTGCCGTAGCCACGACGAACGCGAGAGCAAAGAACAGCCAGACCGTTCTGTTTTCGTAACCGTAAACGGCGGTAAGGGTGCGCTCGCGCTTTTCGCACTCTTCGATGTTGGCGAGCATGACCTCTTCGGAAGGTTCGTGCGCGTTTTTATCGCTCATCTCTTTGCGGACGGCGCGCATTTCTTCGCGGTGCGCGCGCGACCTGCGAACGACGCCCCACACAAACATGAACAGCAGCGGCAGCAGCAGCCACACGCTCTTGGGATCGGCGGCAAACGCCAGTGCAAAGAAGATTCCCGAAGCGAGCACGCTGCCTGCCGCGCTCTTTACCGGATAGGCGCCGTCGATGCCGTCTTCAAAGAATTTATACATGAACAGGAAGGCGCACACGGCAAAGAAAGCCAGCGCCGAATAGGAAAGTCCCAGCCTGCCCACCACGATCGCCGTGCCGCCGAGGGCCGCGAGCGCGGCGGTGAGAAAGCCGTAGCCGTCGCTTTTGAACAGTTTTTTGCCGAGGAAGTACGCCGCGGCGACGAGTGCGGCCGCAAAGAGCGCGGGCACGACGCGCAGGCCGAAGGGGCTCTTGCCGAAAATGAGCACGCCCAGCAGGGGCAGCAGCACCGAAAGCGGGCCTACGTCTGTATTGCCCGTGAACACGCCGTTCGCGTTGAAGTTGCCGAGCAGGATATGGTCGATCTGCATCAGCGTGTACATCTCGTCCTGCGTGAAATTCGCATAGACGGTGCTCCCCGTGCGCAGCGAATCCTGCGCGTCGACGAGGGAAGAAACGTCTAAATAACCACGAGGCGCCTCCTGACCTTCGGCGTAATGCTCGTTCTGATAGAATACACCGCGGAAGGCCTCCCAGTTGCTCACTACCCCCTCGAGATCTCCGTGCGTGACGTAGGCGGGGATCACGTTGCCGTCTTCGTCGAGAAAGACGACCTCGTTGACGAGCATGTTGCAAGGGAAGGTGATTTCGATGAGTTTATACGTTGTGGAAAGCGGGTTCGCGTTGCCTTCGTATTCTCCGAGGTCGAAGAGTTCCACCCAGTTGTAGTTGGAAGAATTTGCGGCGGAACCGTCGGAAGAATAAATGTTGCCCACCTTTACATTGCCGAGATAGGTGGTAGACCACTGGGGCTCGGACAGGTTGGAGGTGCTCGCACGGCGGAAATTGAGCTGCTCGGTGGCGCCTACCTCCGTGTACATGGTGCCCACGTTGATATAAACTTTGTCGAGTTTTTTGCTGTTCTGGTAATTGAGATAAAACACGACCTTTGCGCCGTCCTCCGCATAGAAGGCGCGGCCGGGCGACTGCGCCGTGCCGATGGTGGCAAGGCCGAGCACGAGGAACGCCAAAACGAGCACGAACGCCGCCCTGGCAAAGCCGGAAAATTTTGAAAAAAACGACTGCGTGCGTTCTTTGATCGATTCTTTTGTCTTGTAAGTAGCCATTCTTTCCCGCCGAAAAAAAATTTTGCCTGCCGCGCGCGATCAGCGCTGATCCGCTATGACGAACCTGCGCACCGCTGCGGGACTTGCGTAGTTCATTATACCGCAAAAACGGGTTTATGTAAACCTTTCTTATTCCGTTTCTCGAAAATTGTTTTGAACAGACAAAACAATTTTCCGAGATTTAAGGGAGAAACCACCGCACGGCGCATTGCGCCTATCGGCGTTTTCTCCCTCTTTTTGCCCTTTTTATGGGCTTTCGATTATAGAACGGGCAAAAATTCACCCTCTTCCCTTGAGCCGAAGTGTCGGCAAATGGTGGTGCGCTGCGGGAAAGCGCGGTTTCCCTTGCGCGAATAAATAATTTTATACTTCGCGCCAATCTCCGCAAAAGAGATGCGGATATTTGCTTGATATTTAGAGAAAACCCGCGGGCACGTCCGCTTTGCGGGCTTGGCCGCCTGTTTTCTCTCTGCGCGTGATATTTTAATGGCTCTCAAAATTATAATCGCGCGCATTCACTCTTTCCGCAAAAGCCGAATGTTTTCGGCAAATTGGGGGCTTTTTCCGCAAAGCGTGGTTTGCGGAAACGCAAGTGATTGTGTTTCTCGAAAATTGTTTTGAACAGACAAAACAATTTTCCGAGATTTAAGGGAGAAACCACCGCACGGCGCGCGGTTCTTTCCTATTATAAATAGTGCCGGTTTTTCAGATCCCCTCGTTTTGGCGAGCGGCCTTTTTCCCCAGTAAAACCAGGCACGCCGCGCCCGCCGCCGCGGTGAGAAATTCCGCCGCCGGAAAAGACAGCCACACGCCCGTGATCCCCCACAGCGCGGAAAATCCGAACGCTGCGGGTATGAGCAAAATCAGTCCGCGCAAAAGCGATAAGATCTGCGACGGCAGCG
This sequence comes from uncultured Clostridia bacterium, assembly GCA_944328905.1. GTDB lineage: Bacteria > Bacillota > Clostridia > Christensenellales > Borkfalkiaceae > Borkfalkia. The sequence continues at coordinate 1,478 of CALVHW010000011.1, read as the reverse complement.
CGCGCTCGCTGGCGGCAAAGTAACTGCAAAGCACGATATTCAGCCCCGCAAACGGCGCCGCGATAAAGTACAGCCGCAGCCCGGGTACGGCGATGGCGTGCAGCAAGGCGTTGTTTTCGCTGTTGAATATCCCCGTAACGGGCGAGGCGAGCAGCGCCACCGCGGCATAAACGACCGCAGACAGGCAGAGCGCGAACACCGCCGCCCAAACGAGCAGCGAGTGCGCCGCCTTTTCGTCGCCCTCGCCGTGCGCGCGGCTCCAAAGCGGCTGCACGCCCTGCGCAAGGCCGGTAAAGAGCGCGATGACCACGAGCGAAATGTTCGCCACCACGCCGTACGCGGCCACGCCCGTGTTGCCTTCCAACCCCAAAATGATGTAGTTGAACACGATGACGACCGCCGCCGCGGAGATCTGTTCGACCAGCGACGAAAGCCCGAGCGCGAGGCAGGTGCGCATATGGCGCGCATTCGGCCGCACCGCGATGAGCCGGAACCTGTTTTTGCGGCGGATAAAGTGCAGCGAACTGATGCAGATGCCGATGCAGGGCGCCAGACCGGTGGCGAGAATGGCGCCGAACATTCCCCAGCCGCAGGGGAAAATAAAGAGATAATCGAGCAGCACGTTGGAAAGGCTGCCCGTGAGCACCGCCGCCATGGAAAGTTTGGGCGAGCCGTCGCTGCGCACAAAGCATACCAGAATATCGTTGAAAACGAACGCCGGCCCGAACAGCAGCATCACGCGCAGGTAAACGTCTGCCATTTCCAGAACTTCCCCTTCCGCACCCAAAAGCTGTGCCAGTTGCCGCGAAAACAGGGCGCCGACGACCACGAACATTGCCGAAAACAGCACGCCGAGCATACACACGTTGGTAAAAACCGAGTCGGCGCCGCGGTGATCGCCGCGGCTTTTGAGTACGGAAAACCTCGTAGCGCCGCCGATGCCCAAAAGCAGCCCGGTGCCGTGCACTAAGTTGTACGAGGGCATGGCAAGGTTGAGCGCCGCCACGCCGTTCGTGCCCATGCCGCGCGAAATGAAGAACGTATCCGCCAATATATAGCACGACATACCGAGCATACCCAGCATACTCGGCAGTGAATACCTGAAAAATTTTGCCAGCAGTTGGTTTTTCATAAAAGTTACCTGTCAGCACCTAAACGGTTGAATGCGGCGTATGCCGCTTTTTTAATTGAATTGCGAATTTTGTCAGCGGGAAAACGCCCGCCGTTCGCGAGATTTAGCAAATATTGGCTTATAAAGGGCGCGGAAATGCTTTTGCGGGTTTACTCCTAACCACTGCGCGCAGGGTTAAAAGCCAATATGGGGCGATTGCCCCATACCCCGGGACGGAATGCCGTACGGTAAATTGTTTTAAAATAATCTGCTTGCGCGTCCGAAAATCGCACCATAGCGACAACGGAGTTGTCGCGCAACTTCGTCAATTTTGCATAAATGCCCGCAAGCGGTCGCTCCGCAAAAT
>CALVHW010000010.1 GCA_944328905.1 uncultured Clostridia bacterium | reverse complement strand
CCAGCCGACGCCGTGCGTGAGGCCGGAGATGTCCTTGATCTCCTTGGCCTGCACCCATTTGCCCTCTTCGGGGATGGGGGCGGGGCCGTGGTAGGGGCCCTTGGCAACGCAAATCATCTCTTCAACTTCGCGTGAATATTGCATTTTTCTTCCTCCGATAGAATTTTGACCGTTTGATTTTTGGATTTACCGAAAAAATTATACCACATCATGGGAAAATTATCAAGTTTTGCGGGGTGTTTTGCGCGTGCTATGGCAAATTTTTTTGAAAAATCGCGCGCGGCGCGCCCGGATATGTTTACAAAACTTTTTTATTATGTTAGAATATCGGCAAGAAAGCAACAAACGGAGAACACAAAAATGAAAAACATCATGGATACTCTCCGCGAACGCGGATTTATAAAACAGACCGTTTACGAAGAGGAACTCTACAAACTTTTGGGCAGCGAGAGCGTGCCCTTTTACATCGGGTTCGATCCCACGGCCGATTCGCTGCACGTGGGGCACTTTATGCAGCTGATCGCCATGAAGCACATGCAGGACGCGGGGCACAAGCCCATCGTGCTCATCGGCGGCGGCACGGGCATGATCGGCGACCCTTCCGGCCGCACGGACATGCGCCTGATGATGACGCGCGAAACGGTCGACTACCACTGCGAATGCTTCCGCAGGCAGATGGCGCGCTTTATCAAATTCGACGGCGAGAACGGCGCGGTCATGGTCAACAATGCCGACTGGCTTTTAAACCTCAACTACATCGACTTTCTGCGCGAGATCGGCGTGCATTTTTCCGTCAATAAGATGCTTTCCGCCGAGTGTTTCAAAACGCGCTACGAGAGGGGGCTTTCCTTCTTCGAATTCAACTACATGCTGATGCAGGCGTACGACTTTTTGCTGTTGAACCGCGAATACGGCTGCAAACTCGAACTGGGCGGCGACGACCAGTGGAGCAACATCCTTGCGGGCGTCGACCTCATCCGCCGCAAGGAGCAGAAACCCGCCTACGGCATGACGTTCACGCTGCTGACCACCTCCGACGGGCGCAAGATGGGCAAGACCGCCAAGGGCGCCGTGTGGCTGGACGAGAACAAAACGAGCCCCTACGAATTTTACCAGTACTGGCGCAACATCGACGATGCGGACGTGGAAAAGTGCCTGAAACTTCTGACGTTTTTGCCGCTGGAAGAGATCGCCGACCTGTGCGCCCACAAAGACGAGCGCATCAACGCGGCGAAGGAGAAACTCGCCTTCGAACTCACCAAAATGGTGCACGGCGAGGAAAAGGCGGCCGACGCGCAGGCCAAGGCAAAGGCGGCGTTCGGCGGCGATGCGGAGAATATGCCCGTGGCGGAGATCCCCGCGGACACGGCTACCGTTGCGGACGTGCTGGTCGCGGCGAAGGCGGCGAAATCCAAGAGCGAGGCGCGCCGGCTCATCGAGGGCGGCGGCGTGAAGATCGACGAGGAAAAGATCGACGACGTGAATGCCGAAATCCCCGCATCCGCCAAAGAAAAGGGCGAATTTGTGCTGCATAAGGGCAAAAAAACGCATATAAGAGTGTTGCTCGCGTAAATTGTTTCGTGCTGACGCAACAATTTACTGCGATTGGAGGGGAAACCCGAACGGCTTTCCCCTCGGCAGCGCGCTTTTTGGGGGCTCACCATTATTATGCGCGCTGCCTTCACCCTTTCCGTAAGGCAAGGGATCGGCAAATAGGGGTGCGCTGCGCAAAAGCGCGGTTTTGCTTGCGCGAATGAGTATATAACATCTGTTTTATAACCATGAAGAGCTATCTTTCCGTGTATTCGGCGACAACATACGAAAAGGTCATCGAGCGGTCGCGCTTTATCGCAAACTGCGCGCACGCGGAGAGCGAAGAAGAGGCGCGCGCGTTCGTCGAAAAGGTTCGCGCGCAGCATTCGCTCGCCACGCACAACTGCTTTGCGTTCATCGCCGACGCCGCCGGCAACCTCATGCGATTTTCCGACGACGGCGAACCGCAGGGCACCGCGGGCATGCCCATTTTAGAAGTGCTGCGCAGCAAAAAACTCATGCAGACGGCCGTGGTGGTCACCCGCTATTTCGGCGGGATCAAACTGGGTGCGGGCGGCTTGGTGCGCGCCTATTCCTCCACGGCGGCGGAGGCGCTCGCAGGGGCGGACATCCGCGAATACACGCCCTGCCGCGAACTGTTTTTCACGGTGGCGTACGAAAATTTCGACGCGCTGAAAAAATTTTTCGCCTCGCACGACTGCACGGTAAAGGACACGCAGTACGCCGCCGACGTGCGCGTGTGCGTGGCCGTAAAGAGCGCCGCCGCCGATGCGTTTTTGGCGGACGCGGGCAACTTTATGGCGGGCAGGCTTGCGGCGGAATCGGGGGAAGAGTACCTGTTTCCCTTTCCCGTAAAAGAGGGCGGCGAATAAAAAACTGCGGCGCAAAAATAATCGTTTGAAAGGGCGCGGCGGTCAAAAAGCGCACAGCGTATAAAATGAAAGCGCGGCGGTCAAAAGGATAACGCACGGCGATTTAAAAAACCGATTGCCGCTATTCAAATAATCCGTTTTGTAAATCGTTTACATTTTTGCGGCCGTGTGCTATAATATTACAAAGAAAATAAGGCGCTTTGCGCCCGTATAGAAGGAAGTGTGTATCATGAAATTCATCAAAGCGGAAAAACTCAAAGCAAAACCCGCCGACGAGAGCAAACTCGGCTTCGGCAAGATCTTCACCGACTATATGCTCACGATGAAGTACACGGGCGGTGCCTGGCAGGAACCCGTCATCGAGCCGTACGGCCCCGTGCCGTTCGACCTCGCCACGACCGTGTTCCACTACGCGCAGGGCATTTTCGAGGGGTTGAAGGCTTTCAGAAACGATAAGGGCGAGATCCGCGTGTTCCGCCCCGAAGAGAACTTCAAGCGCATGAACCGCTCGGCCGAGCGTATGTGCATCCCGCAGATCGACGAAAAAGTGGTGCTCGACGGCCTGTTCGAACTTTTGAAGATCGAAAAAGACTGGATCCCCACTTCTCCGGGCACGGCGCTCTACATCCGCCCGTCCATCATCGCCACCAACGCGATGCTCGGCGTACACGCGGCGACCGAATACCTGTTCTTCATCATCCTTTCGCCGGTGGGCAGTTACTATGCGCACGGACTGGCTCCCACGCGCCTGCTCGTGGAAGATTTTTACACCCGCGCCACCGTCGGCGGTACGGGCGAGGCCAAGTGCATCGCCAACTACGCAGTGTCTTTGAAGGCGGGCGAAGAGGCGGAAAAGAAGGGCTTCGACCAGGTTCTCTGGCTGGACGCCAACGAAAAGAAGTATGTGGAAGAAGTCGGCTCGATGAATATGTTCTTCGTCATCGGCGGCGAGGTAGTCACGCCCGAACTGGTCGGCTCCATCCTGCCCGGCATCACGCGCAAGAGCAGCATCGAACTTTTGCGCGCGCACGGCAATAAGGTGAGCGAGCGCCGCGTTTCCATCGACGAGGTGATCGAGGCGCAGAAAAACGGCACGCTGAACGAGGCGTTCGGCACGGGCACGGCGGCGGTCGTTTCGCCCGTCGGCATGATGGAATACAAGGGCGTCGATTACACCGTGAACGGCGGAAAGATGGGCGACATCACCAAATGGCTGTACGATACGCTCACCGGCATCCAGACGGGGCGCATCGAAGATAAATTCGGGTGGGTTGTAAAACTGTAATGTTTGAAAAGTGGTTCCCGAAAAAGCCGAAAGATAAGTATATAAAAAAGTTCTGGAAAGATTTTTCCGAGCGCGCCGACCTGTTTTTGAATATCTTGCAGGACAACGACGCCGAGAGCGACGATTTTATGTGGATGGAGTCGCTCGTGCGGCGGTGGCTGAAAATGTGCTGCCTCGATTCGACGGTCGGGTACGATTTTAAGTTCGATACCCGCCGCGAGCCGCCCAGGCTGATGTTTTTGCACAAGAACGACGGCTACCTCAAACAGGTAGGCGAAAGGCTTGCCGCGCTCTATCCGCAGGAACTGACCGGTAAGATCGATTTTGTCGTTGCGGAATAACGCTGTTGCGTTCCGCGGCGGAAATTCCGCACCCCGAAAAGGTGCGGAATTGTTTTATATAAGCCAGCCGAATAAACGTATAAAACTGTGTACCGAATTTTTGCCCGGAATCGTTTATGATCCGTTTACGGCGGGAAGAAGAGTGAAGACGGAAAAGGAGGGGAGTATGCCCGAAATTACGGCGATCACGCCGCAGGTCAAAGACAAAGACCGCTGCAACATTTACGTCGACGGCCGCTTTTACTGCGGTCTGAAGTTGGAAACGGCGCTGGCGCACCGCCTCAAAGCGGGGCAGCAGGTCGACCTTGCGGAACTGGACGCCATTCAGGCGGAAAACGAAACTTCGCAGGCGCTCGATAAGGCGATGACGCACCTTTCCGCCTCCATGAAAACGGAAAAGCAGGTGCGCGATTATCTCAAAAAAAAGGGGTACGTGGATGCGGTTTGCGATCAGGTGCTGGAAAAACTGCGCGGCTACGGGTTTGTGGACGACGCCGAATACTGCGCCCAGTACATCCGTTCGGCGGGCAAGGATAAGGGCGCGCGGCTGATCGTCCTGGAACTGAAAAAGCGGGGCGTGGACGAGCGCACCGCCGAAGAGGCGCTTGCGGGACTGGAAGGCGAAGAGGACGCCGCCGCCAAGGTGCTTGCCAAGTACATGAAAAACCGCGAATTCACGCGCGAAAACCTCGCCAAAGCGTACAGGCATCTGATGAGCAAGGGGTTCGATTACGACACCGCCAAAGCCGCGCTCGAAAGCCTGCGCGGCGGGCCGGAAGAGGAAGAAGAGTAAGGCGCGGGCAACGGCCGGGGTGCGGCATAGGCAAAGCCGGAGCGGCCGGGGCGTATAAACGCGGGCGGCGGGCAACGGCCGGGGTACGGCAAAGCCGGAGCGGCCGGGGGCGTGTAAACGCGGGCGGAGCGCCTGCCGTATTTTCGAAAAATAAAGAGGGAAAAGTATGCAAAAGGTTCTCACTTGCGCGCAGATGCGCGCGGCGGATAAGTACACGATACAGGAACTGGGCGTCGCCTCACAGGTGCTGATGGAGCGCGCGGGCGCGGCGATCGCCGAGGAAACGGAAAAACTGCTGCAAGAAACGGGCGGCACGTCGGTTCTGGCGGTGTGCGGCGGCGGAAACAACGGCGGCGACGGCTGGTGCGCGGCGCGCCTGCTCTCAGAAAAGGGCTACCGCGCGGCGGTGTTCACGCTGACGGACATCCTCTCGCCCGACTGCGCCGCCCAGCGCGAAAAGTTTGCCGGCGAGGTGTTCTCTTCCTTTCCCGAAGAAAAGTTCGACGTTGTGATCGACGCCGTGTTCGGCACCGGCTTTCACGGCGCGCCCGAGGGGCGCTTTGCCGATGCGGTCAAGCGCATCAACGCCTGCGGGGCCAAGGTGGTTTCCGCCGATATCCCCAGCGGTTTGAACGGCGACGACGGCTCGTTCGTTTCCTGCGTGAATGCGGATGTCACCGTGGCGGTCGGCGAATTGAAAGTGGGGCACCTGATCGGAAACGGGCCGGACGTATGCGGAAAAACCGTGCGCAAAGACATCGGCATCGAGGTCACGGCCCCGCCCTTTGCCGAACTTTGCGAAAGTGCGGATTTCGCCAAATTTTTTCCTCCGCGCAAAAAAAATACGCACAAGGGCACCTTCGGCAGGGCGGCGATCTTAGCGGGCAGCCGCCTGTACACGGGCGCGCCGCTCCTCTCTGCGGCGGCCGCGCTGCGCTGCGGCTGCGGTTATACCCAACTGTGCGTGCCGGAGGAAATTTATCCGCATTACATCGGCAAACTGCCCGAGGCCATCCTCACCGCGGCGCCCTCGGAAAACGGCGCGCTGCGCGCGGACGAGGATTTTCTCCGCACGCTCGCTGCGAATGCGGGTTCCGTCGCCGTCGGCATGGGCTGCGGCGTTTCGCGCGCGCTGTACGACTGCGTGGCGCTGCTGCTCTCCGAATACAGCGGCACGCTGGTGCTGGATGCCGACGCTCTGGGCGCGCTCGCCGCGTACGGGGTGGATATCCTCAAAGAAAAGAGCTGCCGCGTGGTGCTCACGCCGCATCTGAAAGAATTTTCCCGCCTGTGCGGGAAGTCCGTAGAGGAGGTCGCCAAAAACGGGCCTGCGCTCGCCAAACAGTTTGCGGCCGAATACGGGGCGGTGGTGCTGCTGAAATCGCACACCTGTTTTGTGACCAACGGCAGGGCAGGGCGGTTTATAACGGAAGGCACGCCGGCGCTCGCCAAGGGCGGCAGCGGAGACGTGCTTGCGGGCATCGCGGCGGCGCTCGCCGCGCGCGGCATTTCCGCCGCCGACAGCGCCGCCTGCGCCGCGTTTTTGCTGGGCAGGGCGGGCCGGTACGCCGCCGAATACCCTTCCAACGAATACAGCGCGACGGCGACCGACGTGATCGCCTGTCTGCCGCGCGCCGTAACTTCTTTGATGCGCAAAGAATAGGCGGAAAGTTTTTCGGTTGAGCGGCGCGCGAAACCTCTCGTTTTATTCGCGGCGCAAGCGGAAAACCGCGCGGCCGAAATTTCAAAAATATACCTCTGCGAAGAAAGGGAAAATCGAGTATAAAAATTGCACAGCCGTCAATACTTGTACTGACGGAAAACACCGAACGGCATGGCTCTACATATAATGAGAGGGGAGGGGTTTTCCGAAAGATAAGTTGCGAGGTTGCAATATGGAAATCAAAAGGGGAGAACTCTATTACGCGGATCTCAGCCCGGTGGTGGGCAGCGAACAAGGGGGCGTGCGCCCCGTGCTGGTCGTGCAGAACGACGTCGGGAACAAATATTCCCCCACAATTATCGCCGCGGCGGTCACCAGCCGCATGACCAAAGCGAGGCTCCCCACGCACATCGAAATATCCGGCAGCAGTTACGGGCTGCAAAAAGATTCGGTCATCCTTCTCGAACAGATCCGCACGCTGGATAAACGCCGTTTGAAAGAGCGCATCGGGGCGCTGCCCGAAAACACGATGCGCAGTGTAGACGGCGCCCTGCTCATCAGTTTGGGCTGCACGCGCAGCGTATAGACGATCGGCAAAGAACAAGGCCGCCGCTCCGAAAGGGGCGGCGGCTTTTGGCGTTTTATTCTTTTTTTTTGGGGGGGGGTAGATGTTGTGCCGCGCTTTGGTATGGCGGTTTTTTGGTGTTTTTTTAGGGGAGATATTTTGAAGTGGTGCCGCGTTTGCGGGCGGCAACTTTGAAGTTGTACGAGTTTTATTTTCGCCGGCGGCGCTCAGTCCGCACCCGCGGCGAGCAGGGCGGCGAGAATGGCTTCGTTGCCGTCTTGCAGGCGGCACTGCGCCAGCCTTTTTTTGAGGGCGGAATCTCTTTCCAGCGCGGCGAGCGCCTGCAAAAGCGTTTCGGGCGCAAGGTCTTTTTCGCGCAGTACCCTGCAAAGCCCGCGCTTTTCAAAGTACTCCGCATTTTCCGCCTGGTCGCCGCGCGAGCGCTTGTTTTCCAGCGGAACGAGCAACGCCGGCTTTTTCAAAGCCAGCAGTTCGAACACCGTGTTCGAGCCCGCGCGCGAAAGAACGTAATCGGCACAGGCATAGGCGGACGCCATGTCCGGCTCAAATTCGAGTGGTACGTACCCGTGTTTTGCGGGCACATTGCCGTTTTTTCCGCGAATATGCAAAACGTCGAAGGTTTCGAGCAGGCGGGGGAGCGCGCCTTCGATGGCGGCGCCGATCGCCGCGCTGCCGCTGCCGCCGCCGAAGGATAAAAGCACCGGTTTATTGCCGGAAAAACCGTATTTTCGCAGGGCGGCCGCGCGGTCGCCCGCATATAGGGCCGGGCGGACGGGCGAACCGGAATACACGCCGTTTTTCAGCATCTTCGCCGTTTCCGGAAAGCTGGTGAATACCGCCGTGCAGCGGCGCGAAATGATCTTGTTGGCGATGCCGGGCGTGAAGTCGGATTCGTGCGAGAACACGGGCAGTTTTTTCCGCCTGGCCGCCAGCACCACGGGCAGCGAAACGTAGCCGCCCTTGGAAAACACGAGGTCGGCGCCGCACTCTTCGAGCGCGCGCCCCGCCTGCCGCACGCTCTTTATAAGGCGGCAGGGCAGCGTCACGTTTTTCAAAAGCGAACCGCGCACCAGTTTGCTCGCGCAAATGGTGTAAAAGGTGACGCCGCTGCCGGCAAGCATACTTTTTTCGATGCCGTCCGTGCCGATGTATATGACGCGGAAATGCTTTTTCAGTTCGGGCAGCAGTGCCAGGTGCGGAACAACGTGCCCCGCGCTGCCCCCGCCCGTGAGCGCGATCGTCTTCATAAAAAACTCCTTTCCGTTAGTATATTTTGGACGGGTGCGAAATATTATAAAAATCGGAAATATGCATAGATTGCGCGCTTTCGGGGTAGTTATGAATTATTTACAATAAAGTTATCGTTTCGCTTGACAAATTTTTATTATTTGGTATAATGAAAGTACAAATAAACCGCGCCTATGGGCGCAAAAGGAGAAAGTATGAAGAAGTTTTTGGCAATGCTTTTGTCGCTCGTGCTTTGCTGCTCGTTCGGACTGCTGGCTGCTTGCGACGATTCCGCGAACGACGATTCCGCGAACGACGGAACCGGAACGATCTCCGGCAACTACACGGAGGCGACGGATGACGACTACAAGACCTTTATGGCGGCCGTGTCCGACGAGGAGAAGCTGTTCCCCGGTTTCGATGAGGAGATCGGCATTTCGGCGGACGCCAATGCGGACATTTCCGCAACGATCGGCAGCGGCGATGAGGCGCAGAACATTTCGCTCAAACTTTCCAAACTGTCGATGGCGCTGTCTGTAAAATCGGGTACCGCCGGAGCGGAGGAAGATGTGGCGATGAAAGTAACCATCGACGCGAGTGCAAAAGTTCCCGAGATGACCGATTTGGAGATTCCTGCGATCGACACCAGCGTAAAGGGCAACATCTATGCGGACGAAACGAATTTCTATCTCGACGCTACCGTGGGCGAAGATGCCATGAAAGGCAAGATCAGCGCCGATATGATCGGGAGCCTGCTCGACGGCATTTTCGGCGGTTCGAGCGCGAAGCCCGGCGTTACGGCGTCGACCATGAGCGCGGCGGCGGAAGATGATTCCGCGCAGACGCCCGCCATCAGTGATGAAGACGTGAATGAATTCAAAGCGACGCTCGCAGAAATGGGCGTTAAGTTCGAAGTGGATATGTGCAAAGGCATCAAAGCCCGCTTTACCGCGTCTGCAAAGACGATCGAAATGCTGGTGTTGAAGATCATGGGCGCCCCCGAGGGCACCGAACTGCCCGTCGAATTTACCAAAGCGGACATTGTGCTTACGCTGGAAATCAGCGAGGACGGCGCGCTCGTCGCCGGGGCGGTCAGCGCGGATGTCGCGCTCTCGATGGAAGCGAACGCGCAGAGCGGAATCCCCGCCGTGGAAGCGACTGCCAAATTGAACGCGACGGTTAAATTCGGGGCGGTGACCGTGGACCTGCCCGACGACCTTGCAGACTACGAAGACCTGCCCGGATTTTCGCCGACTCCCGATCAGGGGCAGCAATCGCCGAGCGATCAGCCCGGTGACGTATCGCAGGCCGCATAAAATACTGTACAGAAACAAAAAACAGGCACATACCTTCGGGTATGTGCCTGTTTTTTGTTGTGATGAACCGCCGCCGCAGGGTTAAGTATGCTGCGAAAGGCGTAATTGCGGCTTTGCGGCTGTACGAAGGCGGCTGCCGTTACCGGCGCATATCCTGCCTCGCGCTGCCGTTCATAACTTTTTCAAAACGGAAAAAATAATCGCCGCCGATCATGTCATCGGGAATTTCCGGCGATTTATGCATGGGGTTGAAAAATTCCACCGCATGAAAACCCAATCGGTTGATGTAAAAGTGGATGTTTCGTTTTTCGAAGTAGGGCGTTACCGTTTCCCACACTTCCGTGTCGGGGTGCAGCCTTTCGATCTCTTTCCAGATCGCCTGCCCGATCCCTTTGCTCTGTACGCCGTATTTAACATAGAGGATATCGAGGTGGTTGTGCCGGGTTTTTTCGTCTATAACGACGATGGCGCCGCCCACCGTTTCGCCGTCCGCAACCGCCTTGTAAGCGATCGCGCCCTTTTTGCGGAGAGAATCTTCAATATCCCCGTCGGGGAGCACGGTTTTATCCGTTTCGCCGAATACATTCACCGTGCCCATCTGAAAGGCGTGCTGCATATCCTTTTTGTAAGCGGCAAGTTCCGCTTTGCCCACGGGCGACAATTTGATCTGCATATCCGTGTACCTTTTCGGGAAAACCGCGCCTCGCTGATGCCGCCTTCAGCGCAGGTTTTCTTTTTCGCAAAGGCGGAAGGCGCTTAAAATCACTTTGTCCATGTCGTAATACTTGTATTCGCCCAGCCGTCCGCCGAAAATCACGTCCGGCCGCTCGGCTTTGAGCGCGTCGTACGCGGCGGCGAGCGCGCCGTTCTTTTCGTCGTTTACCGGGTAGTAGGCTTCCATGCCCTCGCGGTAGGCGGCGGGGTATTCGCGCGTGATGATGGTTTTCGGCTGCTTGCCGAAGTTGAAGTGCTTGTGCTCGATGATGCGCGTGTAGGGCACTTCGGCGGCAGTGTAGTTGATCACCGCATTGCCCTGAAAGTCGGGCACGTCCAGCGTTTCCGTTTCAAACCGCAGGGAACGGTATTCGAGTTTGCCGAGCTTGTACCCGAAAAATTCGTCCGCGCGTCCCGTGTATACGATTTTTCCGAAGGTATCGGAAGTATGTTCGATAAAATCGAAATAGTCGGTGTCCGTCAAAATTTTCGCGCCTGCAAACATCTTTTCCGCCATGGCCGTGTAGCCGTCGCAGGGGATTCCCTGGTATTTGTCGTTGAAATAGTTGTCGTCGTAAGTGAACCGCAGGGGGAGGCGGCGGATGATAAAGGCGGGCAGCTGCGAACAGGGGCGGCCCCACTGCTTTTCGGTGTAGCCCTTCACCAGCGTTTCGTACACGTCGCGCCCCACCAGGCTGATCGCCTGTTCTTCGAGGTTTTGCGGCTGTTTTCCGGCAAGGTCGGCGCGCTGCGCGTCGATGATCGCCTGCGCATCCTGCGCCGTCTTCACGCCCCAGAGCGCCTCAAAGGTGTACATATTGAAAGGCATACTGTAAATTTTGCCGCGGAAGTTCGCCTTCACGCGGTTTACGAACCCGTTGAACTTCGCAAAGCGGTTCACATAATTCCACACCTCGTCGTCAGAAGTGTGAAAGATATGCGCGCCGTAAACGTGTACGTCGATGCCCTCTCGCTTTTCCGTATAGATGTTGCCGGCGATGTGGCTGCGCCGTTCCACGACCAGGCAGGTCTTGCCCGCCCGCATGGCGTGTTCGGCGAACACGGCGTTGAAAAGCCCCGCGCCGACGAGTAAATAATCGTAATGTGCCATAATTCTCTCCGCGGCTGTGCGCCGCACTGTTATTTCCGCAACGCCGGCAGAGCACGCAGACCTCTTTGCATCGTTGCAGTGTCTGCGCGGCCGTCAGCCTGCGCAGTGAGCCGTTTGTTATCAGCCGGACTGAGCCGGGTGCATCATCGCCTCTGTATATTGTTCAAAAATCGTTTTGGCGTCGCCGTCGGCGATCATGTGCCCCTGCTCGATCCAGATGGCGCGGTCGCACAGTTTTTCCACGACGTCGCTGTGCGAAACGATGAGGAAGGTCAGCCCCTTCGCGCGCAGCTCTTCCAGTTTTTTGTAACATTTCTGCTGGAACGCCATGTCGCCCACGGCGAGGATCTCGTCGATGAGCATGATCTCCGATTCCATGCTGATGGCGATGGAAAAGCCCAGGCGCGCCAGCATACCCGAAGAATACGTTTTTACGGGCGAATGGATAAAATCGCCCAGTTCGGCAAAATCGAGGATGGCGGGCAGCTTTTCGTCGATCTCTTTTTTCGTGTAGCCGAGGATGGCGGCGTTGAGATAGATATTCTCCATGCCCGTGGCGTTGCCGTCGAATCCCGCGCCCAGCTGCAGCAGGGGCGAGATGCGGCCGTAAGTGTTTGCGTAGCCTTCCGTCGGTTTAAGTATGCCCGAAACGATCTTCAGCAGCGTACTCTTGCCCACGCCGTTGCGGCCGATCAGCGCCACCGCCTCGCCGCGGCGGACGGAGAAATTTATATTTTCCAGACAGATGAATTTTTCCCGTTTCAGGTCGCCTTTCAGCGCCCGCACGACAAGTTCTTTGAGCGAATCCACGCCCACTTCGTATTTGGTGAACTTCATCGTAACGTTGCGCACTTCCAGCAGTACGTCGCGCTCGGCGGGCGCGGAAAGATTAGCGTTGTTTTCCATATCCGTTCCTCACAGCCGCGCCGCGATCTGGTTGCGCACGGCGGATAAAAACACATAGCCGATGACGAACATCGCAATGCCGAACCCGTAGCAGACGATGTGCATTTCCAGCGAAGGCACGGTGCCGATGAGCAGGTCGCGGAAGTATTCCACGTAGTGGTACATCGGGTTGAGTTTCATAAATTTTTCCAGCGTCTGGTTTTTCAGCGCGTCGATGGTGTAAAAGAGGGGAGTCAGGTACGTCCACAGCGTCAGGATCACCGAATAGATATGTTTGAGGTCGCGGAAAAATACGTACAGCGCACTCAAAAAGTAGGAAAGCCCGAGCGAAAACAGCATGATCGCCGGCAGCAGCACCACGGTGAGCACGATCTCCCAGGTAAAGGTGTATGCGCCCGCAAACCAGCGGAACAGCATCACGATGAGCAGGGCGATGAACGAGAACCCGAAGGTGACCAGGGCGGAAAAGGCGTTCGCCGTCGGGAACAGCCCGATGGACACATTCGTCTTTTGCAGCATATCCTGCTGTTCTACGAGGCAGGGCAGCGAACCCGTTGTGGATGCCCGCATGATTCCGAAGATGATGTTGCCGGAAAGCACGTATACGGGGTAATCGAGCGCAATTCCCTCGTTGCCGAACAGGTTGATGAATACGAACGCCATCACCGCCATATTGAGCAGGGGATTCAGCACCGTCCACAAAATGCCGATGAACGAACGGTAATATTGGTTTTTTATGTTGCGCCGCACGAGCAGCCGCAGCAGGTACATCTGCTGTGCCGGGCGCCTGGTAACGGTATTTTCTTTTTTCATGAATCTCTCCGTGCGTCAGTTGCATTCGGGCGGCAATTTGCCGCGGAGCGCCATGTCATAAAAATCGGAAAGGCGGTGAGCCTCCGTTTCGATGTCGAAATGTGCCGCGCGCAGTTTTTCGGTGTTGTTTTGTTTGGTGCGCGGCTTTGCCAGCGCCTGCGCCCATATCTCTGCGTCCAGCGGCAGAAATTCATTCCCGGTTCCGACATCGGCCTCGCGGCTCACCTTGTCGGAAAACAGGCAGCAAAGCCCCGCCGCCTGCGCCTCAATGCCCACCATCGGCAGGCCTTCGTACAGCGACGGCAGCGCAAAAACGTCCGCCGCGCGGTACCACGGCGCCGTTTCGCCGGGCGGTATCCAGCGGATGCTGGCGTTGATGCCCAGTTCCCGCGCGCGCTGTTCGAGCGCGGCGCGCTGGGCGCCGTCGCCCAGCATTACGAGCGTCATCGGGCGGATTTTCAGGGCGCGCGCAAAGGCTTCCAGCAAAAAGAACAGGTTCTTTTGCGGGGCGAACCGCCCCGCAAACAATATCGTGTAGCCGTTTTTGGGTGCCGCCGGCCCTTCGGGGGAAAAGCGTTTCAGATCCACCGCGTTGGGCAGGATATATGCCTCGTCCGCACGCTTTCCGTACAGGTTTTCCGCCGCGAGCCTGCCACACGCCATCAGATGCGTGGCGCAGCGCGCCGCGAACGGCCGCAGGATCGCCTTGACGGTGTGGTGGTCAGACTGTCTGTCGAACGTGCTGTGCGCGTGGCAGATGCGCACGGGTACGCCCGCCTTTCTGGCCGCCGGGAGCGCAAAGGCAGAAAGGGTGGTCAGGTGCGAATGCGCAATGGCATAGCGGCCGCGGCGCAGTATATTTTTCAGCTGCGAGGCCGCCTTCAAAAAAGTAGCGCCGTCGAACGGCGCGATATAGTGGATGCGTGCGTTTCCGTCGATGCGGCACACACTTTCATCAAACTGCGAGGGGCCGTAGGTAATAAAATCGAACCGGTACTTCGATTTGTCGACGTACCGGTAGTAGTTGAGCAAACAGGAAACCACGCCGCCCAGTTGCGCATTGCCCACGATCTGCGCAACGTTTACGGGGTATTTTTCCGGCAGAACGAACCGCCCCATGATCACGATAGGGAAGAGGGGCGGAGATGGGCAACCGTTTCGGGGCTTACGGTGTAGCGCCTGCGCACGGCGCATTTCAGCCGCCTGTATTCCGTTTCGGAAACGGGGCGCAGGTAACGCTTTTCGCCGAAAAGCACCACGCCCACCGTTTTGAAGGCGATCTTGATGTCCAGCCACAGCGAAACGTGCATCACGTAATATACGTCGTAATACTTTCTGTCTTTGATGCTCAAATGTCCGTTGCCGCATACCTGGCCGAGCCCCGTAAGGCCGGGGCGCATTTCAAATTTTACCATTTCCCAGTCCTCGTAGTCGGTGTCGAACACGGGCAGGAGCGGGCGGGGTGCGATAAAGCACATATCGCCCTTGATGATATTGAACAGCTGCGGCAGCTCGTCGAGCTTGAATTTGCGTATAAACCTGCCCACGCGGGTAAGGTTGGGGTTGGTGTCCGCGATCACGCGCTTGTCTTTGTCGTACGATACGTCCGTGCTCTTCATCGAGCGGAACTTGTAGCAGCGGAATTTTCTGCCGCCCGCGCCCGTGCGCCACTGGCTGAATATCGCCGGGCCGCCGTCCTCCGCTTTGATCGCCGCGGCGATCACCAGCATCACCGGCGAAAGCGCCGCCGCAAATGCGAGCGCGATCAAAAAATCCAAAGAATATTTCACTCCGATATAAATTTTATTCATCTCTTCTTCTCCGCTTCCCGGTTTGCCGTCCGGCAAACCTATCCAAACTTTTTCTGTTTTTCCGTGTCCCGAATTTTTCTCACCGGGCATTCTGTTCCCGCATCCGCGGGTACGTGCGGCCCGTTACTTTGCTTATTATAACACATATGCGAAAAACAAGCAAACATTTTCAGTGAATAGTCGAATATTATGAACAAATATGCCGCTTTTCGACATTTTTTGGGACATTTAAAAACAATTTTCCTCTGTTGCCCCTTAATAATGCCGCATTCGTTTGAAAATTGCGTAACGCCTCTATGAAAAATTGATAAAATTACATTCAGGCGGAAAAGATTCAGGAGGATTTTTTTCGCAGGATATCCGCAACGGCGTGCGCCGTCTCTTCGGGCGTCAGGCGGGTGGTGTCTATCACCGCCGCGCCCATGTTTTTATAGTGCGTTGCCCGTTCGAGGCTGCGGGCGACGATGCCCTCGTCGCGCAGGCCGGCGGCGATGTCCTTTTGCAGGCGGCGGCGCAGTTCGCCCTCTTCGCAGGTCAGTGTAAAGAGGGAAAAATCAAAATCTCCGCGCAGGCGGCCGAGCAGTTCGTCTACAATGGCGCGCTCGTGCATCACCCAGCAAAAGAGGATGTTTTCGAACTGCCCGCTGGCTAAAAAGTTGTTTAAAAGCGCGGCGATGTTGTCTAAAACCATGCGCTTTGTGGCGTCGTTTACGGTGAACGGGTGCATATTCCAGCAGTCGTCGCCGTCGAGAAATACGTTGTTCGGCAGCAGCAGGCGCAGTGCGCGGCAGGCCGCCGTTTTGCCCGCGCCCATCGTGCCGTTTACAAAGATCAGATTTGTTTTCATGCCCAAAGTATAGCCGAAATTTTGCAAAATGTAAACCTTTTGCGCGCGCACGGGCGTTTTTATACGAGTGCTCGACGCTTTTTTCGCATTTGTCGGGGGCGAGAGCGTCATTCCGGCGCTTTTTGTGGGCGCCCTTAGGGCGTTTTTTGTGGGCGAATTTTTTTACACGCGGAAGAAGAGTCCTTTTTGGGCATACGGGCGTACCCTTCCGCAGGCGTTTGGGCGGATGTTTTTGTGCGTGCGGGCTTTTTTGCCTGCCGCCCGAAAACTTTTTGCCCGCCGGCTGCATAGTATGGTACTGATTTTTCTTTCAGGAGGCGCTATGGCTTACACTCTCATGTCGCCGCAAACGTGCACCGTGTCCGAAACCGCGCGCATCGGCGAGGGCGCCGTCATTTGCCCCAATAACCATATCCTCGGCGAAAGCGTGATCGGCGCGGGCGCCGTGCTGCATCCAAACAACATCGTCGAAAACAGCGAGGTGGGCGAGGGGGCGCACCTCACCGCCAGCGTGCTTTCGGGTGCGAAGGTGGGCAAAAACGCGCGCATCGGGCCGTTTGCGTACCTGCGCCCCGGCGCCGACGTGGGCGAAAACTGCCGCGTGGGCGATTTCGCCGAAATCAAAAACGCAAAATTGGGCGCCGGCACCAAGGTCAGCCACCTCGCCTATGTAGGCGATGCGGAAATCGGCGAGAACTGCAACATCGGCTGCGGCGCCGTGTTCTGCAATTACGACGGCTTAAAAAAGAGCCGCACGGCGGTGGGCGATCACTGCTTTATCGGCAGCAACGTCAACATCGTGGCGCCCGTTCAGATCAGCAGCGGCAGTTACATCGCCGCCGGCACGACGGTCGCGCGCGACGTCGCGGCGGGCGCCTTCGTCATCGGCCGCGCCCGCCAGCAGGAAAACGGAAAAATGTCGCAAAAATACGCCTACGTTCTGCGAAAAAAAGCGCAAAAAGAAGTTTCCGCGGCGGGAATTGCTGCGGAAAACGGCGCGGGGCAGAAAGCCGCAGGGGAGAACTCCGCGGCGGGAACGGATGCGGAAAAAGGAGGGAGCGATGCGTAATTATTTCGGAACGGACGGCATCCGCGGCGTGGCGGGCGAAGAACTCACGGCGCGCACCGCGTTCGCGCTGGGCAATGCGCTGTGTAGGCTGAAAACAAAGCCGCTCGTCGTGCTGGGCAGGGATACGCGCACCTCGTCGGATATGCTCTCGCTGGCGCTGGAAGCGGGCGTGTGCGCGGGCGGCGGCAGCGTGCGCGACGGCGGCGTTCTGCCCACGGCGGCGGTCGCCTTTTTCGTGCGGAAGATCGGCGCGGATTTCGGCGTGGTCGTCAGCGCCTCGCACAATCCGCCCGAATTCAACGGGCTGAAAGTGTTCGATTTCCGCGGCTGCAAACTGTCGGAAGAGGACGAGGAGTACACCGAACGGTTTTTTGACGAGTACTCCTTCGCCTCGGCACTGCGCTGCGGGAGGCGGTATCCGCTTTCCCGCCGCGGGGCGTACGCCGATTTTCTCGTTTCCTGCTGCGAAAAGCCGCTTTCCGGCAAAAAATTTGTGCTCGACTGCGCCAACGGCGCGGCGGGGGAGATCGCGCCGCGCGTGTTTGCGCGCCTGGGTGCGGAGTTGTACGTCGTCGGCCGCAGCCGCAGCGGGCGCAAAGTCAACGTTGGCTGCGGCGCCCTGCACCCCGAGCAGATGCGCGCCGCCGTCGTCGAACAGGGCGCCGACGCGGGGTTCTGCTACGACGGCGACGCCGACCGCCTGATCGCCGCCGACGAGCGCGGAAACCTCGTGGACGGCGACAAAATTCTGTGCATCCTCGCCAAAGACCTGCGCGCGAAGGGGAAACTGCCGCACGACCTCGCCGTGGGCACCGCGCACACGAACACGGGCGCGGAAAGGGAACTGCGCGCCGCCGGCATCCGCCTCGCCCGCACCGACGTGGGCGATAAATACGTCGCCGAATACATGCGCAAGAGCGGCGCGGCGGTGGGCGGGGAACAGTCCGGCCACATCATCCTCGCTGAATATTCCACCACGGGCGACGGGATTCTCTCGTCGCTGCAAGTGGCGCAGTTGCTGGCGGGCGGGGCAAAGTTTTCCGAACTGGCGGATATCCGGCTGTTCCCGCAGTACAACGTGAGCGTGCGCGTCAAAGACAAAGTGCGCGTGCTCGGCAACGAGGAGGTGCGCGCGGCCGTCGAATGCGCGGGGCGGGGCGTGTTCCGCCTGGTCGTGCGCGCGTCGGGCACCGAGCCGGTGGTGCGCGTGTTCGCCGAGGCGGAGGATATGCCCGCCGCCCGCGCGGCGGCCGAGCGCGTGTGCGAAGAGATCAGGCGGTCGGAGGCGTAAAATGTGCGGCATCGCAGGCTGTTTTTCCGAAAAGGGATGTTATGAAAAACTGCTCCGCACCCTGCGGCGGCTGGAATACCGCGGGTATGATTCGGCGGGCATCGCGCTGCTGCGCAAAAACCGCCCGCGCGGCGGCTACGGCTTTTCCGTGCGCAAAAAACGGGGGTACGTGTCCGCATTGGATGGTACGCGCCTTTCCGGGAGCACGGGCATCGGCCACACCCGCTGGGCCACGCACGGCGCCCCGTCTGACGTAAACGCGCACCCGCACGTCGCCGGCAAATTCGCGCTCGTGCACAACGGCATCGTGGAAAATTACGCGGCGCTGCGCGAAGAACTCACTGCCGCCGGCGAAACTTTTGTTTCGGAAACGGACAGCGAGGTGATCGTGCGGCTCGTTTCCCGCTGTTATAAAGGGGATTTTTTTGCCGCCGTGCGCGACGCCTGCGCGCGGCTGGAAGGCTCGTACGCCGTCGCGGTGCTTTGCACGGATTTCCCCGGCGAGATCGTCTGCGCGCGCAAAAAGAGTCCGCTCGTTGCGGCGGCGGGCAAAAACGCGCTGTACGTTTGCAGCGACGTGCCCGCGCTTGCCGGCGAGGCGGAGTTCTTCTGCCCGGCCGGCGACGGCGAGTTCATCCGCATCGCGGGCGGAAAAATTTTTCTCTGCGACGGCGACGGAAAGGAGATCGAACGGCCGTTCGTGCGCCTGGCGGCGCAGTCTGCCCTGCCCGAAAAGGGGGAGGGGAGTTTCATGGAAAAGGAGATCGCCGAGATCCCGCAGGCGCTCGCCGATACGTTGAAATCGCTGCGCCGAACCGACTTTGCGCCCTGTGCGCGGCCGCTGCGCGGGGCAAAGCGGCTGTTCGCCGTCGCCTGCGGCACCGCCTACCACGCCGCGCTCGCTCTGCGCGACATGGTGGAAGAAGAGGTCAAAATACCCGTTTTGTGCCATACGGCATCGGAATTTCGGTACCGCGGTCCGCTCATCGGCGAGGGCGACGTGCTCGTGGCGATCAGCCAGAGCGGCGAAACGGCGGATACGCTCGAAGCGGCGCGCGGGGCAAAGGAACGGGGCGCGTATGTCGTCGCCGTCACCAACGCGGCGCACTCGTCATTGGCGGCGCTCGCCGATTTTTCGCTGCTGCTGCACGCCGGGCCGGAGATCGCCGTGGCGGCCACCAAGAGTTATGTATGCCAGTTGCTGTGCGCGTGGTATCTCGCGGCGCAGACGCTCTTTTTCAAGCAGACGCGCCTGCCCGCCTGGTTCGGCGAACTCGACCGCCTGCCCGAGGCGGCGCGCGCGGCGCTCGGCTGCGACGTTTCCGCATTGGCAGAGCAATTTTCGGGCGCGCGGGGGATGTATTTTCTCGGCCGCGGGCAGGACGTGGTCACGGCGATGGAGGGCGCGCTGAAAGTCAAGGAGATCGCCTACATATTCGCCGAGGGGTACGCGGCGGGCGAACTCAAACACGGCACGCTGGCGCTCGTGGAGGAGGGGTTTCCCGTGGCGGCGGCGTGCACGGTGCGCGCGCTCGCGCCCAAAACCTGCAACGCGCTCGCGGAGGTGAAGGCGCGCGGCGGCGTCACCGTATTGCTTTCGCAGTACCGGGATCTCGCCGCGGCGGCGGATGTGTTCGTGGCTCTGCCGCCGCTGCCCGAACCGCTCATGCCCGCCGTTGCCGTCATACCCTTGCAGAAGTTTGCCTGCGATATGTGCCGGCGGCGCGGGTACGATCCCGATAAGCCGCGCAACCTCGCCAAATCGGTCACGGTGGAGTGAATCCGCCGCCATATATAAATGCCGCGGCGCGCAAAAATGCGCGCCGCGGCCCTTTTGTGCCGTTGTACTGTTTTTCGTTGCCGCCCGGGCGGCGGGCGAAGTTGCGGAACGGTGCATTGGGTTCTGCGCCGATTTTGAAAGGTGCCCGCGCTTTTCTTTCCGCGCTTTTTTGCAGACGCATCGCGCGGAAAAACCGTTTACAGGTATGTTTTCAGCGTTTCTTCGTAATTTTGTTCCATGTGCAGCAGTTCTTCGGCGATCTTTACGATCTCGTCGTCGCTGTCCTCGCGGGTCTCGCCCAGCGAGCGCGAGAGCGCCGTGATGCCCATCACCGTGCCCTGCGTCATCATTTCGGCGATGTGCTCGCTCGAATCGTCTTTCAGGGTGCTCATTTTGATGGAACTCCACATCATCGCCTTTTTCACGGCGCCCGGCTCTTTCAGTTCGATGCCGTTGTCGCGCGCGTACACCGCCGCTTTGCCCGAGATCTGCTCGTAGCCCTCGTGCATTTTCATCAGTTCTTCGCGCAGTTTTTCGTCTTGCGTTTCGGGGAGAATGTCCGCGATCGATTGCAGCGCGTAGTGCGCGTTGCGGTATACTTCCGCGAGCAGTTCGCTCGCCTTTTTGGTGTCTGCCATATCTAAACCTCCTTCGGGCAGGCCGCGCCGCAGTGCAGGCGGCCTGCACACAGTATGCGCGGCTTTCGCCTTTGTATGCCGCAAACGCGAATTTTGTGCGGGAAGCCGCAAAATCGCTTGACAATCTCCTGCGCGTATGTTATTATAACACCCGAGCCGCTCGGAGCGGGCCTTTTTAAGCGCGCGTTTTTGCGCCGCCTATGCACACGGCGAGACTGGTTAGAGGAGGTAAAGCATTTTGTACGCGATCATTGAAAACGGAAACAAACAGTACAAGGTTTCCGAAGGCGACGTCGTGCGCGTTGAAAAACTCGATGCGCAGGTGGGCGATACGGTCGAATTCAAAGCGCTCATGGTTTCCGCAGACGACGGGATCAAAGCGGGCGCAGATGTGGCCGGCGCCAAAGTGACGGCGAAAGTCGAGGCGCAGGACAAGTACAAGAAGATCATCGTCTTCAAGTACAAGGCCAAGAAGAACGAGCGCAAAAAGCAGGGGCACCGCCAGCCCTTCACCGCGGTCAAGATCGAAAAGATCACGCTGTAAAGCGCTTTGGGCGCATCCGCAGCGGCGGGTGCAAGGCGAAACGGAAACAGGAGGATAAATAAAATGATTCTTATCAGTTTATTTGCTCATAAAAAAGGAACGGGTTCTTCGCACAACGGGCGCGACAGCGAGGCGAAACGCCTCGGCGTAAAGCGCAGCGACGGCCAGGAAGTGCTCGCGGGCAACATTCTCGTGCGCCAGCGCGGCACCAAGTTCCATCCCGGCAACAACGTCGGCATCGGCAAGGACGATACGCTCTTTGCTCTCATCGACGGCGTCGTGAAGTTCGAGAGACTGGGCAGAGACAAAAAGCAGGTAAGCGTCTACACCAAGGCGCAGTAACAAATTGAAGCGAAGCCGCCCCGAAAGTGATTTCGGGGCGGTGTTTTTATGCGGATTATCTTATTTTCGGCGCACCGCGCTTTTTGCGGGGCGAAATGAGAGCGCAAAAAAATAGGCGGAACGTTTGGTTCCGCCTATTTTCGTTCGTTTCAAAAATTATTTGACCAGTCCGATCAGGTTTTCGTACGTTCCGGGGAAGAACAGGAACACCACGATCAGCGCCAGCAGCGCGAGGAAAATGATCTGGAAGATGAAATTCCTCTTTGCCATCGCTTCCAGGCCGACCACGGCGATCAGTACGAGCGAACCGTAGGTGCGGATCACCTCGAATACGTTGAGCACGGCGTCGGGCAGAAAACTGAAATTCGCATTGATGATGAGCAGCGCGAACACGACCACCATGACCACCGCGAGGATCTCGCCGATGATGTCGAACACTTTTTCCAATCCTTTGAACATTTTCACACCTCCTTATTTTTCCGCCTGCGCGGTACTTTTATTGTATACGTCATCGCGCTTTTTGTCAAATATTTTGCGAGGGGGACGAAAAAATTTCCCTTTCCGAACTATTCGCCGCAGCGTTTGCGCCCCGTCTTTCTGGCGGCGGAAAGCCCGTCTGCCGCGGCGATCGCCGCGGTCAGATCCACGTCGTTTCCTTCCTCGTCTTTGGGAATATTCGGAATGTACACGCGCCTGCCGAATCCGTTCGGGTATCTGCGTTCGAAGTACTCCGCGAGCACGTTCACGAACAGCCCGATGAGCAAAAACGGGATGGTTATTACGGCGATGACGAGCGAAAAGGCGTTGGTGTTGCGCACGGCGGTCACGAGCAGGCCGATCGTCACCGCCGAAGAGAGCAGCTGCGAAAGGTATTTGGCGATTTTTATAAAGCGGTGCAGGCGCGGCCGCGGTTTGTTTTTGAGGTTGATGCGGTAACTTACAAAGGTGACCGTGGCCGTGAGCGCGAACGTGGCGGCGATCAGCGCGAGCAGCGCGATGCTTAAAGCGTTGCGAAAGGTGCGGTAATAGTACGCCGCATAGACGGCGTAAGCGGCGTATCCCGCAAAAAATATGCAGCTCAAAGCAAAGCGCGAGCGTTTTATTTTCTCTTTCAGACTCATAGCTTTTTCCTTTCGAAGTATTATACACGCTTGTTTCCGCTTTTGGCAAATGATTTTGCGGCGCATTCGCCGATTGCCTTATTTTTCCTGCCGCTTTTGTCGTTTTTTTGGGAAAACTGCCGGCAAATCGCTTTCTTTTTGACTTTCAATGTTATATAATATAAAAAGTGTCGGAATTATGAAAACAGGGGTAGAACGGTGAACAAAAAAGCAAAATGGTCTGTCTGCATCGGTGCGGCGGCGCTGCTCGCGGCGATCGCTATGGAGGTCTGCTTATTCAAAGCGGATCCGCGGTACGCCTGGGCGGCATTTGCTCTGGAGTTCGTTGCGGCCGCAGCGGCCGTTCTCTTTCTCGCATCGGCATCGGGGCGCCTCAAATGGGCGGCGGTCTTTCCGCTCGCGGCATCGCTCGTCTGCGCGGTGTGGAACATCGTGTTTCTCGCGCCCGTCAAAGGCGCAAACTTTACCGAAGTGATCCATGCGGCCGGCGGCGGGCAGTATCTCAACAGCTACGAACTTGCGCGCGAATACGCCGCGGGGCGCGAATATATGGAGATCGATTTCGCCTTCACGGCAGACGGCGCGCTGGTATGCTCGCATCTGTTCGAGTACGGCGGCTATTCCATGCAGAATAAACCCACCTTCGAACAGTTTCAGAACATAAATTTCCCCGGCGGGGTAAAGGGCGCGTCCGCGGCGCAGGTGATGGATCTGCTGCACGAGTTTCCCGATCTTCGCATCGTGTTCGATACCAAAGAGGAAAACAGTCTGCCCGTCATAAACGAACTTCTGCGGCTGGCGGAGGCGGCGGACATCGACCTGTACAGCCGCATGATCGTGCAACTGTACAGCGCGGAAGACTTAAAGGCGCTCGACGGCGTTCCTTTCCGGGAGTACTGGTTCACGAACTACAAGGCCAATTATAGCCGCCGGCAGATCGAGCGGTATTTCGGCGGCGACGAACGCGTCACCACCATCGTGCTCAGCGAACGCAACTGGGTAAGAAAGGCGTATGCGGGCGGCGTGCGCGGCAAAAAAATTGCCGTGCATACGGTAAACGATCTCCGCCTCGCCGAATTTTATGCGCGCCGCGGCGCTGATTTCGTGTATTGCGATTACGGGTTTTAATATATGATCGAAACGGATGTGGGCGGCGCGTTTTTCCGCCCGGAACAAACGCACGGGTGCGTGCAGCCCTCCCACTCGAC